>NZ_JBSFXG010000029.1:0-108357 GCF_053595235.1 Streptomyces sp. NPDC002520 | reverse complement strand
ATCCCCCCCGCCCCGCGCGGCCCCCCCCCCGCCCCCCCGACGCGACGCCTGCGGAGGAGCGCGGCCCGCTGCACGGGCTCCCGATCGGGGTCAAGGACCTCATCGCGACCGCCGGCCTCCCGACGCGCGCGGGCTCGCACAGCTGGGCGCGGTCGTACCCGATCGACGACGCGGCCGTCGTACGCCGGCTCCGCGCGGCGGGCGGCATCGTCGTCGGCAAGCAGCACACGCACGAGTTCGGCTACGGGCTCGACGAGCCGCCGACGCGGCACCCGCTCGATCCCACCAAGTACGCCGGGGGGTCCACGATCGGCGGTGCGGTCTCGGTGGCCGTCGGGTCGAGCCTGGCCGCGATCGGCACCGACGGCGGCGGCTCGATCCGCAAGCCGGCCGCGCTGCACGGCCTGGTCGGGCTCAAGCCGACACACGGCCTTGTCGACACCGCCGGGGTTGTGCCCGCAACGACGTCGAACGACCACGTCGGCTGGATCACCACGACCGTCGCGGACTCCGCGCTCCTCCTCGCCGCGCTCACCGATCTCGGCCCGGTGCGGACGGACGAGGGCGTCACCGGGCTGCGGGTCGGCTGCGCCGGCTACTTCTTCCGCGACCTCGAGCCGGCGGTCGACGCCGCGGTGCGCCGCAGTCTCGACCTGCTCGCGGCCGACGGCGCCGAGGTCGTGTGGCTGGAGATCCCCGAGCTGGAGCAGGCGGCCGAGGCTCACGGCACCATCGGTGCGTCGGGGGCCGCCGCGCACCACCGCGACGTGCCCGCCGATGTCCGCGCGGGCTACTCCCCGGGCGTGCAGGGGTTCCTCGCGCAGGCCGAGCGAATCACCGAGGCCGAGGTCGCCCGCGCCCACCGCGTGCGCGACGACGTACTACGTGCCGTCGACGCCGCGCTGGAGACGGAGCGGCTCGACGTGCTGGTCTCGCCGACGCTGGCGCTCGGTGCGGTGCCGCTGGCGACGATGCGGCCGGAGGCCGACCTGCCGCGCTACTGCCGGCTGACGATGCCCTTCAACCTGACCGGCCATCCTGCGGTCAGCGTGCCGTGCGAGCTGGGCGACGAGCCCGTGGGGCTGCAGATCGCCGCCCGGCACGGGGCGGATGCGACGACCCTCCGCGTGGCGGCCGCGGTGGAGGCGCACACTGTGGCGCGGGCGGCCGCCGTGGCCCGAGTTGAGAGGACGGGACGATGAACCAGACCGACCGCGTGACGGGCAGTGAGTCCACGCTGCGCGACCAGGTCCGCGACGAGATCCGGAGCCGGATCTCCGACGGCCGCTACCCGGCTGGCGCGCGGCTCGTGGAGCAGCGGCTCGCCGACGAGTACGGCACCTCGCGGATCCCCGTGCGCGAGGCGCTCCGCATGCTGGAGTCGGAGGGGCTCGTGGTCACCGTTCCGCGCCGGGGCGTCGTCGTCGCCAGCCTCAGCCGTACCGACCTGGAGCACCTGTACAACCTGCGGGAGTCGCTGGAGGCGATGGCCTTCCGGCTCGCCGCGGCACGGGCGACCCCCGGAGAGGTGCGCTCCCTCCACCGCCTGCTCGAGCGGATGCGAGCCGCGGTGGAGGGCGGCGACCATCGCGAGATCGTCGCGGTGAACACGCAGTTCCACAGCCAGGTCGTCGAGATGGCGGGCAACCCCTATCTCGGGACCGCGCTGCAGCCCGTCGACGGCCGGCTCCGGGTCATGATCGGCATCAACCACGACTACGGTCGCCAGCTCGCCGAGCACGAGGCGCTCATCGAGGCGATCTCGGACGGCGACGCCGACCGGGCGGCCGCCCTGGCCGCCGCCCACGTCGACGCGAGCCGGCACAGCACCCTCGACCAGTACGAGGAACACGGGCCCGCGCCCGCCCCCGGCCCGGTCAGGACGCCGGCCGACGCCGACCTGCGACTGCTGGTCGTCAACCCCAACATCAGCACGTCGGTGTCCGACCTGATCGCGGCCGAGGCCAGGCGCGCGGCGAGCCCCGGCACCGAGATCGTGATGCGGACCGCCGAGAGCGGCGTCGCCTACATCGAGACCCGGCTCGAATCGCTGCTCGCCGGGCCCGCCGTGGCCGAGCTGATCGCCCAGGCCGACACCACTGCCGACGCCGTCGTCGTGGCGGCCTTCGGGGACCCGGGCCTGCCCGCCCTCAAGGAACTGGTCGACGTACCTGTCGTCGGGATCACCGAGGCCGCGCTCGCCACCGCGTCCCTGCTCGGCGCGCGGATGTCCATCGTCGCGATCTCCGAGCGGATCACCCCGTGGTACCGCGACTGCGTGGAGCGCAACGGCCTGCTCGGGCGGCTCGCGTCGATCCGCTCGCTGCGGGACCCGCTCCGCGGCATCGGCACCGTCCAGGACGACTTCGGGCCCGAGCTGGTGCGCCTGGCCAACCAGGTCGTGACCGAGGACGGCGCCGACGTCGTCATCCTCGCCGGCGCGCCGCTGGCCGGCCTCGCCCGGGAAGTCGCCGATCAGATCCCGGTGCCGGTCGTCGACGGCGTCGCCGCCGGTATCGCCCAGGCCGAGGCGCTGGTGCGGCTCGCGCCGGGCCCCGCCCGAGCAGGCTCGTACGCCGGCCCGCCGGCCAAGGCCCACCGTGGGCTGTCGCCGGCGCTCGCCGCGGCGCTCGAGGCCGCCCAGAAGCGCGACTGAGCACCCGCCCCCCGACCTCACCCCGATCCTGGAGAACCGCATGGCCCTGGACCTGCTCATCACGAACGCGACGATCGTCAACGCCGACGGCCGCGTGCACGGCCACATCGGGGTCTGTGACGGCCGGATCACGACCCTGCTCGCGCAGGACGTGGCACAGCTCCCCGCGGCGACGCGGACGTTCGACGCGAGCGGGCGGCTGGTGATCCCGGGCGGCGTGGACGCGCACTGCCACGTCGAGCAGGTCACCGGTGAGTACAAGTCGCTGGACTCATTCCGGACCGCCACCACCGCCGCCCTGCACGGCGGGACGACGACGATCATCGACTTCGGCATCCCCGCCGACCGGGGGGAGAGCCCGATCGCGGCGCTGCGCAACAAGCTCGGCCTGATCGATGGCGCCCGCTGCGACGTCGCGCTGCACGGCTCGGTGCTGGCGTGGGACGACACGGTCCCGGCCCAGCTCGACGAGATGGCCGAGCTCGGGGTGCGGTCGGTGAAGCTCTACACCACCAACCGCGGCACGACGATGGCCGACGAGGACACCATCCTGCGGGTGATGAAGGAGATGGTGCGCCTGGACGGGCTCACCTACCTCCACTGCGAGCACGACGCGATCGTCGTGGACCAGACCGAGACCTGCGCGAGCGAGGGCCACCTCGCAATCGGTCACCTGCCCCGGTCCCGGCCGGCGCTCTCCGAGGACGCGTCGGTGCGGGAGATGATCGCCGTCGCGGAGCACACCGGTGCGCCGGTGTACCTCGTGCACCAGACCACGGCGGCCGCCGTACGGGCCGCCGCGGAGGCCCGCGCCCGCGGCGTGCAGGTCTTCTCGGAGACCTGCCCCCACTACCTGCTGCTGGACGATTCCGTGTACGCCTCCTCCGAGCCGGAACGGTTCGCGTGCTGCCCGCCCATGCGGCCGGCGGAGACGGTACGCCGGCTCAGCGACGAGCTCGCGCTCGGCAACGTCCACACCCTCGCCTCCGACCACTCCTGCTACGACCTCGCCCAGAAGCGCGAGTACAGCCACGACGTGCGCCGCATGCCGCACGGTCTCCCCGGCGTGGAGACCCGGATGCCGGCCGCGTTCACGGCGGTCGTCACCCGCGGCGGGCTGAGCGTGAATCGCTTCGTCGAGCTCTTCTCCACCGCACCGGCACGGATCAACGGCCTGCGGAGCAAGGGCGTGATCGCCGTCGGGTACGACGCCGACCTCGTCCTCTTCGACCCGACCGAGACCCGCCGCGTGGACGGCGCCGCGCTGCACCAGGGCTCGGACTTCTCCCCCTTCGACGGCCTGGAGCTCGCCGGCTGGCCCAGCACCGTGGTCAGCGGCGGCCGGATCGTGGTGGACGAGGGCCGCTTCGTCGACCCCGGTCCGGTCGGGCGGTTCCGGGCGCGGGCGGGCTTCAGCGAGAGCTGAACCCATAGCCGGCCGGCCACCGGTCGGCGATGTCCAACCGGCGGGCCCACCAGGTCCCCTCCCTCGCGGTGGCCTCGCGGAGGAACTCCCGGAGCGGGTGCGCGCTGCCGCCTCCGAAGCCGACGGCAGCACTCATCCTGCGTCCATGATCACGATCGATCCGCCGCACAGGACGAGCCAGACGGCATAAGGGCAACGTCTCCGCCGGGTGCCCCGACTCCCACGGGGCACCCGGCGGTTCTGTGCAACACGGGCCCTCAGGATCGCGGCGCAGCTTCGTCGTGATCGATGACCCTGCCGGAGACCACGCGCCCCGAGCCCGCTGCCGCCTCCGATGAGTCCTGCTCCTTGAGGGCCTTGGCCTCGCTCTTGAAGATCCGGGCCGCTTTGCCCGCGGACCGCGTCAGCTCGGGCAGCTTCTTGATCCCGAGGACCACGATGACGACCACGAGGATCACGGCCAGCTCGCTCAAGCCGAACATCAGGTCTGCCCTCCGCATGAGAATCTACAGTGCTGTAGAAGTGTCTCCTGAAGGTGATCACCCAACAAGCCCGCCTTCCAACCGGGTTAGCCGGGGGCCACGTCGTGCGACAAGGAGTCAGGGCAGCGAAATGCCGGAGCAGCAAGGCCAGATGAGTATTGCCGTGGGGCCCCGACAGGTCCGTGCGGAAGTGGCGCGCCGTTGCCGCGACCTCACGGAGACCCGCTGGTTCGCCCTGACGGTTTTCGTCGTCATCCTCCTCAACGCGGCGTTGCTGGGCCTGGAGACCTACTCCGGGCTGGTCGAGGAATGGCACCGCTGGTTGCGACTGGCGGAGCACGGCTGCCTGGCCGTGTTCACCGTGGAGATCGTCGTACGCCTGGCCGCGCACGCCGACCGGCCACGGGACTTCTTCAAGGACCCCTGGAACCTCTTCGATCTCGCTGTGGTCCTGTGCGCGTTCCTGCCCTTCGTGCGGGAGAACACCACGGTGCTGCGGCTGTTGCGGCTGGCAAGGGTGCTGCGCACGGCCCGTTTCCTCCCTCAGTTGCGGATCGTGCTGGTCGCGGTGGGCCGCAGCCTGCCCGGCACGCTGAGCTTCCTGCTCGTCGGCGCGCTGCTGCTGTACGTCTACGCGATGGTCGGCTGGGTCTTCTTCGGCCACCACGATCCCGAGCACTACGGCTCCATCGGTCGTGCCGTGCTGACCCTCTTCCTCTTGATGACCCTCGACGGCATCGGAGACGCGGTCCACGCCGGCCTGGAACTGTCCCGCTGGAGCCTGGTCTACTACGCCTCCTACGTTCTGCTCGCCTCCTTCGTCCTCGTCAACGTCCTCATCGGCGTGGTCATCACATCCCTCGACGAGGCCCGGGAGATGGAGAAGCAGGAAGAGTCGACGCAGGGGCCGCACCTGGTGCCGGTGCAGGAGGAGCAGAGCCTGCTCCTGGCCGAGCGCATCGCGGCGGCCCGCCAGGCCCTGGACGCGCTCGAACGCGACCTCGCCCGGGCCGCGGAGCCGCCTGCCAGGGAGGCAGCCGGGCAGGCCGCGTCTGCCGGTGGGCGCCCGTAACCCGGCCTGAGGGTCACCCCGCATTCACCGCTCGGCAGGCTGACGGTCCGGCCCTTTCACGAGCGCTGCCACCGGACCCGATCGCGGCCGGACCACCACGCGGCCACGGTAACCATGCGGCCATACGGACGGTGGCGAAGGGGGATCTCACAGTGCGGGCGCGGCTGCCGAAGACGGCGCTGGAGTTGTTCGCCGAGCGGGGTTTTGAGGCGACATGGCCCGGAGGCCGGGCAACGGCGATGGCGCGTGCCGGCAGCGCCCGGAAGAACGGAACGGTGGCGCCCGCGAGCCGTTCACGGGCTCGTGGGCGCCACCTCTGGAAGGACCTGTGCCTGCGTGCGTCAGGTGCGCAGAAGCCGCAGGTCGATCGCGTCGGCCATGGCCTTCATGCCCGCGTCGTTGGGGTGGATGTGGTCGCCCGAGTCGTAGGCCGGGTTGAGGGCGGCCGGGTTCGCGGGGTCACGCATGGTCCGGTCGAAGTCGATGACGCCGTCGAAGGCGCCGCTGGTGCGGATCCACTGGTTGACGCTCTGCCGGATCGCCTCGGCGGCGGGCGTGTAGTAGCCGTTGCCCTCGTCGGGCATCAGAGTCGCGCCGATGATGTCGACGTGGGCGGCGTGTGCCTCGTCGATCAGGGTGCGGTAGCCGTCGATGAGGTCCTGGGCCGTCAGCGGCCGGCCGTCGGGGCCGGCGTTGTTTCCGATGTCGTTGATGCCTTGGAGGAGGATCACGTCCTTGACGCCTGGCTGGCCGAGGGCGTCGTGCTTGAAGCGCTTGAGGGCGCTGACCCCCTGCCACAGGTTCGGGACGTCGGTCAGGACCCGGTTGCCGCCGATGCCGGCGTCGACGACACTCAGCTTCTGCGGGCCCGGCCCGGCGCCCAGCCGGCGTCCGAGGAAGTCGGGCCACCGGGTGTAGGTGCCGGTCGAGGAGTGGTAGCCGTCCGTGATGGAGTCACCGAAGGCGACGACGGTGCCCCTGGCGCTCGACGACAAGACGTCCAGCCCGGCCAGGTAGTACCACGAGGTCGTGGTGGTGCCGAACGCGGCGGCGCTGTCGTCACCGGTGTGGTTGCCGAAGGCTGTGTAGGTGGTGTCGAAGGCGTCGGAGTGCCAGGTCGACATGCCCGTCGTGCCGGGGACGTAGAGGCTGACGAGCAGGTTCTGCCCGGCGCTGACCGAGATCGGTATGACGTCGCTGACGGCCTCTTCGCCGGCGGGGATCGTGAGGCGGCGGGAGGCGCCGAACGTGACGTTCCGCGTGGTGCCACGCGTCGCCTCGCCACCGTTCGCCTGGACCGCCACGTCCACTTCGGCGACGTCGAGCGGGGTGCCGCTGTACCGGTTGGACAGGGTGATGCGTGCGCCCGAGCCCGCGACGCTGCTGTGGACCACCATCCGTATGGTCTGGTTGCTGAAGGACGGGCCGCCGGTCGTCATGCTGGGCGACCAGGCGCTGACCCGGGTGGCCTGGCCCTGCGACGAGGACGTCGTGGCGCTCGCCGTGCTCGCCGTGCTCAACGGAACGACCGTCAGGGCCATGCCGGTCAGCGCGCCGACCAGGGTCAGCAAGGTTCTGCGACGCGGTCGGCGACACGCCGCCGCGTTTGCCTTGTTGGGGGACATCGTCGATCTCCACTCTGCTCGTCGTCCGCGGCGGGTCCGGCTCACCGGCTCTGGCCGGGGGCTCCGGGGTGCACCGGGCGGCATCGTCCCCAAGTGCACCCGCGAAGACGTGCCGCACGCCGCGGACACCGTGAACTGCTTCTTGTGGGAACCGGTCTCAGCCGAGGTTGCCCAGCGTGACGGACTCACCGGGCTCGAGGCTGATCTTCCGCGAGGCGCCGCCCGCGAGGACGGTCGTGTCACGGCCGCCGACACTCTTCAGCGTCACCTGCGTGACCTTGCCGTTCTTCCACTTGAGGTCGGCGACGAAGCCGCCGCGGACACCGACGCCGGACACCGAGCCGGATGCCGCCCACGCCGCGGGCAGGGCGGGCAGCAACTCGACGTGGCCCGGCCGCGAGTAGACCAGCATCTCGATGATCGCGGAGGGGGTGCCGAAGTTCGCGTCGATCTGGAAGATGCCGCGGCCTCCCCCCATGTCCATGATGTCGAAGAGGTTCGGCGCCGAGCCGTTGCTGCCGTTCGCCGACGGCTTCAGGTTGTTGACGACGAGTCGGTAGGCCTTCTCCGCGTTCTTCAGCCGTGCCCAGCACAGGCTGCGCCATGCGTTGGACCAGCCGTAACTGTCCATGCCGCGGGCCGTCAGGAGGGCCGTCGCGCCGGCGAGGATGTCCTTCGGCGTGGAGTCGTCCGGGCGGATCCGGTCGCCGGGGAAGAGACCGATGAGCGGGGAGAGGTGCCGGTGGGTGGTCTCGCCGAGGTTGTCGGGCGACATCCACTCCTCCAGCCAGCCCGTTTTGGGGCTGACCACGGGCAGGTAGAGGCGCTGACGCAGACCGTCGACGGTCGCGCCGTAGGAGGCGTCCTTGCCGAGTACCTGGGTCGCGGTGCGGTAGTTGCCGAAGAGGTTCCACACCAGTTCCTGGGCGTAGGTGATGCCCTTGGCGTCCTGCGGACCCTGCTCGGGTGACCAGTCGCCGTCGTCGATGAGGACCTCGCGCGAGGCTCCGGAGGCGTCGGTGACGGTCGTGGTGATGAGGCGGGCCTCCCAGAACTGAACGGCGCCCTTGATGAGGGGATAGATCCTCTCGAGGTAGGCGCGGTCCTGGGTGAACTCGTAGTGCTCGAACAGGCTCTGGCAGATCCAGGCGTTGGCGCCCGGGTGCCACCACCAACCGCTGCCGCCGTAAGGGTTGGTGGAGAAAGCAACGGCCCAACCGGCGACCTGCCCACTGGAGTTGCGGTATCTGTTGGTCTCGGTGTTGAACAGCCGCTGGGTGACGTCGGTCCAGTCGGGCAGCTGCGCGAGGCAGTAGTCCGCGAACGTGTCGAAGCAGTCGGACAGGCCCGCCCTGTCGGCCATCCAGTAGTTCATCTGGATGTTGACGTCGGTGTGGTAGTCGCCCATCCAGTCCGGGTCGTTGCCGTCCAGCCACGGACCCTGCAGGCCCATCGGCAGCGTGCCCCGGGATCCGGAGATCATCAGGTAGCGGCCGAACTGCAGGTAGGCGGACTCCAGTTCCGGGTCCGGCACGTTGTCCCGGTAGCGGGCCTGCACCCGTTGCCAGGTGTCCAGCTTGCGCTGCGCGGTGGACGACGTGCCGAGATCGACGTCCAGTTGCTCGAACACCGGGCGGAAGTCGGCGACATGGGTGTTCAGCAGTGTGGTGGCGGAGTGGCCGGCCGCGTTCAGGACCTTGGTCCGCGCCAGCTGCTCGGGGTCCAGGGCCGGGTCGCGGAAGCCGGCAGCAGAGTCGGGCGCGTAGTTCGTGCCGCCGCTGACCACGACGGTGAGATCCTTGCAGCCGCTGAAGGAGATCGCCGTACCCGTGACGGCGACCTTGCCGGTGCCGCTGTACGCGGTAACGGCGGCGCCGTACTTCAGGCCGTTGGCGAACGAGGCGCCGAACGAGGCGCAGCGGCCCGTGCCGCCCGCGGTGGTGGACTCGCCGTGCGTGCCGGCGAGGGAGACGGTACCGGTGTAGGTGCCGCCGCCCTGCTGGGAGAAGTACAGGACGATGACGTCGTCGGGGCGGCTGGCGAAGATCTGCCGACGGTAGGTGACGCCGGACAGGTCGTACGACGCGCTGACGAGGCCCTGGGCCAGATCCAGGGTGCGACGGTAGTTGGCGACGGAGCCCAGGTCGTGCGCCGGGATGTCGACGGTGAGCTTGGCCAGCAGGGTCAGGGAGCCGAAGTCGTCCCGGCCGTAGGGGAACTGGCCGTCGCTCTGCAGGGTGTCGTTGCGACCGCCGGTCCACAGGGTGGCGTCGGTGATGGTCAGCAACTCGCTGGAGGGGTCGTTGCCCGCGAGCGCCCCGAGGCGCCCGTTCCCGACCGGCAGACCCTGCTGGATCATCGAGTTGGAGTCACCCGGAGCCTGCCACCACAGTTGGTTCTTCGCGGCGGCGGCCGCGGACAGCAGGGGCGAGGAGGTGGGGCGGAGCGGGGCCGCCGAGGCGGTGAAGGCGGGCAGACCGCCGAGGGCGGCGGCCGAGCCGGCCGCGGTGGCAAGGGCGAGGAATCCCCTGCGGGTCGGGTGGTTGTCGCGCGATTCGGTGTGCTTGGTGTCCACGTTGTGCACTCCATGTCCGGGGAACGGCGCATGCGGGAACGACGGACCGGGGCCGTCGGAAGCTACGTGACGTGAGCGCGCCGGGCGCGGGCACGTCCGGGCGCTGCGGGAGGTGAGCAGGGCGGGCGCGTTGCCACGCCGGGTCCTGCGGGACCGCGTGGGGGCCGGGACGGCCCCCGGGCGCGGGTCCCGGGTCGTGTCGGACCCGGGACCCCGCGACGGGTCAGGCGGAATTGGGTACGTCGATCCTGTCGATGTCAGGTGAGTAGTCCCAGCCGCTGTCGAACGTGATGGAGTTGGAGCCCGCCTTCAGGGCCAGTTGGACGCTGACCGTTTCGACCGTGCCCCAGTCGCCCGTGGAGGGGAACCTCAGGCTGGTGCCGTTGCCGCTGTTGGAGTAGACGGTCACCGAGCGGGGGTCGCCGCTGACGTAGGCGACCTTGATGGTGTAGATGCCGTCCTTCTTCACCGTGACGTCGTTGAACTGCAGCTTGCTGTCGAGGTAGAGGTTGCCGATCTTCTTGCCGCCGGAACAGGCGCCGCATGTGGCGACGGAGGAGTTCCCGGTCAGGGTGTTGTTCGCGGACTCGGCCTCGTAACCGGTGGTCGTGAGCGAAGCGCCGCCGGGCCTGACGTTGAACAGCCGGGAGCCGTGTGCGGGCAGCGTCGCGGTGATCCGGTTCTTGTACGTGCCGAGGTTCTGGTGGTTCCACAGGTCGCGTACGGAGGCGGTGGCGGTGAAGCCGAAGGATGCCCAGTTGGCGGTGACGGAGGCCGGTGAGTTGCCGAGGTTGAACAGGGCGACGGTGTAGCTGCCGTCGGGGTTCCGGGTCCCCCAGACCTGCTGGTCGCCCATCGGGGTGACGGGACGTGCGACGGGCGAGTCGTTCTGGTCGACGCCGACGACTTCCTGGTTGGTCAGCAGGGAGAGGCCGTAGCTGTCCAGCCGGGTGAGGTCGTCACCGGTGAACAGCGGCGACTTGTTGATGGCCCACAGGGTCATGTAGCTCTGCCGCTCGGCGTTGGTGAGGCCGTCCATCGCCCCGTTGCCGACGTCGATCGCGTCGAGGTCGTTCCAGCCGCCGGGGCCTGCCTTGCGGCTCCACGCCGGAGCGTCGTTCCACCGGTCGTTGACCGAGTTCTCCCAGGTGACCAGGGTGTTGCAGTAGCACTCGACGTCGGTGTCGATGCGCCAGCCGTTGGAGTACTTCTTCCAGTCGGCGGCGTGATTGATGTCGAGCGACCAGGAGAGCTCCAGGTGGATGGGGCGGCCGGTGTCGGCGATGGCCTTGTGCCAGGCGGCGACGTCCGCCACGTTGTTGTAGTTGTCACCGGACTTGAACGAGCCGGGTCCCACCCCGTCCACCTTGAGGAAGTCGTACCCCCAGTCCGCGAGCATCTGAGCCTGGGAGTCGATGTACTTCTGCGCACAGGCATTGTCGAAGTTCAGCTTGTAGGCGCTGTCCCAGCCGTTGGTGGTGCGCAGGTCCGGGTAGACGATGTCCGCGGTGGTGCAGCCGGGGGCGTTCCATATCGGCACCTTGCCGTCGCCGTACGCACCCTTCTCCAGGCCGACGGGGAGGTAGATGCCGGCCTTGAGGCCCTTGGAGTGGATGTGGTCGGCGACCGACTTCATGCCGTGGGGGAATCGGACCGGGTCGGGCGTCTGCCGGCCGTACTGGTCGAACTCGGTCGTCCAGTTGCGGTCCATCCACCAGCCGGCGTCGATGTTGACGTGGTCGTAGCCGTACGGCTTCAGCGTGGTGGCGAGGGCGTCGGCCTGCTTCAGGACGTTCGCCTCGGTGAGGTAGCTGTAGTTGCCGTCCGGGTTCAGGCCCGGGTACTGGGAGGACTGCATGCTCCAGCTGGACCAGCCCATGTACGGCTTGGCCGCCGGGCCGGAGGCGGTGTCCGCCGCAGTGGCCGAGGTGAGGGGCGCGGTCGTGGACTCGCCGGCGGCCGCCGTGGCCCCGGTGGCGGCGGCCGGGGCCGCGGTGGCGAGTCCGGCCGTGACGGCCAGGACCAGCGTGGCTCTGACGGTACGGCGCGGGAAGCCGGGGAGAGCTCCGCGCAGGGCTCTGTAGGGGGATGACCACATGGGTCGCCTCCTGGTGGCGGGGTCGGAGGAACGGTGCGGTGCTACCCGGTGGGGGACGGGCGTCGGTGAGCCCGCTGATGAACTGTCGCCGCTGCGTGAAGTGCACCAGGAGCGTGGGAATCGCGTTGCCGGGCAGGCGGGTGGACATGCGCTGGTGGATGGTGTCGTGATGTACGGCGTTCGTCCGGGCCGTGAGGCCGCCGTCCTTCTGGAGCGGCCCCCGCGAAGTGGGCGGCGAGAGCCGGCACGGCCGGGGTGGCGGCCGGCACCGAACAGCCCGCGGAGCGGTGTTCGGCGGCCGGCTCGTGCGGCGGTCTACGGGCTGCGGCTCCGCAGCGTCATCGCTACTCCTCGTACGTGTCCGACGCCATGAAGGACTGGATCGCGGTGGCCGCGGCGCCGCGCGCCCACTCCTCGAAGGGCAGGGGACGTGTGATCACGTCGCACTGCGAAGCGGTACCGAAGGCGGAGGCGGCGAACGCGTCCCGGATGCCGTCGGCGAAGAGGTCGTAGGCGGCCAGGCCCTCACCGGAGATGATCACCCGCTCGGGTCCGAAGATGTTCACCAGGGAGCCGATGGCCTTGCCGATGGCTTCGCCTGCCCGTGCGTAGACGGCGCGGACACCGGGGTCTCCGCCGTGCGCCAGGTCCAGCGCCTCGGCGGCGTCGGTCACCGGCCTGCCCGTCGCCGCGCGGACCGCGCGGAGTATCGCGGGGTCCGCCGCGATCGCCTCCACGCACCCCCGGTTGCCGCAGTGGCAGAGCGGGCCGAGCGGGTCGAGGGACAGGTGCCCGATCTCGCCGGCCACACCGTGCGCGCCCGACACCACGCGCTCGTGCACGACCAGGCCGCAGCCGATGCCGGCGCCCACGGTCACCAGGGCGAAATCCGAGAGTCCGACACCGGCCCCGAACCAGTGCTCGGCGACCGTGAGCGCCCGTACGTCGTTGTCGACCGTGACCGGCAGCCCGGTCGTGGTCCCGGCGAGCTCGGCGAGCGGTACGTCCCGCCACTCCAGGAAGGGCGAGTAGCGGACCACGCCGTCGACGCGGTCCACGTCGCCCGAGATCGCGATGCCCAGTCCCCGTACCCGGACACCGAATCCGTCGGCCTCGGTGAGCAACTCCTGTACCAGCGCGGTGATGGCGGGGAGCACCACCTCCGGCTCACGGCCCGTGAGGGGTACGTGCCGGGAGATCCGGATACGGCAACACAGGTCGGCCAGTACGGCGATGATCTCGTCGCCCGTCACCTTGATCCCGATGAACAGCGCCCTTCCCCCGTCCACCCACACCAGGTTGGCCGGACGTCCCACCGTCGGCCGCGCCTCTTCGTCCACACCCTCGACCAGGTAGCCGAGCTCCATCAGCGGACGGACCGCCTTGGTGACGGCCGCCGGCGAGAGCCTGGTCCGCCGCCCGACCTCGGCCCGGGTGAGCGGTCCGTGGGAGAGCAGGGTGGTGAAGACGAGGGACGCGGCCGGCGTCATTGCCGGGGCCGCCTCGCGGGAGGGGGGCGAGCGCATGGCCGGAAACTTAGGGAGGTTATTTTTTGCTGTCAATGAAGAAAGCAACATCCATTTCAAGGGTATGAGTTGACCAGGAAGAACCTGTAAATCAGAGATCCAGGGCAGGCGTTGACACGGGATCGAAGGAAGGGTTGGCTGCGCACTGCTCCTGTGCGGCACGCTGCGAACGTGAGGACCCATGTCTGCCATCTCCTTCGACTCCACCTGCGGCGTCTGGCTGCTCTCCACCGCGCATACGTCGTACGCGATGCGGATCGACGACACGGGAGCGCCCTGCCACCTCGCCTGGGGGCCTCGGCTGCCCCTCGCGGCGGCCGGTCAGCTCGTACCTCTCCCGACCGGAGAGATCAGCAGCTTCGAGGGCCGCTCCCCGGCCGGAGAGGAGTTGCCCGTCGACGGTGGGGCCCGGTACGGAGCGCCGTCCCTGCGGGTACGGTTCGCCGACGGCACCAGGGCCTTCGAGTGGGCGCACCTGGGCCACCGGATCAGCGAGCCGGCGCCCGGAACGACGGAACTCGCCCTGGAGTTCAGTGACCGCCACTACCCGCTGGCGGTCACGCTCCACTACCGCGTCCACGACGACACGGACGTCATCGAACGCTGGGCCGTGCTGCGCAACACCGGACAGCAGCCGATCGCCCTGCTCCGCGCGGACTCGGCCGCCTGGACGCTGCCGCCGCGCGACGACTACCGGATCAGTCATGTCACGGGCCAGTGGTCCGCGGAGAGCCTGCTGCACCGGGAGCCGGTGCCGCACGGCGAGACCGTGCTGACCAGCCGGCGCGGCATCACCAGCCACCACGCGAACCCCTGGCTGATGCTGGACGCCGGCGAGGCCACCGAGGACGGGGGCGAGGTGTGGAGCGCCGCCCTGGCCTGGAGCGGAAGCTGGCGCCTTCTCGTGCAGCGTACGCCGGACGGACGGACGTCCTTCACGGGCGGGGCGGGACACGACGCGGCGGAGCTGTCGCTCGGCCCCGGGGAGGAGTACGCGACCCCGCGCTTCGCGGCCCTGTACACCGACCGCGGTTTCGGCGCGGCGAGCCGCGCCTGGCACGCGTACGTCCTGGCCCATGTGCTCCCGCACCCGGACGAGACGCGCCCCGTGCTGTTCAACTCCTGGGAGGCCACCGGTTTCGATGTCGACGAGGCCGGTCAGAAGGCACTCGCCGCCCGGGCGGCGAAGCTGGGGGTGGAGCTCTACGTCGTCGACGACGGCTGGTACCGGGGCCGCCGCGACGACACCGCGGGACTCGGCGACTGGACACCGGACTCCGCGCGGTTCCCGCGGGGGCTGGGTCCGCTCGCCGAGGAGGTCCACCGGCTCGGCATGCGCTTCGGCCTGTGGGTGGAGCCCGAGATGGTCAACCCGGACAGCGACCTCTACCGCGCGCACCCCGACTGGGTGATGCACTTCCCGCACCGCACCCGGACCGAACTGCGCAACCAACTGGTGCTCAACTTCGCGCGCGACGACGTCGCCGAGTGGGCGTACGGATGGCTGACCCGGCTGGTCGCGGACAACGGGATCGACTTCCTCAAGTGGGACATGAACCGCGCCTTCAGCGAGGCCGGCTGGCCCGCCCGTCCGGACGGCCAGGACCAGCTGTGGACGCGGTACGTGCACCACCTCTACGACGTGATCGACCGGTTGCGCGCGGACCACCCCGGGCTGCGCATCGAGACGTGCAGCGGGGGCGGGGGCCGCGTCGACCTGGGCATCCTCTCCCGTACGGACCAGGCGTGGCCGTCCGACAACACCGACGCGGCGGACCGGGTCTTTGTCCAGCACGGCTTCGGCCAGATCTACCCGGCCCGGGTGATGGCGGCTTGGGTGACGGATGTGCCCAACCAGCTCACCGGCCGCTCGGTGCCCCTGCGCTACCGCTTCCACGTCGCGATGGCGGGGGTCCTGGCGGTGGGCGGTGACCTCGCGCGCTGGACACCGGAGGAACTCGCCCAGGGCGCGGAGCTGGTGGCGGAGTACAAGAAGGTCCGTCACATCGTGCAGCACGGCACCCTGCACCGGCTGCGCGGTCCCGTCGACGACGGACCGACCGCGGTGCAGTACACCACCACGGACCGGCGGGAGGTCTTCGTCCTGGTCTGGCAGCGGGCGCCCCGTCACGGCACACCGCGCCCCGCCCTCAGGCTCGCCGGCCTCGACCCCGCCGCGCGCTACCGGGACGCCGCCACCGGCGCCGTGCATCACGCGGCCGTACTGACCGGATACGGGATCACGCCCGAGCTGCCGGCCGGTGACTGGTCCAGCACGTCCGTGCACCTGATCAGGGTCGAGGACATCGCGGCGGACGACACTGACACCCTCTGACACCCTCTGACACTCTCTGAGACCTCGATTTCCTATACGATTTCTGCCCTGGATCCGAGTGTGCGGCGGTCGGTCGGTGGGTCGACCGGGCCTGTTCCAGTACTCCTCCGTCACGTCCAACTGCCCTTTGTTCGGCGCCTTGAGCTGCTGCACCAAGGAAATCGTCATCGATCGCTCGGTTCAGAGGGTTGACGGGCGGCGGTGGGCGGCTGAACATCGCCGTACCGATTTCCTATTTGATTCGGGAGTGGTGGAGATGCGTCCCCCGACCCGTTCCGTGCTGTCAGGAGTTGCCGCCGTCGCCGTGCTCATGTCGGCCTCGGCGGCCTGCACCATCAAGTCCTCCGACGGGCCTTCGGCCACCCAGGCGCCCACGTCCGGCAAGGCCGGTACGGGAACAGCCGAGTTGGCCGACGGGTCGGGCACCAAGGTGGCCCTCGTGCCCGGCGGCGCCCACCCGTACTTCCAGCCCTGGAAGGCGGCGGGTTCCGCCGCGAAGAAGGAGTACGGCCTCGGGGACGTGACCTTCGACGAGACCTCCGAGTGGGACCAGCAGAAACAGAACAACCTGCTCTCCACGCTCGCGGCCCGCGGCTACAACGCCTTCGGGATCTTCGGGGTCTCGCCCACCGACATCAACACCACCTTCGCGGACCTCAAGTCGCAGGGCTTCGCCGTGGCTTCGCTCGCCTCCTGCCCGGCCGGCGGCACCGACAAGGCCGACTTCTGCCTGTCCACGGACGTGGAGGTCGCCGCCTACAAGGCGGCCAAGGCCGCGATCCGGGCCATGGGCGGCAAGGGCACGCTCGTCCATCTCACCGGCAACAACGTGGACGCCAACACGCAACTGCGCATCAAGGGTGTCGACCAGGCGGTGAAGGAGTCCGGGGGCAAGGTGAAACTGCTGCAGACCATCACCGACGTCGACAAGGACCTGCAGACCGCGCAGAAGGCGGTCTCCGACCTGCTCGCGGCCAAGGGCAACCAGATCCAGGGCATCGTCACCACCGCCTACAACCCCGCCGTCGCCGCCGCCGACGCGGTCAGTAGTTCCGGATCCAGGGCCAAGGTCGTGGCCATCGACGACGACGCCAAGATCCTCAGCGCGATCAAGGACGGCTCGGTCGCCGCCACCGTGGTCCAGAACCCCGTGGGACAGGCCGAGGTCGGAACCTGGGCGCTGGCGCTGCTGCAGACGAAGCAGTGCACCATGCGCCACCCGGGCCAGATCATCGACTCCGGTTCGTTCGTGGTCACCAAGACGAACGTCGCCACCTACGGCGCGGCTCGCGAGGCGAAGACCGAACAGCTCAAGAAGCAGTTCGGGGACACGGTCCTGACCTGCAAGTGACCACCGCCGGCGCTACGGAGAGGGGACCTCGCACGATGACCATCATCACGACCGCCACGGCACTGCTGGCGGACATCGCGGTGGAGAAGGACCGCACGGACGCCGTGCAGTCCTTCGTCAAGCAGGAGACCATCCTCGTCGACGTCACCACCGCGGACGGCCTGCGGGGCACCGGCTACGCCTACACGATCGGCACCGGCGGCTCGTCCGTCCTGGCCCTGCTCCGGGAGCACCTGCTGCCCCTCCTCGTCGGAGCGGATGCCCGCAACGTCGAAGCACTGTGGCAGCGGCTCTTCGCCACGACGCGGGCCACCACCACCGGAGCCATCACCTCACTCGCCCTCGCCGCCGTGGACACCGCCCTGTGGGACCTGCGGTGCAAGCGCGCCGGTGAGCCGCTCTGGCGGCTGGCCGGCGGCCACCGCCAGGAGGTCCCGCTCTACGACACCGAAGGCGGCTGGCTCCACTTGAGCACCGACGACCTGGTCCACTCGGCGCGGGAGGCGCAGGAGGCCGGATGGGCGGGCGTCAAGATCAAGGTGGGGAAGCCGAACGTGGCCGAGGACGCCGAGCGTCTGCGGGCCGTCCGCGAGGCGGTCGGCCCGTCGCTGCACATCATGACGGACGCGAACCAGTCAGGGACCGTCTCCTCGGCACTCCGCCTCGCAGCCGCCCTCGAGCCCTACGGCCCGTACTGGCTCGAGGAGCCCCTTCCGGCCGACGACGTCAGCGGACACGCCCGCCTGGCGGCCGCGACGAGGATTCCCCTCGCCGTGGGCGAGTCGTTGTACTCCGCCATGCAGTTCCGTACGTACCTGGAGTCGGGCGCCGCCTCCGTCGTGCAGGTCGACGCCGCCCGCGTCGGCGGCATCACGCCGTGGCTGAAGGTCGCGCACACCGCGGAGAGCCACAACGCCATGGTCTGCCCGCACTTCTTGATGGAACTGCATGTCAGCCTGGCCGCCGCGGTGCCCAACGGCATGTTCGTCGAGTACATCCCGCAGCTGAGAGCGGTGACCCGCACCGAACTGACGGTCCGTGACGGACTGGCGGTGGCACCGGACGTGCCGGGCATCGGGATCGACTGGGACATGGACGCCGTCGACGACCGGAGGGTGGCATGAGGGCGCCCGTCATGACACCGGAGAACGAGAGCCGGGCCGACGGGGCGGACGCCGCGCGACAGCCCGCGCGGCGGCTGCCGTTCTGGGTGAACCAGCGTCTCGGACTCCTGGTGCTCACCCTTGCCCTCGCGGCGCTGTTCGGCGTCCTGCGGCCGGCGTTCCTCGACCAGCGGCTCGTGCTGTTCCCCCTGCTGCGGGACATCTCGACGCTGACCGTGGTGGCGCTCGCCCAGATGGTGGTCCTCTCCGTGGGGCACATGAACCTCGCCGTCGGCCGGATGGCCGCCTTCGGCGCCCTGTCCGCGGGCTTCGGGTACGACCGGCTTCATCTGCCGCTCCCACTCGGCCTGCTGCTCTGCCTGTTCGCCGGCGCCGTCATCGGCGCACTGACCGGCTGGATCATCGCCCGTACCGGCGTGAGCTCCTTCGTGGTCACCCTGGCCATGGACTTCGCCCTGCTGGGGCTGGTCTCCCTGCTCTACTCGGCGCTGACCGACAACGCGGCCTTCACCACGCAGCCCGGCGGGTTCGGCGACCTGCGCTCCAGCTCGCTCGCCGACATCTGCGTCGGTCCCGTCTGCGGATCCCCGGCCGTCCCGCAGCTGGCGCAGTTCACGGTCCTGGCGCTGGGCGGCCTCGGTCTCCTGTACACCCGCACCCGCGTGGGCCGCGAGCTGCTGCTGACCGGGGCCAACCCGGCGGCGGCGGAGCTGTCGGGCATCCCCACCGGCCGCCGCGTGATGCTCGCGCACAGCCTCTCCGGACTGCTCGCCGCGCTCGCCGGGTTCATGGCCGCCGCCGGCACCGGTACGTTCAGCGCCGCCATCGGCGACGACTTCATGCTGCCCTCGTTCCTCGGCGCGGTTCTCGGCGGCACGCTCCTCACCGGTGGCGTCGTCTCCGTACTCGGCGCACTGCTGGGCACCTCCCTGGTCGGTGTCATCCGCAAGGGCCTGGATCTGCTCGGTGTCGGCCTGGAGAGCCTGAACATCTACCTCGGCTGCGTCCTTCTGCTGGCCCTGTCGGCCGACCGGGTGCGCACCGTCGTGTCCTATCGCAAGGTGGTGCGCTCGACATGATCACGACCGACGGTCGCGGAGCCCGTACCGGCGAGGTCCTGCGCCGCCTGACCCGCTCCACGACCATGACGCTGCTGTGCGTGACGCTGACCGGATATCTCGCCCTGGGAGCGGCCTCGTCGGGGGCGTTCTTCCAGGGGCCGTCCGTACGGACCTTCCTGCAGTACCTGGCGACGCCCATCCTCATCGGGCTCGCCCAGATGGCCGCTCTGTGCGTCGGGCAGCTCAATCTCGCGGTCGGCGCTCTGGGCGGCTGCACGGCCTGTCTGATGGGTGTCCTCATGGCCGACGACGGATTCCCGGCACCGGTCGCCGTCGCGGCCGGCGTCCTCGCGGCGACACTGGTCGGCCTGGTGACCGGCGTGTTCATCGTGGCGACGCGGATCAACGGCTTCATCGTCACGCTCGCGACGATGACCATCCTGCTGGGAGCCCAGTACCGGCTCGTCGGCACCCGCACCGTCGACGGCTACTCACCGGCCCTCAAGGACCTCGGCCGGGCGGCCCCGCTGAACCTTCCGCTGGTGTTCCTCACCGCGCTCGCCGCCGCGGCCCTGCTGGCCGCGTTCATGTACCGCGCGACCGCCGGCCGGCGACTCCTCGCGGCGGGCGGCAACCCGCTGGCGGCGAGACTGTCGGGCATCTCCACCGACCGGCAGATCGTGCTCGCCCACACCCTGTCCGGTCTCCTGGTCGGCATCGCCGCGGTGACCGCGACGGCCTCGCTGCCCGGTGTCAACAGCAGTGTCGGCGGGGACTGGCTGCTGCCGAGCTTCGCCGCTCCGATCATCGGAGGCGTGGCGCTGAACGGCGGCTCCGTCGCGGTGTTCGGCACGGTGCTGGCGGCGTTCGTCATGCGGCTCATCGACGCCGCGCGCGCCCAGTTCTCGCTCGACCCGAGCTGGGTGAACTTCCTGATCGGCCTGGTCGTGCTCGGCACGGTGGTCGGCGGTCACGTCCACCAGACGCGTCTGGCGAAGAAGGGCACGGCACAAGGGCGTACCCCGTCGGCACCAGTCGGCCGGGGACCGACGGCCGACGCCGCCCTGCCGAACGCGGGAGGAGCGCGATGAGCGACGTCCTTCTCGAATGCCGGGAGATCGTCAAGGTCTTCCCCGGGGTACGGGCCCTGGACGGCGTCGGCCTGCGCCTGACGGGCGGATCCGCGCACGCGCTGCTGGGCGAGAACGGTGCGGGGAAGTCCACCCTCATCAAGGTCCTGACCGGCGTCCACACGCCCGACAGCGGCCGCCTCACCTGGCGTGGCGAGGAGGTCCACCTGCGCTCGCCGCTGGAGGCCACCCGGGCCGGCATCGGCGTCGTCCACCAGGAGCGCAACCTCATACCCGGTTTCTCGGTGGCGGAGAACATCACGCTGCAGAGCCCTCCCTCGCGCCGAGGGATCGTCGACCGGGAGGCCATGAACGCGCCCGCCCTGAGCTGCCTCGCGGAGCTCGGTCTGGACCTCGATCCGCGCCAGGAGGTCCGTGAACTGTCCGTGGCGCAGCAGCAGTTGGTGGAGATCGCCAAGGCGCTCCACACCAAGAGCGAGGTGCTGCTTCTCGACGAGCCGACCGCCTCGTTGTCCCCGCAGGAGGCCGAGCGCCTCTTCGACGTCGTCCGGCGGCTGACGGCCCGTGGCCGTTGCGTCGTCTTCGTGAGCCACAAGCTGGAGGAGGTCTTCGCGATCTGCGACACCGTCACCGTGCTGCGGGACGGCAGGTCGGTGCTGGAGTCCGCACCGCTCGCCGGCCACACGCACGACGACGTCGTCAACCTGATGGTGGGCCGTGCGCACACGGCGGCCGAGATGCGGCCGCGCACCCCGGACCGGACGGCCACCCCGGTTCTCGCGCTCGACGGGATCTCCACCGCCGACGGCCACCGGGACATCTCCCTTCAGGTACGGCCCGGTGAGATCGTCGGTCTCTACGGTCTTGTCGGCGCCGGACGCAGCGAGCTGGTCAAGGCCGTTCTGGGCCTCGGCCGGGTCATCGGTGGCGAGATCAGGGTGCACGGCAGGCCGGCCCGGATCGCTTCCCCCCGCCAGGCGCTGCACGAGCTCGGCATCGGCTACCTGCCCGAGAACCGCAAGGAAGAGGGCCTCTTCCTGGAACAGCCCATCCTCAGGAACATCACGGTCACCGTGTGGAAGGAGCTGGCCAATGCCCTCGGGTTCGTCCCCGCCGCCGAAGAGCGGACCGTGGCGCAGGATCTGGTCGACCGCCTCGGCATCCGTGTGTCGGGGCTCGACCAGAACGCCGGTGAACTGTCCGGAGGCAATCAGCAGAAGCTGAGTCTGGCGAAATGGCTCGCGGCGGACACCCGGCTGCTGATCGTCGACGAGCCGACCGTGGGTGTCGATGTGCGCACCAAGCACGGCTTCCACGAACTCCTCTGGGAGCTGGCCCGCGGCGGTCTGCCGATCCTGCTGATCAGCAGCGACCTCACCGAGATGATCACGCTGGCGGACCGCGTCCTCGTCATGGCCGACCACCGGATCCGCGGCGAGGTCGACAACGACCGTGACTACGAGCGGATGAGCGGCCGGATCATCCGCATCATCCACGACCGCGCGCTCTCGGCAGTGACCGGGGAGAAGGACGCGGAATGAAGCGCGTGGCACAGGTGATCAGGGTCCGTCCCGAGCAGCTGGAGAGGTACCGCGAGTTGCACCGTGAGGTTCCCCAGCCGGTGCTGGACACACTGCGGGACTGTCACATCAGGAACTACTCGATCCACCTGCTCGGCGACCTGCTGTTCGGCTACTTCGAGTACCACGGTGACGATCTGGCCGCGGACACGGCCCGCATGGCCGCCGACGAGGCGACGCAGGCCTGGTGGCGGCTCACCGCACCCTGCCAGCAGCCGGTGGAGGAGGCGGCACCGGGAGAGTGGTGGGCCTCGACGGAGCAGGTGTTCCTCATGCCGTGAGACCACAAGGACGCATGGTGAGACCGGAGAAGACCGGAGAAGAAAGGAGTGAACCGCATGAGCGACACGCCGCTCATCGATGCCCACCACCATGTGTGGGACCTGGCCGTGCGGGACCAGGAATGGATCACCGGTCCCGAACTCGCGCCGTTGCGCCGGACCTTCTCGCTGTCGGACCTGCGTCCGCCGGCCGAGCGCGCCGGAGTCGGCGCGACCGTGATGGTGCAGACCGTGACGGTCCCGGAGGAGACCCCCGAGATGCTGGCGCAGGCGGCCGCTGACCCGCTGGTCGCCGGGGTGGTCGGATGGACCGACCTGACAGCTCCCGATGTGGCGGACACGCTGGCCCGGCTGCGCGAACTGCCGGGTGGCGGACGGCTGGTGGGCATCCGGCACCAGGTGCAGTCGGAACCCGACCCGCAGTGGCTGGTGCGGGACGACGTCCTGCGGGGTCTTTCCGCCGTGGCTGACGCCGGCCTGGCCTACGACCTCGTCATCCTCCCGCACCAACTGCCCGCGGCCACCGCCGCGGCCCGTCGTCTGCCGGGCCTCAGGTTTGTCCTGGACCACATCGGCAAACCCGGTATCGCGGCGGGTGCGCTCGAACCATGGGCTTCAGAACTGCGGGACCTGGCGGCCGAACCCAACACCTTCTGCAAGCTGTCCGGCCTCGTCACGGAGGCCGACTGGCAGGGTTGGACAGTCGACGACCTGCGGCCGTTCGCCGAGACGGTGCTCGGTTCCTTCGGACCGGACCGGGTCATGTACGGCTCCGACTGGCCCGTGTGCACACTGGCCGCCGACTACGCGGAGGTGCTCGACGCGGCCCGTGCCCTGACGGCCGGGCTCAGCGTGGCGGAGCGGGGTGGTGTTTTCGGCGGCACGGCCGCGAACGCCTACCGGCTTCGCGTGCCCTGACGCCGCCGGCACCTGCCCCGAGCGCGACCGAGGAGGCGCCGGGCAACGCCCTCACCTCGGTAAACTGCTCTCGCCCCGACAACCCCGCAGCACCAGGAGCAGGAGAACGGATGCCGCCGCATGACAGTTCCTCTGCCAAAGTCCCGGAGTCCGAAGGAAGAAGCCACCCCGCCGGCCCTGGCCGCCAGGTCCTTTCGGACAGTGTCTACGAGCAGATCAAGGCCATGGTCATGGACCATGAGATCGCTCCTGGTGCACGCGTGGGGATCGAGGCACTGTCGCGCGCCCTCGGTGTCTCACCCACGCCGGTCCGTGAGGCGCTCGCGAGGCTCGAGTCGGACGGACTCGTGGTGAAGAGGTCGCTCTCCGGGTACCGGGCGACGGAGTTGCTGACCCGCGAGGGCCTCCAGGAGCTCTTCGAAATGCGGCTCCTCCTGGAGCCGAGAGCGGCGGCGCTCGCCGCCGTCAACGCCACCGACGGACAACTTGACGCCATCGAGCGGCTTGTGGAGGAGATGCAGACCCATCCCGGGCCGACGGGGCGGTACGCGGACTACCGCGACTTCGCCGCTCTCGACCAGCGCTTCCACGACGCGATCGCGGTGGCCTCGCAACGTCCGCTGCTGGCCGACGCGGTGGAGCGGCTCCACTCCCACCTGCATGTCTTTCGCCTCAGAAGTGTCAGGAACGCCGACGATCCGACACTGGCGGAACACGAACGTGTCGTACGCGCGATCCTGCGCCGCAAGCCCGACCGTGCCGCGGAAGCCATGGCGGAGCACCTCACACGCAGCCTTCAGCGCCAGCTCAGCCAGGAGCCGAAACCCTGATCAACGGAGAGCTGGCCGGCCTGCTCACCGGCGCCGCCGGGTCCGAACGGATCCTGCTGGGGCTGGAGGACGCGGGCGCCTTCGTCGTCTCCCTCGACCGCGGCCGCACCTGGTTCCGCCACCACCGCCTGTTCCGCGACCTGCTCCGGCTGGAGTTGCGCCGATCGGCACCCGAGGACGTCCCGGAGCTGCACCGGCTCGCCGCACGCTGGCTGGCCGACCGCGCCCAGACCGCCGACGCCATCCAGCACCTGCAGTCCGCCGGCGACTGGGCCGACGCCGTCGGCCTCCTGTCCGAACACGTCCTCAGCCTCACCCTCGACGGTCAGGCCGGGACCGTGGGCGCGCTGCTGCGCGCCGTCCCCGCCGGGGTCGGCGACCGGGAACTGGCGCCGGTGCACGCGATGGCCCGGGCCGCACCTGAAGGCCGCACCTGAAGGCCGCACCTGAAGGCCGCACCTGAAGGCCGCACCGTCACCGAGGCGGCCGACGGGACGCCGACCGCGCCACGCGCCGTGCGCCGCGGCGCCCGGGAATCAGCTCCCGGACGTGGCGCGGCGCCGCCCGTCGGCCGCCCGCGCACGTCGCTCCAGGGTGCGGAGCGCGAGCTCGCACCACCGGATGTTCTCCCGTTCGAAGGCCATGCCGCGCAGCAGTGTCAGATACGGGCCGATCCGTTCGGCCTCCGCGCAGTACTCGTCCTCCGTGCGCCCCTCCAGAAGGCGCTCCCGGAGCCGCTCGTACCGCGCGAGTTTGGCCGCGGCCCACTGTGAGCGCTCGGTGATCGCCGCTCGTACGGCCGCGATGTCGCCCACGTCCGCGCACTGCACCTTGACCATGAGCTCGTCCCGGATCGCCGTCGGCCGGCCCGGCGGTTCGGCGACGTAGGCACGTACGGCCTCCATCCCGGCTTCGGTGAGGGAGAAGAGCCGCTTGTTCGGCCGGCGCTCCTGCTCGACGACCCGGGCGGCGATGAGTCCTTCGCCCTCCATGCGTTCGAGCTCCCGGTACAGCTGTTGCGGGGTGGCCATCCAGAAGTTCGCGACGGAGGCGTCGAACCCCTTGGCGAGGTCGTAGCCGGAGGCCTCTCCTTCGAGGAGTGCGGCCATCACCGCGTTGCGCAATGCCATGCGGGCAAGTTAGCACGTCGTTGATTAGTCGCGGAGTTGAGTAGTAACCTCAGTCTCCGACGCACCTATTCAAATAATTTACTAGAGGTGATCCCGTGCACCCCTTCCGCAAGGCCGTCGAGACCGGGGACCACGCCGCGCTGGAGGCGCTGCTCGCCGAGGACGTCGTGTTCACCAGCCCGGTCGCCTTCAAGCCGTACCCGGGCAAGGCGATCACCGCCGCGATCCTGCGCGGGGTGTCCCGCGTCTTCGAGGACTTCACGTACGTCCGTGAGATCGCGAACCCGGACGGCCGTGACCACGCCTTCGTCTTCACCGCCACCGTCGACGGCAAGCAGCTCCAGGGCTGCGACTTCCTCCACTTCGACGAGGAGGGGAGGATCGACGACTTCCTGGTCATGGTCCGTCCGCTCTCCGCCGCGACGGCACTCGCCGAGGCCATGGGAGCTCAGTTCGACCGGATCGCCCGCGAGGCGGCCGGGGAGTGACCGACGTCGAACTCGACACCTGAGTACGACCGGGGCGCTGCCCGTACAGGTGGCCGGGCTGTCGTCGGCGCACGCTCGATCTCGGCACGAGCATCGCGGCGGTGACGGCCCTACCCGTCGCCCGCGGGCTTCAGTCGGAGGGCGTTCTCCCAGATCCTGTTCAGCGTCGTCACGAGCCGCTCGAAGGGGATGCGCTGGCCGAGCACGAACACGTTGTAGGCCATGCGGCTCACCATGCCGGACAGGGCGTGGGCCGTCACCAGTGGATCGAGGCCGGGGTCGGCCTCGCCGCCGTCCTGGAGGGCCCTGATCATCTTGGCGTTGCGGCGCGCGAAGGCGTTGCCGCGCTCGATCCGCAACGCGCGGAAGTCGTCGTCGACGTGGGCGACCTGTTCGAACAGGGCCATCAGGCACGCGTTCTTCTTGTACGAGCGCAGATAGTCGCGGTTGGCCGCGTCGATGAGCTGCCGGGTGTCGGTGATGCCGGTGCGCTCGCGCAGATGCGGGTGGAGAATCTCCTGCACGATCTCCACGAGCGCGCGGAAGACGTCCTCCTTGTCGTTGAAGTAGGTGCAGAAGGAGCCGGACGCGACATGGGCGGCCGCGGTGATGTCGGTGATCCGGGCGTCCAGGTAGCCGTCGCGCTCGAAGACCTCGCGCGCGGCGGCGATCAGGGCGTTGCGCGTACGCTCGCCCCGCGGGCTGCGCGGGGCGAGCGGCTGCCGTCCTGCGCTCCCGTGGGTGGCTGACCGACGGCCCGGACCTGGCCTTCACCGAGGCGGGCGAGGAACGCCGAGCGGCCGTCGAACGCGTCACGGACCGCCTCGCCGCGACGCCGTACCTGGCTCTGGGCACCGACGGGTGCGCCGAACTGCGTGAGCTGGTACGCCCATGGAGCAAGGCGCTCGCGGCGGAGCTGATGCCGTGGGCGGTGGGGCGCCTCGTCCGATGACGAGGTCCGCGAACCACCGGCGGATCCACCGTCGAACGACGCGCGGTCGGTGGAGCCCGATGTGCGGCTCGAAGGCGTCCGGACGGCCGCTGTCCCGCGGTGCCGAGCCGCTCGACTCTCCCGCTCATGGCTTACAGGTCGAGGACGACATCGGCGGTCGGCTCGCTGCAGCAGACGAGTACGGCGCCGGGCTCGGGAAGTTCGAGAGGCGCGGTGGTGTAGTCGACGTCGCCCGAGACCAGGTGGGTGACGCAGGTGTGACACACCCCGGTGCGGCAGGACCAGCGGGTGGGGATGTCGCAGGCTTCGGCCAGCTCGAGGAGAGACAGGTGTGTCGGCGACCATCGGGTGGTGATGCCGCTGCGGGCGAAGGTGATGAGGGGGCCGGTGCCCGGTGGGCCGGGTGGCTGGTGCGGCCGGACGGCGGCGGTCGGTGCCACGCCGGGATTGATGGCGGGCAGAGCGCTGAACTGTTCCGTGTGGATCCGCTCGGGGCGCAGCCCCTGGTCGCGCAGGTAACCGCTCAGGTCTTCCATGAAGGCGGGCGGTCCGCAGAGGTAGGCGTCGGCATCGCGGGGAACGCCCAGCGCCGCGAGCGACGAGGCGGTCGGGCGGCCCTGGCTGACGTGGCGCTCGTCGGGGCGTGGGGCGTCGGCCTCGGCGGTGTAGTAGATGTGCTCGTGGGCGTCGGGGAGTCGGGCCAGCAGCGCGTGGGCCTCGCCCGCGAAGGCGTGGTCTGCGCGGTCGTGGGCGACGTGGATCCACCAGACGGGGCGTGGGTCCTGCACGGCGGCCAGTCGGTGGAGCATCGCGAGCACGGGGGTGGCGCCGATCCCCGCGGAGAGGAGGACGACCGGGCGGGTGCCTTCGCCGAGTACGAACGTTCCGCGAGGGCTGGCGATGTCCACGAGGTCGCCGGGGTGGAGCGTGTCGTGGAGGTAGCCGCTGACCTTCCCATGGGCCTCGTGTTTGACGCTGATGCGGTAGGTGTCGGCCGTGGGCACGCGGGAGAGGGAATAGCTGCGCACCGCGGGGCCGGTGTCGTCGACGGTGAGACGGAGGGAGAGGTACTGGCCCGCACGGGCCTCGGGCAGGGGCGTGCCGTCGGTGGTGTCGAGGTAGACCGACGAGACGGTGGCTGTCTCGGGGACGATGCGGGCGACGCGCATGGTCCTGAAGCCCGGCCATCCCGGTGCTTCTCCCGGCTGCCGGGTGCCGGCGAGTTCGTCCGGCCACCCCGGCTCCTGTCCGGGGGTCCGGGCGGCGGCGAGTTTGCGGAAGGACTGCTGCCATCCCGGGCTGAGTGCGGGGATGGCGAGCGCTCTGAGCAGTTGCGCGGGGTCGCGGTCGGGGAGGTAGAGCAACGCGTCGGTGTCGGCGACGCTGAGCTCTTCGGGCCCCTTGCGGATCAGGGTGATCTCGTCGCCGGCCTGGACGCGTCCCTCGGCGAGGACGCGCAGGTAGAAGCCGGGGCGGTGGTGGGCGACCATGAGGGAGGCCATGCTCGGTTCGCCCAGACGCATGCCGACGCGGTAGCAGGTGACGCGCGGCTGGGTGACTTCGAATTCGGCCTCGCCGATGCGGTACCGGTCGCCGATGCACACGTCGTCGTCCGGCAGTCCGTCGACGGTGAGGTTCTCCCCGAAGATCCCGAAGGTCAGATCGTCGCGGCCCAGGTGCTTCTGCCAGTACTGGTAGGACTCCAGTTGGTAGACGAGGACCGCGCGGATGTCGCCGCCGTGCCCGGCCAGGTCTCCTTGCCCGTCGCCGTCGATGTTCAGCCGTCGCACCATCCGGGGGCCGTGCACAGGGGACTTCCAGGCTCCGGTGCGGACGGTCCTGCCCTGCCAGGAGACATCCCTGGGCATCCCCACGTTGACGGACAGCAGCGTCGCCATTGCGGACCTCCTGCGGATGGCCGACCTGGGGCGCTCATGGCGCCGTGCGTGGTGCGCCCCGAAAAAGCCTAGGTCGTGTGCCGGTGTCATGTCGTACGCGTTCACGCCCTGCGCTGCCGCCTGATCGGCTCTCCCACGCGGTGCATGTGCGTCAGTGCCTCGCGGTAGGACTGGATCAGGCCGGTCTCGTGATAAGGCACCCCGATCTCGGCGCAGTACCGCCGCACGATCACCTGGGCCCGACGCAGATGGACCGTTGGCATGCTCGGGAACAGGTGGTGCTCGATCTGGTAGTTGAGCCCGCCCAGCATCACGTCGGTGAACCAGCCGCCGCGCACGTTGCGGGACGTCAGCACCTGGCGTCGCAGGAAGTCGAGCTGCTGATCACCGGTGAGCGTCGGCATGCCCTTGTGGTTGGGAGCGAAGGTGCAGCCCAGGTAGACGCCGAACAGGCACTGGTTCACGGCGAGGAAGGCCACCGCCTTGCCCGGGGAGAGCACCAGGAACAGGGCGCAGAGAAATGCGGCGCTGTGCAGCAGGAGCAGAGCGCCCTCCAGCAGCCGGTTCTTCATGAACGGTGAGCGCAGCGCCCGCACACTCGAGACGTGCAGGTTGAAGCCTTCCAGCGTCAGCAGGGGGAAGAACAGCAGTGCCTGGTGGCCGCCGAGGAGGCGGGCGAGGCCCCGGCTGGCACGGGCTTGTTCGGTGGACCACACCAGGATGTCCGGGGCGACGTCGGGGTCGAGTTCCTCATGGTTGGGGTTGGCGTGGTGGCGGGTGTGCTTGTTCATCCACCAGCCGTAGCTCATGCCGATGGCGAGGTTGCCGAACAGCCGTCCGCCGATCTCGCTGTGCCGGCGCCGCCGGAAGACCTGCCGGTGGGCGAGGTCGTGCGCGACCAGGGCTATCTGCCCGAACACCACCGCCAGAAAGGCGGCGACCACCAGTTGCCACCAGGTGTCGCCGAGAGCGAAGAAGGCCCCCCAGCCGGCGGCGAACAAACCGATCACGAGACCGAGCCGCCCCGTGTAGTAGCCGGGGCGCCGCTTCAGCAGGCCGGCCTCGGTCATGCGCTGGGACAGCCTGGCGAAGTCGCTGCCGGCACCGGGGCGCGACGTGGCCGCATCGACGGCGGAGCGGCGGGGTGCGACGGAGGCGTCGGGAGAGATCGTCATGCCGAGAATTCTGGAGACGGCCGGACGTCCGAAGTAGCCTGCCAGCCACCGTATGCACACGGGGCCTCGCCCCCGTCGACCGCCGGGGGTTTTCCCCCGGGGCACGTCCGTGACCGGGCGACGGGGAACCGGAACGGGCCGACCGGGGAGCCCGGGGGTCCCGGGGGTCCCGGGGGTCCCGGGGACCGGATCGGCTCACCGTCCGAGCCGGGCGGGCGACGAGGGGTCGGCGACGCTTCGTCAGCGGAGCCCGATGTGCGGCTCGAAGGCGTCCAGGAGCAGGTCCCGCATGCGGGCGGTCGACATGTCGCCCGTGCCGGACAGCACCTGGATCGCCAGGCCGTCCACCATGCCGGTGAAGCGGCCGGTCAGCGCCTCGGCGTCGGCGCCCGCGGCCAGCCCCTCCCGCTGGCAGGCACGCACCAGGTCGAGCACGATCTGCCGCCACCGGGCGTAGACGGCGCTCTGACCGGGCCGAAGAGTCGGGTCGAGGATGGCCTCGTTCCACGACTGCACCCACACCGACCACTCCTCGACGTCCTCCGCGTCGGTCGGCAGCTGCACCTCGATCAGCCGGCGCAGCTTCTCGACCGTGCTGCCGGCCGTGCGGAACTCGGCCTCCAGGCGGGTGTGGAAGCGCTCGGCGTAGTACAGCAGCGCGGCGCGCAGCGCGTCGTCCTTCGTCGGGAAGTGGTAGTGCACGGTGCCGGTACTGGTGCCGCACGCGTGGGCGATGTCGGAGACACGCACCTTGTGGAAGCCGCGCCGGGCGATCAGCCGGGCGGTCGCCTCCAGGATCTGCGCGCGGCGGACCTCGGGGTCGAGCATGTCGGCGCGCCGGCGCGGGTGTTCCCCGGTGGCCGTGGTGCGCGGGGCGGGCGGCCGCCCCTCACCTGTCCGCAGGTAGCGCTGCGACACCTTGCCGACCTGCGCGATCGCGGCGACCTCGTGATCCTTCAGCCGTCGGCTGCCACGCAGTGCCTTGGACAGCGCGGTGGGATCCATGCCGATGCGGTCGGCGAACTCGCGCTGGCTGATCGGGGCCGACAGTACGACCAGCCGCGCGCGGTCCGCCAGGGTCGCGGCCTCGGTCCCGGCATCCCCCGCCGGGCCTGGGGTCGAGGTCATGCTGCGTGGTCCGTTCAGTCTTCCGCCTGGAGGGAGCCGATGACGTCGTCGGCGGCGCGGTAGCCCGACGATATCGCGCCGTCGATGTACCCGTTCCACGCCGTGGCCGTCTCCGAGCCGGCCCAGTGCAGGTTCCCGGTGGGTTCCCGCCAGCCGCGCCGGCCGTACCCGGTCCAGCCGCCGGGAGTCACGTACGCCTCGTACCCGCCTCGGGCGAAGTCGTCCCGGGACCAGATCTTCTCGGTGTAGTCGAGGGGGTGGGCCGCCCCGTCTCCCACCACCTGGCCGAAACTCGCCAGGACCGCGTCGCGGCGTTGTCCTGGGGCGAGTTCGGCCCACCGGGTGAGCCGGTCCCCGTACACGAATCCGACGAGGACGCCGGGTGTGCCGCGGCCGGGGGAGTTGTCGAACACGACGCCGACCGGTCCGTCGTCGTAGAGCGTGGCGATGCCGGACAGCCCGGACGCGCGCCAGAAGGGGGCGTCGTAGACGGCGTGGACCTTGGCGACGCGGCCCATCGGGCTGTGCGACAGCCAGCCGTCCCGGCTGTCCGGGAGGCCGGGGGTGAAGCGGACGGCGCGGACGGCGTGCGGCGGCAGGGCCACGATCGCCCTGCGGGCCTCGAACACGGTCGAGGCCGTGTGCACGCGGACGGTGCCGGCGCCGTGCTCGATAGCGGTCACCGGTTCGCCCAGGCGCAGGCGCTCGCCGAGGAGGTCCGCGACGGCCCGGGCGGGACCGCCGGCCCCGCCGGAGAACCGGCTGTCCTGCGCGCAGTCCTTGGTCTCCATCAGCTGTTCGTAGCCCCCGGCGGCGGCGATGTAGAACAGGACGTGGAACAGCGAGATCTCGTACGGCTCCGCGCACCACAGCCCCTGGACGGCGAGCGCGAGCCGGCGCCGTGCGTCGGGGTCGGCGGTCTGTGCCCGGAAGAAGGAGTCCGCCGTCTGGGCGTCGAACTCCGCGAAGCGCGGCGTCCGCCAGGGTTCGGCGGTGTCCACGGACTGGGCGAGGTCGTCCAGGACGCCGGTGACGCGGGTGTACTCGGCGATGCCGGGCCCGTCGTCGGGCGCCGCCCCGAGGTAGGGGACCTTGGTGCCGTCGTGCCACACCTCGACGTGCTTGCCCGTCTCCCACGTGGGAAACGTCGCGCAGCCGAAGCGCTCGGCGAGCGCGAGCAGCCGGGTCTGTGCCGGGCCCACCCACTGCCCGCCGTGATCCAGTGTCAGCCCGCCGGGCCGGGTCTCGGTGAGCACGCGTCCGCCCACCCGGTCGGCGGCCTCGACGACCGCGCAGTCGATGCCGGCGTCGTGGAGTCGCAGCGCCGCGGCGAGTCCCGCGTAGCCGGCTCCCACGACGACGACTTCGGATTCGATCAGGGCCATTCCGCTCTCTTCCCACATGGCGGCAGAGCATGGCGCAAGACTGACGCATTGGTCAATCCTTGCGATTCATATCGTCGGCGGCATTGACACGCCTGAGGTGTTCAGCATGATTGACCCGGGAATCAACGTTGCGATTCCGATGCGCCCCGGCGCGCTCCCGCATGCGGGTCCGCACGCCGATGACCGCCCTTCACGGGCCCCACTGTCGCGAAAGGCACGGCGTCGGCCGGCGGCCTTTCATCGCTTCGAGACCCTTGATAGGGGGTCGATGTTGGCAACCACCGCACCAACCACATCGGACCGGTCGGACACCAAGAGCCTGCGGACCGGCGCACTGGGCATGACCACCAGTCTGATCCTCTCCGTGGCGTCGGCCGCGCCCGCCTACAGCCTCGCCGCGACGCTGGCGTTCATCGTGGCCTATGTCGGCTTCCAGGCACCGGTGATCGTCCTGCTGGCCTTCGTCCCGATCCTCTTCGTCTCCTTCGGCTATGCCGCCCTCAACCGCCGGGAGCCCGACTGCGGAACCATCTTCACCTGGGCCGGCAGCGTCCTCGGACCGCGCGTCGGCTTCATGGGGGGCTGGGCCATCATCGCCTCGTTCGTGCTGGTGATGGCGAGCCTGGCCCAGGTCGCGGGGCAGTACGTGTTCCTCCTCTTCGGCGCGGACGGCATCGGCTCCGACCCCGCCAGCCCCTGGGTCCTGCTCGTGGGACTGGGCTGGATGGCGCTCATGACCGCCGTCTGCTATCGCGGCATCGAGGTGGCCGCGGCCGTCCAACGCGCTCTGCTCTTCCTGGAGTTCGGCATGCTCGCGGTGTTCTCGGTGGTCGCGCTGGTGCGCGTCTACACCGGACACGCCGGCGAGGGCGCGCGGCATCCGAGCCTGTCCTGGATGAACCCGTTCGAGATCTCCTCGCCCGGCGCGTTCGTCAACGGCCTGGTCCTGATGCTGTTCATCTACTGGGGCTGGGAGACGGCCATCACCGTCAACGAGGAGACCGCCGACCGCCACCGGACCCCCGGCCGGGCCGCCGTCGGCTCCACGATCGTGCTCCTGGCGCTCTACCTGGTCGCCACCGTGGCGACCCTGGCCTTCGCCGGCATCGGCACCACCGGCATCGGACTCGGCAACCCCGACAACTCCGGCGACGTCTTCTCCGCGCTCGGCAAGGCCGTCTTCGGCACCAGCGCCCTCGGAACCGGCCTGTGGCATCTGCTCGTGCTCATGGTGCTGTCCTCCGCCGCGGCGTCCACCGAGACCACCGTGCTCACCCTGGGGCGCACCATGCTCGCGATGGGCCGGCAGGGCGCCCTGCCGAAGGTCTTCGCCAGGATCCATCCGCGCTACTCGATCCCTCAGGTCGGGACCATCGCCACCGGGCTCGCCGGAGCGGTCGCCTACGTCGTCATGAACTTCCTCGGGCACGGGCAGATCATCGGCGACGCCGTGTCGTCGTGCGGCTTGATGATCGCCTTCTACTACGGCCTCACCGGCCTCACGTCGGCCTGGGCGTACCGCGGCCAGTGGCGGCGGAGCGCCGGTGACCTGTGGCTGCGCGTCGCGCTGCCCGCCGTGGGAGGCCTGGTGCTGATCGCCGCCGGCCTGTGGAGCCTCGTCAACGACTGGGATCCGGCCAGCAGCACCACCTCCTGGACGCTTCCGTTCGCGCCGCACTGGCACATCGGAGGGGTCTTCCTCATCGGGGCGGGCGCGCTCGGCGTGGGCGTTCTGCTGATGCTGGGCCTCGCGCGCGTGGCTCCGCGGTACTTCCGGGGCGGGCCCGGCCCCGTCGATCCGGGCGCCCGCCGCCCGGTCGGCGACTGATTCACCACAACTGAATCATCATTCAGTACCCACACCCATTGACACGAGCGATCCGGGGTCCAAATACTGACTGACAATTCAGTAGTAGGACGCAGGACGCCCCTTGTCGTATCTGGAGAGCCCATGTCAGAGCTGCCCACCGAGCTGGTCCCGCTGAGCCCGGAACAGCGGGACATCATCGATCTCACCCGTTCCTTCGCTCAGGAGGAGATCCGGCCCCGGGCCCGCGCCGTCGACGAGGCCGACACCGAGACCCCCTGGGACCTGTGGCGCAAGGCCGCCAAGGTCGGCATCACCGGCTTCATGCTGCCTGCCGAGTACGGCGGCGGCGGCTTCACCGACGTCTTCACACAGGTGCTGGTGCAGGAGGAGCTGTGCGTCGGTGACCTCGGCATCGGCAACCTGCTGTGCTCCAACGGCTTCTTCGCCGACCCGCTCATGGAACTCGGCACCGAGGAGCAGAAGCGCACCTGGCTCACCCCGCTCGCCGGCCCCGACACCCCCATGACGTCGCTGGCCACGACCGAGCCCGGCGCCGGTTCCGACGCCGCCTCCATCACCACCACGGCCACCCGCACCGCCGGCGGATACCGCCTCAGCGGCCAGAAGGCCTGGATCTCCAACGCCGGAGAGGCCGAGAGTTACGTCGTCTTCGCGAAGACCGATCCCACCGAGCGCTCCCGCGGCGTCACGGCCTTCCTGCTGCGCAAGGGCACGGAAGGGATGGAATTCGGCGCGCCCATGCGGAAGATGGGCCAGCGCGCCATCGTCTGCCGCGAGATCTTCCTCAACGACGTCTTCGTCCCCGAGGAGGACCGGCTGGGGGACGAGGGCCGCGGATTCCACGGCCTGATGCGCACCTTCGACATCTCCCGCGCGGTCCTGGGAGCGGCCGCCACGGGCGTCGCCCGCGCCGCGTACGAGTACGCCCGCGACTACGCCAAGAACCGTGTGCAGTTCGGCAAGCCGGTGATCGAGCACCAGGCCGTCGCCTTCCGGCTCGCGGACATGCGCACCCGCATCGAGCAGGCACGCCTGATGACCTGGCGCGCGGCCAAGCGACTCGACGCGGGCCTGGACGCCACCACCGAGGCGGCGATGGCCAAGCTCACCGCGTCGGAGACCGCCGCCTACTGCACCTGGGCGGCCGTCCAGACGCTCGGCGGCTGGGGCTACTCGCGCGAGTACCCCGTCGAACAGTGGATGCGCGACGCCAAGTTGGAGGAGATCGAGGAAGGCACCTCCGACATCATGCGCCTGGTCATCTCCCGGAGCATGTGATGACGTCCGCCATCTCGGTACCGCAGACCGGACCCACGGTGTCCGACAGTCCCCTTCCCACCGGCGGCGAGGCCCTGGTGCGCGCCCTCGCCGCGCACGGGGTGACCCGGGTGTTCGGCATTCCCGGCACCCACAACCTCGAGATCTACCGGCACCTGGGCGCCTACGGCATCGACCACCTCAACCCCCGCCACGAACAGGGCGCGGGCTACGCCGCCGACGCCTACGCCCGGGTCAGCGGGAACCCGGGGGTGGCGATCACCACCACCGGGCCGGCCCTGCTGAACATCGCGGCCGCCGTCGGCCAGGCGTACTCCGACAGCGTCCCCCTGCTCGTCGTCTCCCCGGGCATGCCACTGCGCCACCCCCGGCAGTCGACCGGCCTGCTGCACGAGATGCGCAGCCAGACCGAGGCGCTGCGCGGCGTCGCGGCCTTCAGCCACCGGGTCTCCTCCATCGAGGAGATCGGCGTCGCGGTCGCCCGCGCCTTCACCCTCTTTTGCACGGGGCGGCCCCGGCCGGTGCACATCGAGGTGCCGCTGGACCTGCTCACCGACTCAGGGCCGGCCGGAGCGGTCCGGACCGCACCGGCGGCCGGGCCCGCGCCGGCCGACGCGGGCGCCCTCGCGGCGGCCGCCGAGGCGCTGCGCTCGGCGACCCGCCCGGCGATCGTCCTCGGCGGCGGCGCACGCGGCGCCGCCGAGGAATGCCTGCGGCTGGCCGAGGAGTTGGGCGCCCCCGTGGTGACCACGGCCAACGGCAAGGGGATCGTCGCGGAGACGCACCCGCTCTCGCTCGGGGTCTCCCTCCACACCCAGGTCGTGCGGCGCTGGCTGGGGGAGCGGGACGCGGTGCTCGCGGTCGGTACGGAGCTCGCCGAGTCCGACCTGTGGGACGCCCCGCCCCTGCTCGGCGGCACCCTCGTCCGGGCGGACATCGACCCCGCGCAGATGTACGCGGGGCTGCCCGCGGACATCGCCCTGGTCGGAGACGCCCGCACCACCCTGGGCGCGCTGCTCGCCGCGGTCAGCGACGGTGACGCGCCCAGTCGCAGCACCAGCACGGGCACCAGCGCCGGCACCGCCCGCCCGGACTCCGGTGCCGACCGTGCCGTCCATCGGACCGTCGCCGCACTCCGAGCCGACCGGGACGAGGAGACGCGAAGCCTCGACGCCCACCTCCTCCCGTATCTCGCGGCGATCCGGTCGGCGCTCCCCGCCGACGCGGTGATCACCTCGGACAGCGCCCAGTGCTGCTACTACGGTGCGATACCGCACCTGCCCGTCGCCCCGGAAGGCCGCTATCTGCACCCGACGGGCTTCGGGACGCTCGGCTACGCCCTGCCCGCCGCCATCGGCGCCAAGACCGCCGATCCGGGCCGACCGGTCGTCGCACTCAGCGGCGACGGCGGCCTGCAGTTCTCCGTGCAGGAGCTGGCCACCGCCGTGCAACTGCAACTCCCGCTGCCCGTCGTCGTCTTCGACAACGGCGGATACGGCGAGATCCGCGACGAGATGCTCGCCCGCGGCGACCGCCCCACCGCGGTCGACCTGCCCTCGGTCGACCTGCCCGCCCTCGCCCGCGCCTACGGCGGCCACGGCGTGCTCGCCGACTCGCCCGGCGCGCTCGCCGAGGCTCTGCGGGGAGCCCTGGTCACCGCGGGCCCGACCCTCATCACCGTCCCCGAGGAGCCCTCCCGATGACCACGACCGCCACCACCTCGCCGACGTCCGCCGGGTCCGCGACGGGCGCACCGCAGGAGACCCGGGCGGCCGCCGCCCCCCTGATCTCGCTCACCTGGACCGACCAGGAGACCGGTTACCGGGGATTCCTGGTCATCGACCGCCTGGTGCGCGGCGTGTCCAGCGGCGGCCTGCGCATGCGTGCCGGCTGCACGCTGGACGAGGTCACCGGCCTGGCCCGGGGCATGACCATGAAGGAGGCGCTGCACTACAACCCGCAGGGCCGCTACATCCCGCTCGGCGGCGCCAAGGGCGGCATCGACTGCGACCCGCGCGACCCCGCCGCCTACGGCGTCCTCGTCCGCTACCTGCGCGCCGTACGCCCCTACATCGAGCAGTTCTGGACCACCGGCGAGGACCTGGGCCTCACCCAGGACCTGGTCGACCGGGCCGCCGCCGAGGCGGGCCTGGTCTCCTCCATCCAGGCCGTCTACCCGCTCCTCGACGACGAGGTCGCCGCCCGGCGACGCCTCGCCGACGCGTTCGCCATCGACGTCGACGGCATCGGCCTGGACGAACTGGCCGGCGGCTGCGGCGTCGCCGAGTCGGTGCTCACGGCACTGGACCGGGCCGGTGTCCCGCACGAGGGAACGCGCGTCGCGGTGCAGGGCCTCGGCACCATGGGCGGCGCCACTGCACGCTTCCTGGCCCGCGCCGGGCTGCGCGTCGTGGCGGTCGCCGACATCAAGGGCACCATCGCCAACCCGGACGGCCTGGACGTCGAGGCGCTCCTCGCCGCCCGTGACGGGCACGGCTGCGTGGACCGCGCCGCGCTGCGCGCCGAGGACCGGGAACTGCCGTCCGGCGCCTGGCTGACGGCCGACGCCGAGGTACTGGTGCCGGCCGCCGTCTCCTACGCCGTGGACACCGCCAACCAGGCCGGCGTCACCGCCCGTTGGATCGTCGAGGCCGCCAACATGCCCGTGCTGCCCGAGGCGGAGACCCTGCTGGCCGCGCGCGGCATCACCGTGCTGCCGGACGTCGCCGTCAACTCCGGCACCAACGCCTGGTGGTGGTGGACGCTGTTCGGCGACATCGACGCCGACGCCGACGAGGCGTTCGCCCACATCCGGCGCTCGATGCGCGCCCTGGTCGACCAGATCCTGGCCCGCGCCGAGGCCGAGGGCACGACGCCCCGCGCCGCCGCCCACGCCCTGGCCGCCGACCGGGTGCCGGTCATCGCGGAGCGCTTCGGATGGTTCCGTTGACGGCCCCGGACGTCGAGCGGGCCGCGGGTCGGGGCTCGCTCGACACCCTCTTCGACCCCCGCTCGGTCGCCGTCGTCGGCGCCTCCGACAACCCCGAGAAGTGGGGCTACTGGCTCGCCTCGGGCGCGCTGACCGGACGCCACCGCCGTGCCGTCCACCTGGTCAACCGGCGCGGCGGTGCCCTGGACGGGACGCCGTTCCTGCCCGACCTGTCCGCGCTGCCGAGCACGCCGGAACACGTGGTCGTGGCGGTGCCGGCCGCACAGGTGCGCACCGTCGTCGCCGACGGTCTCGCCGCCGGCGCGCGCTGCTTCACCGTCATCACCTCGGGAGGCGCCGGCGCCGACGAGGAGCGCGCGCTCGCCTCGCTGGTCACCGAGCACGGCGCGCGCCTGCTCGGGCCCAACTGCATGGGCGTCGTCGACACCACGGCCGAACTGCGCCTGAGCTGGGGCGACTTCCAGGCCGGGCAGGTCGGACTGGTCTCGCAGAGCGGCAACCTCGCCCTGGAGATCGGTCGCCTGCTGGCCCGCGCCGGGCAGGGCTTCTCCCGCTTCGTTTCCCTGGGCAACCAGCGGGACATCGACGCCGGTGACGCCCTGGAAGCCCTCATCCACCACGAACCGACGAAGGTCGTCGCCGCGTACGTGGAGGACTTCCGTGACGGCCGGCGCCTGGCACGGGCCCTCGCCGCGGCGCACGCCGCGGGCAAGCCGGTGCTGCTGCTGACCCTGGGCCGCAGCGAGGCCTCCGGGCGGGCCGCGGCCTCCCACACGGGCGCCCTGGTCAGCGCCCGTGCCACGGTGGAAGCGGTCTGCCGGGACGCCGGCGCCCTGCTCCTGGAGTCGGCCGGCGATGTCGTGGACACCGCCCTGTGCCTGCTGGCGGTTGCCGGCACGCGGCGGCGCGGGGGCGGCGCCGGCCGCTCCCGGGTGGCCGTCGTCGGCGACAGCGGAGGTCAAGGCGCCCTGGCCGCCGACGCGTTCGCCGCCCGCGGGCTGGACGTACCGGCGCTGTCCGAGCCCACCCGCGCCGCCGTCGCCGCACATCTGCCGCCCGGCGCAGGCTGCGGCAACCCCGTGGATCTGGCCGGCGCGGGCGAGGCCGACCTGGACACCTACGCGCGCATCGCCCGGACCCTGCTGTGCTCCGGTGAGGCCGAGGCCGTCGTCCTGACCGGCTACTTCGGCGACTACGCCAGCGCCAACCCCGCGCAGGAACAGCACGAGTGCGCCGTCGCCGCGCAACTCGCCGACGCCGCCGAGGAGTCCGGCCGTACCCTCCTGGTGCACACCATGGCCCGGGACACGGCCGCCCTCACCGTTCTGCGTGATCGCGGCATCCCCGTCTACGAACGCATCGAGAACGCCGCGACAGCCCTCGCGGGCACCGTACGGGTTCGTGCGGCGACCCCCGTGCCCCCGGCGGACGCGCAGTCGCAGACGAGCGAGCACCCTGTCACCGACGGCGGATACCGCATCGTCCGCGAGATGCTGCGCGGGTACGGACTGACCTTCCCCGACGCGGAGTTCGTCGGCAACGCCGACGACGCCGTCCGGGCCGCCCGGCGTATCGGCCATCCGGTCGTCCTCAAGGCGATGGGCCTGGCTCACAAGACGGAGGCGGGCGGTGTGGCACTCGGGCTCCGTGACGAGCCCGCCCTCCGTGCCGCCTTCGCCGCGATGCGGGCGGCGACCGGCGCCGCCGAGTACGCCGTCGAGGCGATGGCGACCCCGCCCGACGCGGTCGAACTCATCGCCGGCGTACGGCGGGACCCGGCCTTCGGTCCCGTCCTCATGGCCGGCATCGGCGGCGTACGAGCCGAACTCCTCGGTGACGTCGTACTCGCCCTCGCTCCCGTCACCCCGGAGCACGCGCGCGACCTGCTCCGGTCGCTGCGCCACGCGCCCCTGCTCGAGGGCTGGCGCGGGGCGCCCGCCGTCGACCTGGACGCGGCGGCGCACGCGCTGTGCGCGCTCGCCCGCGCCGCGGTCGAACACCCCGAACTCGCCGAACTCGAAGTCAACCCGCTGCTCGTCCACCCGGGCGGCGCCCTCGCCCTGGACGCGCACGCGGTCCTCGCACCGGACGCGCACGCGGTCCTCGCACCGGACGCGCACGCGGTCCTCGCACCGGACGCGCACGCGGTCCTCGCACCGGACGCGCACACGCTCCTCGCACCGACCGAAAGGCCCCGCACATGAGCCCCGACACCGCCCCGCACGGCACCGCACCGGCCCTGGCCGGCGCGGAGTTCGCCGACCGCACGTACCTCGTCACCGGCGGCGGCAGCGGCATCGGCCGCGCGATCGCCCTGGCCCTCGCGGAGGCCGGCGCCCGGCCCGTCGTCGCCGGACGCACCCCTGAGCGCCTCGACGAGACCGTCGCGCTGATCGAGAAGGCCGGCGGCAGCGCGCTCGCCGTCCCCACCGACGTCCGCGACCCGCAGGCGGTCGACGCGCTGGTCGCCGCCGCCGTCGACCGGTACGGACGCGTCGACGGCCTGGTCAACAACGCCGCGGGCAACTTCGTCTCGCCCGGCATCGACCTCAGCCCGAACGGCTGGCGCGCCGTCGTCGACATCGTCCTCAACGGCTCGTACTACTGCACCCGCGCCGTCGCCCGCCACCTGCGCGAGGAAGGCCGGGGCGGCTCGATCCTCTCCGTCATCGCGTCGTACGCCTGGCACGGCCACCCGGGCACCGTGCACTCCGCCGCCGCCAAGGCCGGGGTGCTGGCCATGACCCGCACCCTCGCGGTCGAACTGGCGCCGCTGGGCATCCGGTTGAACTGCGTCGCGCCGGGCCCGACCGAGACGGACGGCGCAGGCGCGGCGCTCTGGGCGACCCCTCAGGCCCGCGCCGAAGTCCTCTCCTCCGTCCCGGCAGGCCGCTTCGCGGCCCCGTCCGAGGTCGCGGACACCGCCCTCTTCCTCCTGGGCGACCGCGCCTCCTACCTGACCGGCGAGTGCCTGACGCTCGACGGCGGCCAGTGGCTGGGCAAGCAGATCTACGGGCGGAGCACGACGAACGCGTAGTCGAGACTGTCCGGACCCCGCGCCCGAGCGCGGCCCGCAGCGGAGCCCGGCCCCCCCGGTGACCGGCCGGGGCCGGGCTTCGTCGACGTCGGTCACTTCGGCGGGCGCCGGGCCTCTCCGCTTCGGTGAGGTCTCCCGGCGCCGGGCCTCTCCGCGCCGGTCAGGTCCAGTCGGTCAGGTCTGCCGGCTGCCGACGGCCGGCCTCTCCGTATCGGTGAGGTCCACCGGCGTCCGGCCTGGCCCCGTCGCTCACCGCCTCGTCGCTCACTGCCCCGGTGTGTCAGGCCACTGCTGGAGGCGTCGCAGGAGGCCGGCGAAGGCGCGTTCCGCGGGGGAGAGGAGGCGGTCGCGGCGGCGGACCAGGTTGACCGGGCGTGGCTTGGGCTCCGGGGCGACCGGCAGCGCCACCAGCGTCCCGGCACGTACGTCCCCGACGATCGCGTGCTCGGATATCAGGGTCACGCCCAGCCCGGCCGCCACACACTGCTTGGCCGCCTCCGGACCCCACACGTCCGCGGTCGGCACATCCGCCAAACCCCAGTCGGACAGGGCCCGTTCCTGGTGCACACGGGTCTGCGAGCCCGGTTCGCGCAGCAGGAAACGTGACCGGGTCAGGGCGTCCGGCGCGATCTCGCCCGACTCCGCGAGCGGGTGCCCGGCGCCGGCGACCAGCACCAGCCGCTCGTCGAGCACCCTCTCACCGACCAGCTGCGCGGCCCCCGGAGTGCCGGCGACCACCGCGATCCCGATCTCCCCGCCCAGCAGCCGCTCCTGCACCGCCTCGTTGTTGCCGACGAAGATGTCGCAGTCGATGCCGGGATGGCGGTGCTGGAAGCGGGCCAGCAGCGACGGCAGCAGATAGGTGCCGACCGTCGTCGAGCCGCCGACCAGCAACCGCCCCGAGGACAGCCCGCTCACCTGCTGCACCGCCGTCACGGCCTCCTCGGCGAGCAGGAACACGCGCTTGCCGTACTCGGCCAGCACCTGACCCTCCGCGGTCGGCCGGATGCGCGCCCCGGACCGGTCGATCAGGGTGACCCGCATCGACTGTTCCAGTCGGCGGACCTGGTTGGAGACGGAGGGCTGACTCATGTAGAGCTTCTGCGCCGCCGCGGAGAATCCCTGGTGCTCGACGACCTGCATGAAGATCCACAACCTGTGAAGGTTGAGTTCCACGTGTTCCCTCCGTGCTCGGCGCACGGCGAGCCTAACCCCGCGCGGACCTGCTGGGGAGGGGGCCGGACCACCCGCGGTGGGCTATGGCGGCTATAGCGACGCCGGTGGTTCTGCGCCCTCTCGTCCCGGTGCTACTCATGGACTGCGGAAGGGCGACGCCTTCACCGACACGGACTCCAGGGGTGGATTCGCACATGACAGAGGAGAACCGCCGGCAGCCGGCCGCGGGCCAGATCGAGGTCAACGGACGCCGCTACGCGTGGCCGCAGCGCCCAGTGGTGGTGGTCTGCATCGACGGCAGCGAGCCCGCCTACCACGAGCGGGCGATCGCCGACGGCCGGATGCCGTTCCTGGAACAGATGCTCCAGCGCGGCAGCGACCTGCGTGCCGACTGCACGATGCCGTCGTTCACCAACCCCAACAACCTCTCCATCGCCACCGGAGTGCCGCCCGCCGTCCACGGCATCTGCGGCAACTACTTCTACGACGCCGACGCGGGCGGCGAGGTGATGATGAACGACCCCGCGCTGCTGCGGGTCCCGACGCTGTTCGCGGAGTTCTCCCGGGCCGGCGCCGACGTCGCGGTCATCACCGCGAAGGACAAGCTCCGCCGGCTGCTGGGCCACGGACTGGACGGCGGTGTCTGCTTCTCCGCGGAGAAGTCTGCACAGGCCGCCGAGGAGGACCAGCGGATCGCGAAGGTGCTGCAGCGGGTCGGCATGGACCAGCCGTCCGTCTACAGCGCCGAACTCAGCGAGCTGGTCATGGCCGCCGGGACGGAGCTGCTCGCGGGCGACCGCCCGGAGCTGATGTACCTCTCGCTGACCGACTACATCCAGCACAAGCACGCCCCCGGCTCACCGGTCGCCAACGACTTCTACGCCATGCTCGACCGCTGGTTCGCGAAGATCGACGCGCTCGGCGCCGTGCTCGTGGTCACGGCCGACCACGGCATGAACGCGAAGAGTGATCAGGACGGAATAGCAAATGTGATATATCTGCAGGACATCTTGGACAAACGGCTGGGCGCCGACGCCGCGCGCGTGGTGCTGCCGATCACCGACCCGTACGCCGTGCATCACGGCGCCCTCGGGTCCTACGCCACCCTGCACCTGCCGGACGGTACCGACCTGCCCGCCCTGAGCGGGGCGCTGGCCGGCCTCGCAGGTGTGGCGGAGGTGCTCACCCGGCAGGAGGCCTGTGAGCGTTTCGAACTGCCCGCCGACCGGATCGGCGACCTGGTGCTGGTGGCCGAGCGCAACACCGTGCTCGGGACCACTCCGGAGCGGCACGACATCTCGGGCTTCACCGAACCGCTGCGCTCACACGGCGGACTGACCGAGCAGCGGGTGCCGTTCCTGGTCAACACGGAGGTCGAACCGCTCCCGGCCGGGCACCGACTGCGGAACTTCGACAGCTACTGGGTGGGCACGGCTCTGGCGGCCGACCGCTCGCCGCTCACCTGACGGCACCGCTCACTCGACGGTACCGCTCACCTGGCGGCACCGTTCGTCGGAGGGCACCGCTGATCCGACGGCCTTCACCTATGGATTTTTTTAACCCCCCTCGCCTTCATCTCCTCCCCACGACCCGGCCCCGGCACGCCCGCCGAGGTGCGTGCCGGGGCCGAGCCATGCCCGTACCAGCCCCATTCCCCCGAGGGACAGGACTCCGCCATGGCCGAACGCACACCGCAACAGGCGCCGGACGACTCCGAGAGAGCCGGCACCGCCACCCGGGAGGCGCCACCCGGCTCCACCACGCACCCCGGCGCCGCCCGCTCCCAGCGCTGGCGCTGGCAGATCTTCGCCGTCACCTGGATCGCCTATGCGGGCTTCTACTTCGTCCGCACGACGTTCTCCGTCGCGAAGCTCGGCATCCTCGAAGACCCCGGCGTGAACACCGTCCTCACCGAGCACGCCCTCGGGGTCATCGACGCCGTCTACCTCGCCGCCTACGCGGTGGGCCAGTTCGTCTGGGGCATGTGGGCCGACCGGTTCGGTCCACGGGTCGTCGTGGTGGGCGGCATGATCGGGGCGATCGCCGCCTCGGCCGTCATGGGACTGAGCAACGCCCTCGCGGTGTTCGGCGTCGCGATGGTGGTGCAGGGCCTCGCCCAGTCCGCGGGCTGGGCGCCGCTGTGCAAGAACATGGGCAATTTCTTCGCCGTCCAGGAACGCGGGCGCATCCTCGGTCTGTGGAGCACCAACTACGCCTTCGGTGGCCTGGCGGCACCACCCTTCCTCGGCTGGCTGGCCTACTCCGTCTTCGACAGCTGGCACGCGGCCTTCTTCGCCGGTTCGGCGACACTCGCCGTGGTCCTGCTGCTGTTCCTGCTCTTCCAGCGCAACGCGCCCGCCGATGTGGGCCTGCCCGGCCCTGACGCGGACACGGCCGGGCCGGGCAACGCGACCTCGGACGCGGACGCGGCCGGACCGGCGGAGGGACACCACCGGGGGCGCAACGCGCTCGCTCTGTACCGCGAGACCCTGCGCGACCGCATGGTGCTCACCCTCGGAGCCGCGTACTTCCTGCTCAAGCCGGCCCGCTACGCGATCCTGCTGTGGGGCCCGGTCCTCGTCAGCCGGCGCCTGCCGCACGTGGGCAAGGTCGGCGACACCCTCATCCCGATCGCCTTCGGCGCCGCCGGAGTGCTCGCACCCATGGTCATCGGCTGGGTCTCCGACAGGCTCTTCGACTCCCGCAGGGTCCCGCCGTGCGTCCTCGCGCTGGCCGTGCTGACCGTGGTGCTCGGTCTGTTCACCCCCCTCACCGCGTCCGGCAGCATCGGTGTCATGGTCGCGGTTCTCGCGGTGATCGGACTGGCGGTGTACGCCGCCGACTCGATGATCTCCTGCGTCGCCGCCGTCGACTTCGGCAGCTCCTCAGGCGCCGGCACCGCCGCCGGCCTGGTCAACGGCTGCGGATCGGTCGGCGCCATCCTCGGCGGCCTGCTGCCCGGCTTCCTCTCCGGAGACGCCCTCTTCTACGGCTTCGCCGGCGCCGCCCTGCTCGCCGGGCTGATCATGCTCCCGCACTGGAACCGGGTCCCGCGCACCGTCTGACCGGCCTCATCACCAACGGGCGCGGTGTCCGACCGGCCTCGCCACCGGCACGCGCACCGTCTGAGCGGTCTCATCACCGGCACGCGCACCGTCTGAGCGGGCTCATCTCCCGCACGCGTGCCGCCCGACCGGCCCCCTCACCGACAGGCGCAGTGTTCGACCGGCCCCCTCACCGACAGGCGCAGTGTTCGACCGGCCCCCTCACCGGCAGGCGCAGTGTCCGACCGACCCCACCACCGACATGCGCCCTGTCCGACCGGCTCCACTCCCGAGCACGCGCACCGCCATCACCGCAACCCGCAGAAAGGGGTACCCGTGCCCGACAACCGTGCGGACACCGCCGTCATCGGAGGCGGCATCCTCGGCCTCGCCCACGCCCTGGCCGCCGCCCGCCGGGGCGACCGAGTGGTCCTCTTCGAACGCGGCGAGTTCGCCGCCGGCGCGTCCATCCGCAACTTCGGCATGATCTGGGCCATCGGCCAGCAGCGCGGCCCGATCTACCAGCGTGCGCTGCGCAGCCGGGAGATCTGGCTGGAGATCGCCGCCAAGAGCGGCATGTGGGCCGAACCCACCGGCTCGCTGCACCTGGCCCGTCATCCGGACGAGGTCGCGGTGCTGGAGGAGTTCGTGGCCACCACCCCGGCCGCGCGCGACAACGGCACCACCATGATCACCGCGGCGGAGACCGCCGCCCGCAGCTCCGTGGCCCGCTCCGACGGCCTGCTGGCCGCCATGTGGAGCCCCACCGAGCTGAACGTGGACCCGCGCCGGGCGATCCCCGCCGTCGCCGCCCACCTCGCCGCCGAGTACGACGTCGAGCTGCGCTTCGGCACCACGGTCCGGGGGATCGACCTGCCCACCGTCTCCACCACGGACGGCGACTGGAAGGTGCACCGCGCCTTCGTCTGCAGCGGCAACGACTTCGAGACTCTCTACCCGGAGGTGTTCGCCGACAGCGGCATGGTGCGCTGCAAGCTGCAGATGATGCGCACCGGGCCGCAGGGCCCGGACTGGCAGCTCGGGCCCATGCTGTGCGGCGGTCTGACGCTGCTGCACTACGCCGCGTTCGACGACTGCGTCGCGCGCGCCGCCCTGCGCGACCGGATGGACGAACAACTGCCCTTCCACCGCGAGAACGGCATCCACGTGCTGCTCTCGCAGACCGCCGACGGGCGCCTGACCATCGGCGACAGCCACGCATACGGCATGACGCACGACCCCTTCGAGAGCGAGGAGGTCAACCAGGCGGTGCTCGACTACCTCGGCACCTTCGCCGAACTACCCGATCCCCGGATCACCGAGCGCTGGGTGGGCTACTATCCCTCGCTGCGCGACGGCCGCACCGACCTGGTCCTCAGCCCCACGCCCGGAGTGACCGTCGTCAACGGCGTCGGCGGCGCCGGCATGACGCTGTCCTTCGGGCTGGCCGAGGAGAACATCGGCGGCTGATCCCGCCGCACGACGGGAGGGCCCCGGCAGTCCGATCCACTCGGACTGCCGGGGCCCTCCCGTCGTACCGGGGCTCGCGCGTCGGCGTCAGTAGCTCATGCAGGCCGAGTGCCACTCGGTGTAGAAGTCCCACACCTGCGGGGAGCACTCCGGCGGCCCGTACTGCGAGGCCTTCGAGCCCACGTGCGGCAGGTGCGCGTACGCGCCCACCCCCGGGCGGTTGACGTGCAGCATGCCCGCCTCGAGGCGCTCCACCGCGGTGAAGGCCCGCGACTGGTCGGCGGTGAAGACCGTGCCCGACATGCCATAGCGCACCGAGTTGGCGATCCGCATGGCGTCGTCGAACCCGTCCGCGTCGACCACCGCGAGAACCGGCCCGAAGACCTCCTCCTGCGCCAGCTCGCTGTCCCAGGGCACGTCCCGCAGCACCGTCGGCTGCAGATAGCAGCCCTCCGGCAGCCCGGGATCCTCCGCCCGTCCGCCGCCGCACAGCACCTTGGCGCCCGCCTGCTGCGCTCCGGCCACCGCGTCCAGTGCCGCCTGCACCCGGGCCTCGTTGACGACCGGGCAGACCTGGGAGCCGGGATCGTCGCCGGGGCCGACGCGCAGTGCCGACACGCGTGTGACCAGGCGGTCGAGGAACTCCTCGCGGACCCGTACGTCCACGACGGCCCGGCTGGTGGCGCTGCACCGCTGCCCGGCTTGGCCGAAGGCGCCGGCGAGGACGGCGCTCACGGCACCGTCGAGGTCGGCGTCGTCGCAGACCACCACCGCGTTCTTGCCGCCGAGTTCGAGCTGGGTGCGCAGCAGCCGGTGCGCCCCGCCGACGTGGATCGCGGTGCCCACGGCGAGCGAGCCGGTGAAGCTGATCCCGGCGACGCAGAGGTTGGCCACCAGCGCCTCGCCCGCCGCCACGTCTCCCTGCACCAGGTTGAGCACGCCGTCGGGCAGCCCGGCCTCCTGGAACACCTCCACCAGCAGCGCCGCGGTCAGCGGGGTCAGCGGCGACGGCTTGAGCACCGCGGTGCAGCCGGACAGCAGGGCCGGGGCGACCTTCCACATGGGGATCGCCAGCGGGAAGTTCCACGGAGAGACGAGTCCGACGACGCCGATGGGCCGCCGGAACGTGTAAGCGAAGGTCCGCTCCTCCTCCGCGGGCGCCGTCACTCCGCCGAGCAGCCGGGCCTGCTCCACCGTGAAGTCCAGTACGGCACGGGCCCGGGCGACCTCGCCGCGGGCCTCGGCCAGCAGCTTGCCCTGTTCCCGGGTGATAACGGATGCGAATTCCTCGGCCCGTTCGGCCAGGATCCGGCCCGCGGCCGCAAGGTGGTCCGCCCGTCTGATCGGGCCGGCGTCGCGCCAGCGGGGCAGCGCCGCCGCGGCGGCGTCCACCGCCCGGTCCACATCGACCCCGCCGGACTCGGCGAACTCGCCTATCACGTCGCTCAAGTCCGCGGGGTTGACGTTCTCCCGGGTCTGACCCGCCTCGGCCGGTACCCACTGGCCGTCGACGAGGTTGAGCAGCTGATGCGGCCTTGCCGTGTACCGATTCGGAACGCGTCTCATGCCCGGCCCTTCCGCTGGTCTGATCGGCGCCGCCCACCCTTGGCCCGGCGCCGGTGTCGGTTCTGGCCAGGCTCGCTCAGTGCGCGGGCGTGATCAACGGCCGATCTGCGAATGCGGGTGATAGCCCGGCCCTATCACCTCACCCCCACCGTGCACTGCGCTCCGGTCGGAAAAAAACCCGCTGACGCTCTCTTGACGCCCGGTGCGACGCACGCCACAGTCATGCCTTACTGACTGTTCGTTCAGTCAGTTCGCTTCGGTGTTCCACCCGCACCGCCACGTCCGTAGGAGCCATCCCCGTGACCCACGCGACCCCATCATCCGGCCCGAGCACCCCCGACCTGTCCGAGGGGTGGAGCGAGCAGCGCTCCCACCTCCGCAAGGACCTGCGCCGCCTCGACGTGCTCTTCTTCCTGATATGCACGCTCGTCGGCCTCGACACGATCGGCTCGGTCGCCGCTCAGGGCCCGCAGGGACTGACCTGGATGGCCGTCCTCGCCGTCGTCTTCTTCCTGCCCTACGGCCTGCTGGTCGCAGAACTCGGCTCCGCCTTCCCTGTCCAGGGCGGCCCCTACGTCTGGACCCGGCTCGCCTTCGGACGGCTGGTCGCAGGTCTCAACCAGGTGCTCTACTGGCTCTCCAACCCGGTCTGGCTGGGCGGCAGCCTGTGCATCATCGCCCTGACCACCTGGGAGGAGTTCTTCACCCCGTTGCCGGGGCTGTGGAAGTACGCGGCCGGACTCGCCTTCATCTGGATCGGCGCCCTCGCCGTCATCCAGTCCGTCCGGGTGGGCAAGTGGGTGCCCACCGCCGGAGCCATCGCCCGGATCGTGCTGCTCGGCTTCTTCCTCGTCTCGGTGGTCGTCTACGCCGTCCAGCACGGCGTGCACGCGCTGCCCGCCGCCGAGTTCAACCCCACCTACGCCGGCTTCGTCGCCCTGGTGCCCGTCCTCATCTTCAACTACGTCGGCTTCGAACTCCCCAGCTCCGCCGCCGAGGAGATGACCAACCCCAAGCGTGACATCCCGCTGTCCATCCTCCGCTCCGGCTTCGCCTCGCTGGTCCTCTACGGAGGCCCGATCCTGGGCATCCTCTTCGTCCTGCCGGCCAAGGAGATCGGCAGCCTCGCGGGATTCATCGACGCCTGCAAGGCGGTCTTCACTGTCTACGGGGGGCACATCGAGGCCGACGGCACCGTCGTCCTGACCGGCGCCGGCTCGGTGCTCGGCGGCATCGCGGCGGCCGGTCTCATCATCGGCCTGCTCACCAGTGGCGTCACCTGGGCCATGGGCGCCCACCGGGCACAGGCGGTGGCCTGTGCGGACGGCGCGGGACCCGCCTGGCTGGGCAAGATCTCCGAACGCCACGGCACCCCCGTCCGCGTCAACCTGCTCTCCTCCGTCCTCGCCTCCATTCTGCTGATCGTCGCCCTCAACCTCACCGACGGCAACGGCGAGAAGTACTTCGCGGCCGGACTCGGCCTGGCGATCAGCACCACCTTCATCTCCTACGTCATCACCTTCCCGAGCCTCGTGGTGCTGCGCCGCAAGTACCCGGACACGCCGCGGCCGTACAGCGTGCCCGGCGGCCGGGCCGGCGCGTGGGTGGTCACCGTGCTCTCCACCGGTCTGGTCGCCTTCACCGTCGTGGTCCTCATCTGGCCGGGCTTCGGCGTCGGCTGGTTCGGCAGCGCCGGATCCGCGGCCGACTCGCTGCCCCCGAGCTTCGCGGGCGAGCGGATGCAGTACACCCTCAGCCAGGTCGTGCCCCTGCTGTTCTTCCTCGGGGTCGGCGGGCTCTTCTACGCCTGGGGAGCCCCGGCGCGCCGCCGGGCACGGGCCGCGGAGGCCGCGGCCGTCCGCGACGGCCGCGACCTGGCGCACCACCTGACGACGACCGCCTCCGCCGCCGAGCAGTGATCCGGTAGCGCGCCCTGTCCGCCCGGCCGCCCGAGAGGCGGCCCGGCGCGGCACCGACGCCCACCCGGCAGCGCGACACCCCGGCCCGCGTCCGCCTGTGCCGTCTTCGGTGACATCACCGAAGGCCTCACAGGCGGACGCGGGCCGGTCGCGTTCGGCGTCCGGATGTCCTGCATCGAAAAATCAGATGACCTCCAGCTGAAACATCTGTTGGACAGAAATTCGGGCGCGCCCCAGGATTTCTCGTGCGGTAGCGAGGTGGACGTGACACCGAGATGAACTACCGCCCGAGTGGAGGCTGAAATGCCGAGTGAACAGACCGACGTGGTCGTCGTCGGGGCGGGCCAGGCAGGTGTGGCGATGAGCGAGCACCTGGGAGCCCAGGGGGTACCGCACATCGTCCTGGAGCGGCACCGCATCGCCGAGCGGTGGCGCTCGGAGCGGTGGGACTCCCTGGTCGCGAACGGGCCCGCGTGGCACGACCGGTTCCCGGGGCTGGAGTTCCCCGACGTCGCCCCCGACGCCTTCGCCCCGAAGGAGAAGGTCGCCGACTACTTCGTCGCGTACGCGGAGAAGATAGGCGCCCCGATCCGGTGCGGCGTCGAGGTGACCTCGGTGCGCAGGCACGACGGCCGGCCCGGCTTCCGGGTCGAGACGTCCGAGGGCACCATCGACGCGCGCTTCGTCGTGGCCGCGACCGGACCGTTCCAGCGGCCCGTGATCCCGCCCATCGTTCCGGACGGCGCCGTCCCCGTGCAGATCCACTCCAGCGGGTACCGCAACCCGGAGCAGCTCCCCGAAGGCGCGGTCCTCGTGGTCGGGGCCGGCTCCTCGGGTGTCCAGATCGCCGACGAGCTGCGCCGCTCGGGTCGCCGGGTCTTCCTCTCCGTCGGCTCCCACGACCGTCCTCCCCGCGAGTACCGCGGCCGTGACTTCTGCTGGTGGCTCGGCGTGCTCGGGCTCTGGGACCTGGAGACGCCGCCCCAGGGTGCCGAACACGTCACCATCGCGGTCAGCGGCGCCCGCGGCGGCCACACCGTGGACTTCCGCGCCCTCGCCGCGTCCGGCATCCAGCTCGTCGGTCTGACCGCGTCGTACGACGACGGCGTGCTGTCCTTCGCGCCGGACCTCGCCGAGAACATCGCGCTCGGTGACACCAAGTACCTCGAACTCCTGCGGGCGGCCGACGCGTACGTCGAGCGCAACGGGCTCGACCTGCCCGAGGAGCCGGAGGCCCATGTCCTCGGACCGGACCCGGACTGCGTGACCGACCCGCTCCTGGAGCTCGACCTGGCCGAGGCCGGCGTCACCTCGATCGTCTGGGCGACGGGCTTCGCCGCCGACTACGGCTGGCTCGAGGTCGACGCGTTCGACGAGAACGGCCGGCCGGAGCAGCGCCGCGGAGTGTCCGCCGAGGCCGGCGTCTACTTCCTGGGCCTGCCCTGGCTCTCCCGCCGCGGATCGAGCTTCATCTGGGGCGTCTGGCACGACGCCCGGTACGTCGCCGACCACATCACCACCCAGCGCGGATACCTCGCGCACGGCACCACCGACCGGTCCGGCACCGCACCGGCCACCGACGAGAACTTCAGGAGCGGACGATGACTTCCACGAGCGAGGGCCGTCGGGCGAAGGACCCGATCGTCGCCGGCGGGCACACCCGGATCCGCCCGTTCAACACGCGCGACACCTACCCCGAGCAGAACCTCGACAACGACCTCTGCCAGGCCGTCGTCGCCGGGAACACGGTCTACGTCCGGGGCCAGATCGGCCAGAACCTCGACACCAGCGAGAACGTGGGCATCGGCGACGCCGAGGCCCAGGCCGAGCAGGCGATGGCCAACATCAAGATGCTGCTCGAAGAATCGGGCAGCCGCATGGAGCACCTGGTCAAGCTGACCATCTATCTGATCGACCCCCGCTACCGCGAGGCGGTCTACCGCACCGTGGGCCGCTGGACCAAGGGCGTGCACCCGATCTCCACCGGCCTCGTGGTCTCCGCGCTGGCCCGCCCGGAGTGGCTGTGCGAGATCGACGCGATCGCGGTGATCCCCGAGGAGGAGGGGCGATGACCTTCTCCCTGGTGGTACGCGACGGCGAGCGGTTCGGCATCGCGGTCAGCTCGTCGAGTCCGGCCGTCGCGGCCCGGGTCGCCCACCTGCGCCCCGGGATCGGCGCGGCGGCCTCGCAGAACGTCACGGATCCCACGCTCGGCACCCGTCTGCTGGAGCGGCTGGCGGAGCACGGCGACGCGCAGCGCGCCCTGGCCGAGGTCACCGGCGCGGCCCACAACGCGGCGAACATCGACTACCGGCAGCTGACCGTCCTCGGCAACTCCGGTCCCGGGTACGCCTACAGCGGTGCGCGGACCCTGGGCAAGCACGCCTCGGCCACGGCGGACGGAGCGGTCGCGGCCGGCAACATGCTGTCCGGCGAGCACATTCCCGACGTCCTCCTGGACGCCTATTTCAGCGCGACCGGCGAGGTCGAGGAACGTCTCGTCGCCGCGCTGCGCGCCGCTGTCGCCGCCGGGGGCGAGGAGGGGCCGGTGCACTCCGCGGGCCTCGCGGTCGTCGCGGACGTGGACTGGCGCGTGACCGACCTGCGCGTGGACTGGGCCGAGGACCCCATCGAGCGGCTCGCCGAGCTGCTCGAGATCTGGCTGCCGCAGCGGGACGACTACGTGCGCCGCGGTCTCGACCCTGTCGATGCCCCCTCGTACGGCGTTCCGGGCGATCTGTGACGGGGACTGTGACGTTGACACTGAAAGAGGCCGCACGGCGCGAGGTCGACCGTCACGCGGACGCGCTGATCGCCCTCTCCGAACGGCTGCACGCCGACCCGGAGACCGCCTGGGAGGAACACCGGGCGGCCGCCGCCGTACCGGAGTTGCTGGACCGCGCCGGATTCGACGTCACCTCGTCCTACCTGGGCCTGGAGACGGCGTTCCACGCCCGGTTCGGCAGCGGGCCCACGCGGATCGCGCTGTGCGCCGAGTACGACGCGCTGCCGGGCCTCGGCCACGCCTGCGGCCACAACCTCATCGCGGCGAGCTCGATCGGCGCCGCGCTCGGACTGGCGGCCGTCGCCGACGACGCCGGCATCACCGTGGAGGTGTACGGCACACCCGCCGAGGAAGGCGGCGGCGGCAAGATCGAGATGCTGGACCGCGGCGCCTTCGCCGGGGTGGACCTCGCCATGATGGTGCACCCGGCCCCGGTCGACGTCGCCGAGGCCCGCCCGTTCGCGGTCAGCCACTCCAAGATCTCCTACACGGGGAAGTCCGCCCATGCCGCGGCCTATCCCGAGGCCGGGATCAACGCGGCCGACGCCTTCACCGTGGCCCAGGTCGCGATCGGGCTGCTCCGCCAGCAACTGCCGGCCTCGGCCCGCGTGCACGGCGTGGTGACCCATGCCGGGGACGCGCCGAACGCCATCCCGGAGCGCTCGACCGGACGCTGGTACGTGCGGGCGGAGACCCTCGCCGAACTCGCCGAACTGGAGCCACGCGTGATGCGTGTCTTCGAGGCGGGCGCCCTCGCGACCGGGTGCGACCTGACGGTCGAGCCGGAGAGCAAGCCGTACGCGGAGTTCCGCACCGACGAGACCGCCCTCGGGCACTACCGCGCGAACGCCCTCGCCGTGGGGCGCGAGTTCGCACCGCCCGGCCAGGCCGCGCGGATGAACCGCGCCTCCACCGACATGGGCAACGTCTCGCAGGTGGTGCCCGCCATCCACCCCTACATCGGGATCGGCTCCCTGCCCGCCACCAACCACCAGCACGAGTTCGCCGCGTTCTGCGTGGGAGGACAGGCCGAGCGGGCCCTGCTCGACGGGGCCGTGGCGCTGGCCTGGACCGGAGTGGACCGGGGCGCGGCGACCGGGGGAGCGGCGGCGTGACAAGGGCCGCCGCTCCGGGCCCGGCGACGGGCTGCCTGCGGGAGACCGGCCGTCCGACGCGGGCGGACCTGGGCGGCCTTCCGCCCGGGTCCGGCCCGGCGGTCCTCCCCACCGCTCCCGGAACCCGACTTCCCCTGTCGCCCGGCGACTTCCCCGACCCTCGACGAACTGGAGGACACCGATGACCCTGGCTTCCGGCTCTCCGCGACAGACCGCACCGGGCGGCGCGTTCCGGACGGACCACGACATGCTGGGGGACGTCGACGTGCCCGCGGACGCCTACTACGGGGCGCACACCGCACGGGCGGTCGTCAACTTCCCCCTCACCGGCGAGACCATCGCCTCCCGGCCGCATCTGATCGGTGCCCTGGCCGCGGTGAAGGAGGCCGCGGCACGGGCGAACGCCGAGGTCGGCGCGCTGGACGGCGAACTCGCGTCGGCGATCGCGGCCGCCTGCGCCGAGATCCGTGACGGCGCGCTGCACGAGCAGTTCGTGGTCGACCTCATCCAGGGCGGCGCGGGAACGTCGACCAACATGAACGCCAACGAGGTGATCGCCAACCGCGCCCTGGAACTGCTCGGACGGCCGCGTGGCGACTACTCCGCACTGCACCCCCTCGACCACGTCAACCTGGGCCAGAGCACCAACGACGTGTACCCGACCGCGGTGAAACTGGCGCTGGACGGGCACATCGCCGAACTCCTCGTCGCGCTGGCCGGGTTGCGCGAGGCGTTCGCCGACAAGGCGGCCGAGTTCGCCGACGTGCTGAAGATGGGCCGTACCCAGTTGCAGGACGCCGTGCCCATGACGCTCGGCCAGGAGTTCGGTGCGTTCGCCGCCACCCTCGCCGAGGACGAGCAACGGCTCGCCGAGGCACGGCTGTTGCTGCACGAGCTGAACCTCGGCGGCACCGCGATCGGCACTGGACTCAACGCCCGCCCCGGCTACCGCGAGCGCGCGGTGGAACACCTGCGCCGGCTCACCGGCATCCCCACGCTGGTGTCCGCACCCGACCTCGTCGAGGCCACCCAGGACGTCGGCGTGTTCGTGCAGCTGTCCGGCGTCCTCAAGCGGGTCGCGGTGAAACTCTCGAAGATCTGCAACGACCTGCGCCTGCTGTCCTCGGGGCCGCAGGCCGGATTCGGCGAGATCACGCTCCCGGCACGACAGGCCGGTTCGTCCATCATGCCCGGCAAGGTCAATCCGGTGATTCCCGAGGCGGTCAACCAGGTCGCGTTCGAGGTCATCGGCAACGACGTCACCGTCACCCTCGCCGCCGAGGGCGGCCAACTGCAGCTCAACGCCTTCGAACCGATCATCTACCGCAGTCTCGGCGCCGGCCTCGACCACCTCACCGCGGCCATCGCGGTCCTCTCCGAACACTGCGTGCGCGGCATCACCGCGAACCGGCGCAGACTCGCGGAGACCGTCGCCGCCTCCACCGGTCTGGTCACCGCGCTCAGCCCCGCCCTCGGCTACGAGACCGCCTGCGCCCTCGCCCTGGAGGCGCACCACACCGGCCGGCCCGCACTCGACCTGGTACGCGAACGCGAGCTGCTGAGCGAGGCGGAACTGCGCGTGCTCATCAGCCCCGCGTCCCTGACCGGGCAGGCCGTGACCTGAGGCCACGGCCTCCGCTCTCCCCACAGCCCCGAAATTCTCCCCAATGCCCCGCATTCTTCCGCTCACCCGTCCAAGGAGGCACGTATGGCCACCGGGAACACCGATGTCATGACAACCAGAGGCGAGGGGGGCACCGACCCCGTCGCCCTGCGCAGAAGCGTCGCCGCCGGAGCGATCGGCGTGTTCGTGCACTGGTTCGATTGGGCGGCCTACGCCTATCTCGCCGGCACCGTCGCGACGGTGTTCTTCCCGGCCCAGGACCGGACCACCGGACTGCTCGCCGTCTTCGGCGTGTTCGCCGTGTCGTTCGGCATCCGGCCTGTCGGCGCACTCGTGTTCGGGCCGCTCGGCGACCGCATCGGCCGCAAGCGCACCCTGTCGCTCGTCATCTTCATGATGTCCGGCGCGACGCTGGCGATCGGACTGCTCCCCGGCTACGGGACGATCGGGGTCGCCGCCCCGTCGCTCCTGGTGTTCCTGCGCCTGCTGCAGGGATTCGCCGCGGGCGGCGAGTTCGGCAGCGCGGCGAGCTTCCTCGCCGAGAGCGCCCCCCGACGCCGTCGCGGATTCGGCGTCAGCTGGCTGGAGGTCGGCTCGCTGCTGGGCTTCCTCGCCGGGTCGTTCGTCTTCCTGCTGCTGTCGACGGGGCTCACCGACGACCAGTTGACGTCCTGGGGCTGGCGCATCCCCTTCCTCGTCTCCGCGCCGCTGGGCGTGATCGGCTTCGTCATCCGGAACAAGATCGAGGACACTCCCGAGTACCGGGCACTCGAAGCCAACGACAGCGTCCCGCGCACTCCCGTGCGGGAACTGCTCCGCTCCCACAAGAAGCAGATGCTCCAGGCGGCGGGCCTGATGACGGCCATGCACGTGCCGTTCTACACGGTGCTGACCTACCTGGTCACCTACGAGACCGACCACCTGGGGCACTCGGCCGGCGCCGCCGCCCTGCTGTCCACGGTGATCTCGCTGCTGGGCCTGGTGCTCGTGCCCGTGTTCGGCATCCTGTCCGATCGCGTGGGACGCAAGCCGGTCTTCGTCGGAGCCACGGCCACCCTCCTGGTCGTCGCCACCCCCGCGTTCCTCCTCATGCGGACCGGTACGACGGGAACCTGGATCGCCGCTCTGCTGCTCGGCGTCATCCTGGCGGCGATCCTCGGCACCTACGCGGTGTGGTCGGCGGAGATCTTCCCCACCCGTACGCGCCAGAGCGGGCTGTCCATCTCCTACAACATCACCGCGGCGCTGTTCGCCGGCACGGTGCCCTACCTGATGACGGTGCTCATCGACGCCACCGGCAGCACGCTGATCCCGGGCCCGTACCTGATGGTGGTCGCCGTCGGCGGCCTCGTCGCCGCGCTGTCCCTCCCGGAGACGGTCGGCTCGCCCCTCCTGCGTCCCGAGGACGTGCCCGACGCGGCTCCCGCGACCCGGGAGGACGCTGCCGCATAGGGCCCCGGACACCGCGGCCGCATAAGGTCGGGCTCGGACACCCGCACCATCAGCCGCAAGGGTCACACATGACGTCACCGGTGGGCTTCACCTTCGTCCAGCTGCGCTACTTCCTCGTCGCCGCCGAGTTCGGGTCGATGACGGCGGCGTCAGAGGAACTGCACATCGCGCAGTCCGCGGTGTCCGCGGCGATCCACAAGCTGGAGCGTGACCTGCGGGTCGACCTGTTCATCCGCCGCAGGGGTCAGGGCCTGGTCCTGACCCCCGCGGGGGAGCGGCTGCGCAGTCAGGCCCGCGAACTCCTCGCCCGCGCACGCGAGGTCGAGGGGGAAGCCCGTGGCAGCGGCGGGACGCTGTCCGGACCGGTGGCCGTCGGCTGCTTCATGACGTTGGCGCCGTACTATCTGCCGGCCCTGTTCAGCGCCGGCACCCGGCGCCACCCCGGGATCGACATCGACGTGGTGGAGGGCGAGGCGCAGCAACTGTTCCAGGCGCTGCGCGCGGGACGGATCGACTTCGCCCTCACCTACCACCTCGGCCTGTCCGCCGAGGCCGACCTGTGTGGCGAGACGATCGCCCACGTCCCGGCCCATGTCATCGTCCCGGCCGGTCATCCCCTGGCCGGCCAGGGCACCGTGGAGCTGAGCGAGCTGGCCGCCGAGCCCCTCGTCCTGCTCGACCTGCCCTACAGCCGCGACTACTTCCACGCCCTCGTGGCCGCCACCGGTACAGCGCCCGACGTGCGCTACCGCACCCAGAACTACGAAGCCGTCCGCTCCCTGGTGGCCCGGGGGCTCGGCTACTCCGTGCTGAACCAGCGCCCCGCGACCAGCCAGACCTACGGCGGCGGCGAGGTCGTGGAGCTGGAGCTGCGCGACGGGCACCCTCCGCTGGAACTCAAACTGGCCACCGTCCAGGGAGTGACCCCGAGCGCCCGCGCCCAGGCCGTCATGGAGCTGCTGCGGGAGATCGCGGCCGACCGCGCCGCCGCCTGACGCGAACCGGGGCGGGGCGTTCGCCGCTACAGCTCGGCGCACCCGGTCACCGCGCGCGCGTGAGCCATGATCAGCTCACGGGCCTTGTCCCAGCGCATGGCCGCGTTGTGGCTCACGATGTGCAGGCCGAAGCCGTCCTCCAGCGCGACGAGCCCGTGCGCCAGGTCCTGCGCGCCCGCGGCGAGGGTGAAGACTGCGGTCGCCGCCCCGACCTCCAGCGCCATCGTGTAGAGAGCGACCTCCCTGGCGAACAGCGAGGTCATCAGCTCGGCGTGGCCGGGACTGCGGCCGGCGCGCCGGTGCAGTTCGTACAGCAGCCCGTGCACGGGGTCGTCCGCCGCACGGGGCAGACCGCTGTGCAGCAGCGCCCGCAGCCGGCCGGCGGGATCGCCGGCCGGCGCCTCGTCGTACGCCTGCTGCCGGGACGCCAGATAGCTCTCGACCGCTCCCCGGTGCACCTCCAGCACGAGGTCGTCGAGCTCGGGGTAGTAGTACAGCACCGAGCCCTGCGAGACGCCCGCGGCGTCCGCGATGTCCTTGATACGCAGCCCTTCGAGCCCGCGCTCGGCGATGGCACGCCCCGCGGCGGAGACGAGCGCCTCCCTGCGAGCCGTCTGGTTGCGTGGTCTACCGACTTTCCCCATGGTCAGTGATTCTCTGCTACTCGGACCAACTTCTGCAAGAAGTTCGTGACCAGAGCATTGACGTCGGCCTGATGCATTGTTTGAATCTCAGTTCAAAGAAACCGTGCGGGTACGCGCTGCCGGGCCACCTGGCCCCTGCCGCGCCCGCTGCCTCGACCGCAGTGCCCCCGAGACGGCCCACGCCGCACGAGATCCGAACGGGCATCGGTTCGCCCACGTCCCACGACGCAATCGAAGGCCACAGCATGCAGACGTACTCCCACTGGCGGCAGCGCGCCGCAGACCTCGTGCCCCGCACGCGCCTCTTCATCGACGGAGCGTGGGCCGACCCCGCCGAGGACCAGTGGCTCCCGACCGTGAACCCGGCGACCGGCAAGACCACCGCCCAGGTGGCGGTGGGCTCGGCCGCCGACGTCGACCGGGCCGTGGCGGCGGCCCGCACCTCCTTCGAGGACGGCCGCTGGTCGCGCACCGCACCGGCGGAGCGCAAGCGGGTCCTGCTCGCCCTCGCCCGCCTCATCGAGGAGAACAGCGAGGAGCTCGCCCTGTGCGACACCCTCGACATGGGCAAGCCCATCGCGGAGTCCCACGGCACCGACGTGCCCGGCGCGGCCGGCGTGTTCGCCTGGTACGCCGAGGCCCTGGACAAGCTCTACGACGAGGTCGCCCCGGCCCCGCCCGGCAACCTCGCCCTCGTGCGCCGCGCACCGCTCGGTGTCGTGGGCGCGGTGGTCCCGTGGAACTTCCCGCTCGACCTGGCGAGCTGGAAGCTGGCGCCCGCGCTCGCCGCGGGCAACAGCGTCGTGCTGAAGCCGGCCGAGCAGTCACCGCTGTCGGCGCTGCTGCTGGCCGAGCTCGCCGCGCAGGCCGGTCTGCCCGACGGCGTGCTGAACGTCGTACCCGGACCGGGGGAGACCACCGGGCGTGCGCTCGGCCTCCACGCGGACGTGGACACCCTCGTCTTCACCGGCTCCACCGCCGTGGCCCGGAAGTTCCTCGCCTACTCGGCCGAGTCGAACATGAAGCAGGTCTGGCCCGAGGCCGGCGGCAAGAGCCCCAACGTGGTCTTCGCCGACGCCGACCTGGAGGCAGCCGCGGAACGCGCCGCCTGGGGCTTCGCCTACAACGCCGGGCAGGTGTGCTCGGCCAACACCCGGCTGCTCGTCGAGGCCTCCGTCGCCGAGGAGTTCACGGCCAGGGTCGCCGAACACGCCCGCACCTGGCAGCCCGGCGACCCGCTGGATCCCGCGACCCGCCTCGGACCCCTCGTCGACGAGGCCCAGGTGGACCGCATCCTCGGCGCGCTGGCGGCCTCGGGCGGCACCCTCGCGTGCGGCGGCACGCGCCCCGACCGGGACGGCGCCTACCTCGACCCCACCGTCGTCACCGGCCTGGGACCGGACGCCCCGCTCGTACGGGAGGAACTCTTCGGCCCGGTGCTGACGGTGCTGCCCTTCCACGACGAGGCCGAGGCGGTCCGCCTGGCCAACGACTCCGCCTACGGCCTGGCCGCGTCCGTGTGGACGCGGGACCTGGGCCGCGCCCACCGCGTCGCCGACGCCGTGCGCGCGGGCACCGTGTCGGTCAACACCGTCGACGCCCTCAGCCCGTTCACGCCCTTCGGCGGATTCAAGCAGTCCGGCCACGGCCGTGACCTCTCCCTGCACTCCTTCGACAAGTACACGGGCCTGAAGACGACCTGGATCGCCTACGGCTGAGCCCGCAGGCCCCCTCGCCCTCCCGTCACCGGAACCGACCAAAGGACACACCGCTCATGACCCTCGACACCGCCGCCCTCACCAGCCTGGACCGAGCGCACATCATCCACCCCTACCTGCCGGGAAGCGCCGCCGAGCGCGTCATCATGACCGAGGGCGCCGGCTGCCGCCTCACCGACTCCGAGGGCCGCAGCTACCTCGACGCCACCGGTGGTCTGTGGCTGGCCCAGGTCGGCCACGGCCGCACGGAACTGGCCGACGTCGCCCACGAGCAGATGAAGAAGCTGGAGTACTTCACCAGCTTCTGGGAGTTCTCCAACGAGCCCGCCATCGCCCTGGCCTCCCGGCTGGCCTCCCTCGCCCCCGACCCGCTCAACCACGTCTACTTCACCTCGGGCGGCTCCGAGGGCAACGAGGCGGCCATCAAGATGGCCCGCTACTACCACCACCGGCGCGGCGAGAGCAGCCGGACGTGGATCCTGGCCCGCAGCAAGGCCTACCACGGCATCGGCTACGGCGGCGGCTCGGCCACCGGCTTCCCCGTCTACCACGAGGGCTTCGCCCCGATGATGCCGCACGTCTCCCACCTCACGCCCCCGTGGCCGTACCGCTCCGAGCTCTACGGCGACCAGCCGCTGAGCCCCGAGCAGGTCACCGACTTCCTCGTCCGCGAACTCGAGGAGCGCATCGCGGAGATCGGCCCGGAGAACATCGCCGCGATGATCGGCGAGCCCATCATGGGCGTCGGCGGCATGCTCGTCCCGCCGGCCGACTACTGGCCGCGGGTGCGCGAGGTCCTCGACCAGCACGGCATCCTGCTGATCTTCGACGAGGTGGTCACCGCCTACGGCCGCGTCGGCGAGTGGTTCGCCGCGCAGTACTTCGGCGTCACCCCGGACATCATCGTCACCGCCAAGGGCATCACCTCCGGGTACATCCCGCTCGGTGCCCTCATGGTCGCCGACCACGTCGCCGAGGTCCTCCTGCGTGACCACGGTTTCCCCATGGGCTACACGTACAACGGCCACCCGGTCGCCACGGCGGTCGCCGCGGCCAACCTCGACATCATCGAGAAGGAGGGCCTGCTCGCCCGCGCGACCAGCCTGGGCGCCCACCTCCACGGCGAACTGCAGGCCCAGCTGGGCGACCTGCCGATCGTCGGCGAGATCCGCTCCGTCGGCATGATGCTCGCCGTCGAGCTCGTCCAGGACCGCACCACCCGCACGCCGCTGCCGCTGAACCCCGACCGGATGCCCCACGACGTCATCCGCCGCGAGACCGGCGTCATCGTGCGCGACTCCGCGCACAGCCTGGTGCTGTCCCCGCCGCTGATCATGACCGAGGGAGAGGCCAAGGAAGTGGCCTCGGCGCTGCGCGGCGTCCTGGAGCGCACCGAGCCGAACGGCGAGATCCGCGGCGCCTGACGCCTGCCGGGAGGCCCGGTCCGGCACCGGGCCTCCCGCCCCGCACCGGGCCTCCCGCCCGGCGATCGGCCTCCCGTCCAGCACCACCCGGCACGGAACCCACACCGTCACGGCGCACGCAGGCGCCACCTCGCAGTGCTCCCTCCCCTCCTAGGAACCGCCCGTGTCCTCCAGCCTCTCGTCGACCGACTCGCGCGCACCCGAAACGGCGACCGGCCTGCAGCGCAGTCTGAAGCGCTTCGACATCACCGCCATGGCCATCGCCGCGGTCATCTCCTTCGACACCGTCGGACAGATCGCCACCGGCGGCGGCGAGGCCGCCACCTGGACGGCGGCCCTCGCCCTCCTCTTCCTGGTCCCCTACGCCCTGCTCTTCGCCGAGACGGGCGCCGCCTTCCCGCAGGAAGGCGGCCCGTACGTCTGGGTCCGACTCGCCTTCGGCCGCCCCGCGGCCGCACTCACGACCCTGTTCTACTGGGTCACCAACCCCATCTGGCTGGGCGGCTCACTGGTCTTCCTCGCCGCGCAGACCTGGGACGGCTTCGTCTTCCACCTGGGCTCCGGCACCGTCGCCGACTACGTCTTCAAGCTGCTGTTCGTCTGGATCGCCATCCTCACGGCCATCGTCTCCCTGCGCCGCGGCAAGTGGATCACCACGGTCGGCGCGGCGATGAAGGTCCTCTCCCTCGCACTGTTCACGCTCACCGCCGTGCTCTACGGCGTGCGGCACGGCTTCCAGGGCCTCTCCGACACCCACTTCACGCCGACGACGGCCGGCTTCCTCTCCCTCGTGCCGATCCTGCTGTTCGCCTACGTCGGCTTCGAGGCCCCCAACGCCGCCGGCGAGGAGATGCACGACCCCCAGCGCGACGTCCCCGTCGCCCTCGGACGCTCGGCGGCCATCGCGGCCTGCTGCTACCTGCTGCCCGTCCTCGCCCTCCTGGCCGTCGTACCCGTCCACCAGGTCACCGGCATCGGCGGCTTCATGGAAGGCGCCCGCCTCGTCTTCGGCGTCTACGGCGGCGCGGCCGGCCCCCTGCTGAAGATCACCGCCGTGATGTTCGTCTTCGCTCTCCTCACCCAGGGCAGCGCCTGGATGATCGTCAGTGACCGTATGCAGGCGATGGCCGCCGCCGACGGCGGCTTCTTCAGCCGCTCCCTCGGTGCCTTCCACCCCCGGCTCGGCACGCCCGTGCGGACGAACCTGCTCTCCGGGGCCGTGGCCACCCTGTTCATGCTCGCCGCCATGCGGCTCGCGAACGGGGACGCGGCCGCTGTGTTCGCCGTGGTCCTCACCGTGGCGGTCACCACCCTGCTGCTGTCCTACCTGGTGGTCGTTCCGGCCCTGCTCGCCCTCCGGCTGCGCCGGCCGGACGTCCCGCGTCCCTACCGCGTCCCCTTCGGACAGCGCGGCTTCCTGGTGTGCGCGGTCCTGGTCTACGCCTGGATCCTGGTCGGCTCCTGGTCGGCGCTCTTCCCCGGAGTGCTGGAGCACCTCTTCGGCATCGACTACGTCTTCCACGACGTCTGGGGTGTCTCCCGTGCCGCGTTCGAGGCGTTCACGCTGGGCACCGTCGCCGCGCTGCTGCTGATCGGCGCCGTCGGCGTCATGGTGGCCCGCCGCCAAGACGGCGTGCCGGCCACGGCCGCCGAGGCCGAACTCAAGGGGTGACGCTCACCCCGAGGTCGTCACGAGGCATCACCGCGGGGCCCGGCCCCGCGGTGATGCCTCGTCTCATCTGCGGGTGAAGGCCGGTTGCGCGAGCTCGGCGACCCGGGTCGGGCGGCCGAGCAGGGCCACCTCGCGGAACTGCCACAGCAGTGCTCCTGTCGGCGCGTGGATCACCATCCCGCGCCGCAGCGGCATTTGCAGCAGACGCCGGCCGTCGGAGTCGGTGTGCCAGTGCGGCAGATCCGGGTCCGTGAGCCGGCGCAGCGGGATCGGGTGCAACGAGTGCACCTCCCGCGCGTCACGTACAGGGCGTACGGGCGCCGGGGGAACGACGACCACCGGAGTGATGACGAAACCGGAGTCGGTGACGAAGTCGTCGAGCACGCCCGCGACATCGGCCGGCTCCGCCGAGATCCCCGTCTCCTCGCCCAGTTCGCGCAGCGCCGCCTGCACGGGAGTCTCCGCCCCGTCCAGCCGGCCGCCGGGCAGGGCCCACTGCCCGGCGTTACGACCCCGGGCGACCCGCTTGATCAGCATGACGTGAGGCTCACCGCGGCGCCGGAACAGGGTGAGGCACACCCCGGCGCGCCGGACGCCCGGGGGAACCGTGGCCTCGCGCCGCTCGAACGCCGCGAGGTTGGCCCGCACCCGGGCCTCGACGTCGCCGATCCCGGCGCGGGCCCCGACCTCGCCGGGATCGGCGGCGGAGCCCTCCGTGTCAGTCGTCGCTGCCGTCATGCGATCCGCCTTTCCGCGCGAGGAGTTCGCGCTCGATGAAGTCCAGCAGGACGCCGCGCATCCGCTCCGCCGTCACTTCCGGCGAGCCCGTCAGCACCTGGATGGCCAAGCCGTCGGTGAGCGCCGTGAGGCCCAGGGCGAGTCGCTCCGCGTCCGCGTCCGCCCGGAACTGCCCCTGCCGCTGCCCCCGGCGCACGATCCGGACCACGGTCTCCCGCCAGCGGGCGTAGAAGCCGTTGTGGATCGCGCGCAGTTCGGGGCGCAGCGCGGTCTCCGCCCAGAACTGCAGCCAGACCAGCCACTCGTCTCGCACCATGTCGGCCGGCAACTGCATGTCGATGAGCCTCACCAGCCGCTCGTACGCGCTGTCCACGGCCCTCAGCTCGACGCTCTGCCGCTCGAAGGCACTGGTCACGCAGTGCAGCAGCGCCGCGTTCAACACGTCCTGCTTGGTGGGGAAGTAGTAGTGCACCGCGCCGCTGCTGGTGCCGCAGGCGCGGGCGATGTCGGCGATGCGCACCGAGTGGTAGCCCTGCTCGGAGATGAGCTTCCAGGCCGCCTGGAGGAACTCGGTGCGGCGCCGGTCGTCGCCGTTGCCCTCCGCGTCGACGGGATCGGCCGACCGCCGCTCGGGCGCCGGGGCCGGTCCGGTGCCGCGGCCGTGCATCAGCCAGTCCACGCTCACTCCGCCCGCCGCGGCCACGGCCGACAGCTCGTCCGCCGTGAAGCGGCGGTTGCCCTGGAGCGACTTGGAGAGCTTGGTCGGCTCGAGGCCGATGCGTGCGGCGAATGCCCGTTGGGTGACCGCGACCGTGTCGATGACGCGGCGCACGCGCTGCGCTGTCTCGTCCATGCTGCCGCACCGTAGTGCCTGAGTTGCCTAAATCGCAATACCCCAGGTGTGGGTACTTGTTCCCCGGTGAATCGGGTCTTCATAGAAAACGGCAGGTTGCGAGCCTATTGACAGCACCTTCGAGCCCGTCCCAGAGTGAGGGCAATTCCCAACCGACGCATCAGTCAGTCGATGTGCCGATCCAGGTCGACAACCGTGCCATGCCTGGGAGTTCCCGTCCTCTCGCGGGCCGGGAACGTCCGAACACCGCGTGGCCGGCCCGGATCACCGGCACAGAACCGGGACACGGCACAGAAAGAGAGCACCGTGGGCACCTCACCACTGCGCCCTGACGTGCACGACGGAAAGGTCGTGCTGATCACGGGTGGAGGCACCGGCATAGGCCGGGCCGTCGCCAGGGACTTCGCCGCCTGCGGGGCGCGCGTCGTCGTCTGCGGGCGGCGCCCCGGCCCCCTGGACGATGTACGCGCCGAGATCGAGGCCGCCGGCGGCACCTGTCTGGCCGTGCCGGCGAACATCCGCGAGGAGGGCGCGGTCACGCACGTCGTGGACGCCGCCCTCGCGGAGTTCGGCCGGATCGACGTGCTCGTCAACAACGCCGGCGGCCAGTTCACCGCCCCCGCCGAGGACATCACCTCCAAGGGCTGGCGCGCGGTGCACGACCTGGCCGTCGACGCCGCCTGGGCCATGACCCGCGAGGTCGCCGTCCGCTCGATGATCCCCAACCGCTCCGGGGCCGTGTTCTTCGTCGCGTTCTCCCCGCGGCGCGGCATCCCGGGCATGGTGCACGCCACCTCCGCCCGCGCCGCCCTGGAGAACCTCGCCGCCGGACTGTCCCTGGAGTGGAGCCGCTACGGCATCCGCACCGTGTGCGTCGCCCCCGGCACCATCGCGACCGAGGGGATGGAGGACGCGTATTCCGAGGACGACCGCCGGCGCTGGGAACAGGCCGTACCCATGGGCCGGCTCGGCCGCGCTGACGAGGTCTCCGGGGTGCTCTCCTTCCTCGCCTCGCCCGGCGGCTCGTACATCACCGGCACCACGATCGTCATCGACGGCGGCGTCGACGCCTGGGGCACCGGACACCCGGTCCCGGCCCTGGAGCACACCGACGACCCGGCCGATCCGTCCGTCCTGTCCCATCCGTCCGACCTCGACAGCCCCCACACCGTGGACGCTCTGAAGGTGGCCCCGTGACCCTCACCCTCCCCGCCGACGCGGCCTTGCCCAGCGCCGCCGCCCGCGATCTCTCCGCCCTCTTCGACCCCGCCTCCGTGGCCATCGTCGGCGCCAGCAACGACGAGACCAAGTACGGCAACTGGATCGCCGTACAGGCCCTGCGCAGCGACCACCAGCGCCCCGTCCACCTCGTCAACCGGCGCGGCGAGCCCGTGCTCGGCCGCCCCGTCCACCGCCGCGCCGCTGACGCGCCGGGCGGCGTCGACCTCGCCGTCATCGCCGTGCCCGCCGCCGCGTTCGCGGACGCCGTCGACGACGCGCTCACCGCCGGCGCCCGCGCCATCGTCGGCATCACCGCCGGCTTCGCCGAACTCGGAGAGGAGGGCAGGCTGCGCGAGGCAGCGGTCGCCGAGCGGATCCGAGAGGCCGGCGCCGTCCTGCTCGGCCCCAACTGCCTCGGCGTGCTCGACACCACCAGCGGACTGCGCCTCGCGTCCAACGACATGCCCGCGGGCTCCGTGGGGTTCATCTCCCAGAGCGGCAACATGGCGCTCGAACTCAGCCGCCGACTGGAGCGGGACGGCCTCGGCTTCTCCCGGTTCGCCTCCCTCGGCAACCAGGCCGACCTCACCGCCGCCGACCTCGTGCGCAGCTACACCGCGCACGACGGCACCGAGCTGATCGCGCTGTACTGCGAGGACTTCGGCGACGGACGGGACTTCGCCGACGCCGCCGCCGACGCCGTACGGGCCGGCAAGCCCGTCGTCCTGCTCACCGTCGGCGCCGGACAGGCGTCCCAGCGCGGCGCCCGCTCCCACACCGGGGCGCTGACCAGCGACTCCGCGGTCATCGACGCCGCCTGCCGGGCCGCCGGCGCGGACCGGGTCTCGACCGTCGCGGAACTCGCCCATCTGCTGGGCGCGTTGTACCGCAACCGCCGGGGCGGCGGGCGGCGCGTCGCCGTCGTCGCGGACGGCGGCGGCCACGCAGCCGTCGCCAGCGACGTCGCCGAGGCGCACGGCCTGCTGGTCCCCGAGTTCGGCGCCGGGCTGAGCACGTCCCTGGCCGCCGAACTCCCGGCCTCCGCGGGCACCGCCAACCCGGTCGACCTCGCCGGGGCGGGCGAGCAGGACATCACCTCCTTCGGCCGCGTCCTCGACCTGGCGCTCGGCGCCGACGAGGTCGACGCCGTCCTCGTCACGGGCTACTTCGGCGGCTACGGCGGCTACGGCGCGGCACTCGCGGACGCCGAGACCGCCACCGCCCGGGTGATGGCCGAGCACATCCGCGCCCACGGCAAGCCGGTCGCCGTCCACACCATGTACGCGGACCGGCCCGCCGCACGGGAACTGCACGACCAGGGCGTCAGCGTCTTCGGCTCCGTCGAGCACGCCGCCCGCGTCCTCGGCCGGATCGCCGACCGCGCCGAACGGGGAGCCCCGCACGTTCCGGCGCTGCCCCGGCCCGCCGCGCCGGTCGTGGCCGACGACTACTGGACCGCCCGCGAGCTGCTGCGCGACGGCGGCCTTGTCTTCCCCGCCGCCCACCTGGTCCGTAGCGAGGACGAGGCGGCCGCGGCGGCCCGGGAGATCGGCGGGCCCGTCGTCCTCAAGGCCATGGGGCTGCTGCACAAGTCCGACGCCGGCGGCGTCGCCCTCGGCCTCGCCGACGAGGCCGCGGTACGTGCCGCACACGCGGACATGGCGCGGCGGCTCGACCCGCCCGGCTACTGCGTCGAGGCCATGGCCGACACGGCGGGCGGCGTCGAACTCATCGTCGGCGTACGGCGCGACCCCCGCTTCGGGCCGGTGGCGCTGGTCGGTCTCGGCGGCATCTTCACCGAGGTGCTGCGCGACGTCCGGCTCGCCCTCGCCCCCGTGCGCGCGGACGAGGCGGAGGAACTGCTGACCCGGCTGAGCGCCGCACCCCTGCTGCGCGGTGTCCGTGGCCGGCCCGCCGTCGACCTGGCCGCGGCGGCGCGGGCCGTCGAGGCGGTCACCGCCGTCGCCGCCGCGCACCCCGAGATCGCCGAGCTGGAGGTCAACCCCCTGCTCGCCACCCCGAAGGGCTGTCTGGGCCTGGACGCCCGCATCGTCCTCGACGCCTGACCCTCAACACCCCCTGTAAATACCGCTGTACAAGGAGACACCCGCATGGACTTCGCCTACACCCCGCGCCTGACCGACCTCAAGGAACGCGCCGCCGGACTCGCGGCCAAGATCATGATCCACGAGGACGCCTGCGAGGCCGACAACGGTCTGTCGCCCGAGGTGCTCGGCACCATCCGCGACGAGGTCCTCGCGAGCGGACTGCAGGCCGTCAACATGCCGGCCGAGTGGGGCGGCGCCGGGCTGACCATCCTGGAGCAGGTCGTCGTCCAGGAGGAGCTCGGCAAGCTCACCAACGCCCTGTGGGACACCGTGTGGCGGCCCGCCAACGCCCTGTCCGCCTGCACCCCCGAGCAGCGCGAGCGCTACCTCGTCCCCGACATCCTCGGACAGCGGCGTGACGCCGTCGCCATCACCGAGGCCGACGCCGGATCCGACCCGCAGGGCATCACCACCACCGCCACCCCGACCGCGAACGGTTACCGCATCGACGGCGAGAAGTGGTTCGTCACCGTCGGCGACGCCGCCGACTTCTTCCTCGTCCTCGCCCTGGTCGGGGAGGAGAAGGCACCCACCCTCTTCCTCGTCGACAAGGACCTGCCGGGCATCCGCCTCAAGCGCGTCCCCCGCTACATGCACACCTTCGTCTACGAACACCCCGAGTACGTCTTCGAGGGCGTCGAGGTCGGCGCGGACGCGGTCCTCGGCGAGATCGGGGGCGGCTACGACCTGACCCGCAGCTGGTTCACCGAGGAGCGCCTGATGATCGGCGCCCGCACGGTCGGCGCCGCCGAACGCGCCCTCGCCCTGGCCAGCGAGTGGGCCCGCGAACGGGTCCAGGGCGGAAAGGCCCTGATCGAGCGTCAGATGATCCAGGCCATGCTTGCCGACTCCGCCGTCGACATCGCCGTCAACCGCGCCTTCGTCCACCAGGTGGCCTGGGAGTTCGACCAGGGCGGCGACCGCAAGACCCTGCACGCCAAGGCGGCGATGGCCAAGCTGTCCGCCTCCGAGGCCGCGGGCCGCGTCGTCGACCGGGCCGTCCAGATCTTCGGCGGCCGCGGCTACATGCGCGACTACCCGGTCGAGCGCCTCTACCGCGAACTGCGCGTCGACCGCATCTGGGAGGGCACCTCCGAGATCCAGCGCCTCGTCATCGCCAACGAGATCGGCAAGCGGGGCCTGGGCATGCTGGACTTCCCGACGACCGGAAACACCGCCGCGTGAGCGCCGGCACCGTGGAGATCCGGCGCAGCGGCGGCACCGCCGTGCTGACGCTGCGCCGGGAGGCCAAGCTCAACGCCCTCTCCACGCACCTGGAGCGCGAACTGCTGCGCGCCCTGGACGACAAGGCCGTCACCACCAGCCGCGCCGTCGTCGTCACCGGCGGCAGCCGGGTCTTCTCGGCCGGCGCCGACACCGGTGAACTGCGCGAGATGACCCCCGAGGCCATCGCCGCCTACTACCGCGACTCCGGCGCCGTCTACGAGAAGCTGGCGGCCCTGCCCCAGCCCACCGTCGCCGCCATCGCCGGCTACTGTCTCGGCGGCGGCCTGGAGCTCGCCCTCGCCGCCGACTTCCGGGTGGCGGACCCGACCGCGCGACTCGGCCTGCCGGAGGTGGGCATCGGGATCCTGCCCAGCTCCGGCGGGACCTACCGCACGGCACGAGCGGTCGGCCCGGCCCGCGCCCGCGAACTCGTGCTGCGCGGCCGCCGCCTGACGGCCGACGAAGCCCTCGCCTGGGGCCTGCTCACCGAGATCAGCGAGCCGGGCGGGCACGTGGAGCACGCCCTGCGACTCGCCGACGAACTGGCCGCGCTGCCGCCGCTCGCGGTCGCCGTGACCAAGAGGGTCATCGACGCCGCCGCGGAATCCTCGCGCGAGTCCGCCCTGCTGCTGGAGCAGTTGGCGTACGCCGCCCTCAACCAGGCAACCCACCCACCGAACGAGGACACGACATGACCGTCACCTCGAACTCGACATCCGCCCCGGCGCATCCAGCCGGCACCGGCCGCCCGGTCATCGAGACCCACTCCATCGACTACGTCCCCCTGGCCGAACGCCACGGCAGGGTATGGCACCTGTTCCCGGTGTGGTTCGCCGGAGACGCCCACCTCGCCACCGTCGCCACCGGTGCCATCGGGGTCACCCTCGGCGGAAACCTGATCTGGACGGCGATCGCCGTCGTCCTCGGATCCGCCTTCGGCACCTTCTTCATGGCCTTCCACTCCACCCAGGGCCCCCAGCTGGGGCTGCCCCAAATGGTGCAGTCCCGGCCGCAGTTCGGCTTCGTCGGCGCCCTGCTCGTGTGGGTCACGGCACTGGTGACGTACATCGGCTACACCGCGTTCAACCAGATCCTGGTCGGCCGCACCCTGGAGCATCTGGCCGGGGTGCCCGACCCGGCGAGCTACATCGGCTACGCGGTGGTGGGCATCGTGCTCGCGGTGGTCGGCTACGACTTCATCCACCGGGCGTCGCGCTGGCTGACCTACCTGATGTTCGCGGCCCTGGTCGTGTTCACCGTGGGCATCGCGGTCGCGGCCCCCTTCAGCCCCGACCAGCTCGACCTGGGCGCGTTCACCCTCGCCCCCTTCCTCGTCCAGTTCTTCACGGCGGCCGTCTACCAGCTCTCCTGGTCGATCTACGTCTCCGACTACTCCCGCTACCTGCCGCCGACGGTGGGCGTGCGCTCCTCGTTCTGGTGGACGTACCTCGGCGCGACCATCGGCGGTGCGTGGATGATGCTGGTGGGCACCGTGGCGGCCGGGCTGTTCCCGAAACTGGCCCTCGTCGAGTCGGTCATCGCCGCCGGCGACAAGGTCTTCCACGGCTTCGGCACCACCCTGCTGCTGGTGTCGGTCGTCCCGCTGATCACCATCGGTACGCTCAACTTCTACGGCGGCAGCCTGACCCTGCTGTCCAGCATGGACTCCATCCGGCAGATCCGGCCCACCGTGGCCAAGCGGGTGGTCACGCTGATCGTCGTCGGCCTGCTGTCGACCGCGATCGCCTTCGGCTCGGACGAGTCGTTCCTGCGGCAGTTCGAGCACTTCCTGGTCATCCTCGGTTACCTGTTCACTCCGTGGACGGCGATCAACCTGGTCGACTTCTACGTGGTGCGCCGCGGCCACTACTCGATCCGGGAGATCTTCAACCCCCGCGGTATCTACGGTCGGTGGAGCTGGCGCGGACTGGTCAGCTACGTCGTGGGCTTCGCGTCGATGATGCCGTTCGCCGTCGTGGGCGACCACATGGGCCCCGTGGCACGGTGGCTCGACGGCCTGGACGTCACCATGATCGTCGGACTGGCCGTCTCGGCCGGTCTGTACCTGGTGGTCTGCCGGTCGCTGGACCTGACGAGCGAGCGGGCGCGCGTCGCCGACGCCGACGCGGGCCTGGACCCGGACCACCCGGCACCCGTGGCGCACGCCGGGTGAGCTCGGCCGTCCCCGTGCCGTTCGGTACGCCGGTCCCGCAGGCGGACTCCTTCCGGGTCCCCTTGCGGGACGGCGTCCGCCTGGCTCCTCCCGCCTCACGGGCAGCACGCAAAGGCTGCTCACCGGCGGCGCGGACGGCGCGTACCTGGAGTTCACCGTCGCGCCGGCCCAGTACACCCATCAGCGAAGGGACATATGACCCCATGGACACCATCCACCGCATCGGCGTCGTGGGCGCCGGCCTCATGGGGTCGGGCATCGCGGAGGTCTGCGCCAGGGCCGGGCTGGACGTACGCGTCGCCGAGACCGGACCCGACGCGCTGTCCGCCGGACGACGGCGCATCGAGCAGTCCCTGGCACGCGGCGTACGCAGCGGAAAACTGTCGGACGCTGACCGGGAGGCCGCTCTGGCCCGCGTGCATCCGACCACCGACCTCGGGGACTTCGCGGACCGGGACCTGGTGGTCGAGGCCGTCGCGGAGAGCGAGCAGCTCAAGGTCGACGTCTTCGCCACGCTCGACAAGGTCGTGGAACGGGAGGACGCCATCCTCGCCTCCAACACCTCGTCGATCCCGGTCATGAAGCTCGGCACCGCGACCACCCGGCCGGAACGGGTCGTCGGCATCCACTTCTTCAACCCGGTCCCGATCCTCCCCCTGGTGGAACTGGTCCCCTCCCTGCTGACCGGCGCGGAGACCCGTCGGCGCGCGGAGCGGTTCGTCACCCGCACACTGGGCAAGCACGTCATCCGTGCCACCGACCGCGCCGGGTTCGTGGTGAACGCCCTTCTGGTCCCGTACCTGCTGTCCGCCGTCCGGATGCTGGAATCGGGCCTGGCCTCGGCCACGGACATCGACCAGGGCATGGTCCTCGGCTGCGCCCACCCGATGGGCCCGCTGGCCCTCGCTGACCTGATCGGTCTCGACACCACGCAGGCGATCGCCGAGTCGATGTACGCGGAGTTCAAGGAGCCGCTGTACGCGCCGCCCTCGCTGCTGCTGCGCATGGTCGAGGCCGGTCACCTGGGCAAGAAGACCGGTCGCGGATTCCACGACTACACGGCCACCTGAGGCGGCGTGCCGGGCGGGCGCGGCCGGGGGTGCCCACAGACGTGTCGGGGATGCCGTCCGTGAGTGCAGTGCGTCGAGACCGCCGCCGTTCGCGCGCGGCGGGGGCCGATGTCCGGAGCCGGGCTACGACCCGTCGGCCGGCCGCGGCGCGCTGATCCGGCGGGCGGCCTCGACGACCGCCGCGCGGTGCCGGTCCAGCCGCTCCGCCGCCCAGGACTGCCCGGGTGCCTCCGCCTCGGCGCCCTCGGCGGCCCAGAACCAGGCCTGGGCAACGGCGAGCACCATGGTCAGCAGATCGGCAGGCTCCATCTGCCCGGACAGGTCGCCGCGCTGCTGCGCGCCGGCCACTTCGGCGGTCTTCTGCAGGAAGGCATCCGGCTCGGGTCCGGTGGCGGCGGGGCGCTCCAGCAGCTTCCACAGGCGCAGGCGCATCAGATCCGGCCTGGCGACGAGGTGGTCGAAGATCGCGCCCGCGTATCCGGGCAGATCGTCCACGTCGAACGGCACCGACTCGGCGCCGGCCGTCAGCGCTCGGCGCAGCACCTCGTCGAACAGTTGCTCCTTGTTGCCGAAGTAGACGTAGATCAGCCGCTTGTTCACGCCCGCGGTCTCGGCGATCCGGTCCACCCGGGCCCCGGCGATGCCGTAGGCGGCGAACTCGGTGAAGGCGGCGTCGAGCAGCCGGGCCTTGGTGGCGGTGGAGTCCCGTGACATGTCCGCCACCCTACCAAGTAACTATCTAGTTATTGACATGGATGCCGGGGAGGTCTACGGTCTTGTAACTATCCAGTTAGTTATGGGATGCCCCCATCCCGACGTCAGGAGATTCGTCCCATGTCCGTTCCTCAGACCCCCCACACGTTCGGAGTGAGCACCACGGCCGCCGAGGTGATCGAGGGTGTGGACCTTCACGGCCGCAGGGCCGTCGTCACCGGAGCCAGTTCCGGGATCGGTGTCGAGACGGTCCGGGCGCTGGCCGCGGCCGGCGCCGACGTCACCCTCGCCGTGCGGGACACCGCCGCGGGCGCACGCGTCGCGGCCCGACTCGAAGCCGAACTCACGGACTCGGCAGGAAAGCTGACCGTCGCACGGCTGGACCTCGCCGACCGGTCCACCGTCGCCGGGTTCGTCGCGGACTGGAGCGGTCCGCTGCACATCCTGGTCGGCAACGCCGGCGTCATGGCGTTCCCGGAGCTCACGCGCACGCCGGACGGCCGGGAGGCGCAGTTCTCCGTCAACCACCTGGGCCACTTCGCGCTCGCCGTCGGCCTGCACCGGGCTCTCGCGGCGGCGGACGGCGCGCGCGTGGTCTCGGTGAGCTCCATCGGCCATCTCTTCTCGCCGGTCGTCTTCGACGACCTGGACTACCGGTTCCGGCCCTACGACCCCTGGACGTCCTACGGGCAGTCCAAGACCGCCAACGCCCTGTTCGCCGTCGGTGCCGCCGAGCGCTGGGCCGACGACGGGATCACCGCCAACGCCCTGATGCCGGGCAACATCGGCGACACGTCGCTGGCCCGGTACGTGAGCGCGGATCAACTGGCCTCGTTCATCGACATGACCGGGCTGGCGCTGCCGCCCGGCAAGACCGTGGAGCAGGGCGCCGCGACCTCGGTGCTGCTGGCCGCCTCGCCGACCGTGGAAGGCGTCACCGGCCGTTACTTCGAGGACTGCGCGCAGGCTGAACCGGTCACCGGACGAGCCGGCGCCCTCGCCGGTGTCGCGCCGTACGCCGTGGACCGGGAGAACGCGGACCGGCTGTGGAGTGTGTCCGAGAAGCTTGTCGGCTAGGAAGGGCCGGGTGCGGGTGCGGGGTAGGGGCGCACCTGGCGGCCCTACTGCTCCTCGCGGTCCTGGCGGTCCCGGATCACGCGGGCCAGCGCCGGGAGTGCGACCGTCACCGCGTGCTGCTCCTGCTCCGACAGTTCGTCGATGAGCTGCCGCAGAGCCTCGGAGCGCTCGGCCCGCCGGTGCCGGAACACCTCCAGGCCGGTTTCGGTGGCCTCGACCAGCACGCCCCGGCCGTCGGTACGGTCGGCGGTGCGGCGTACCAGGCCCGCGCGCTCCAGGCGCGTGACGAGCTGGGTCATGTTCGGCTGCGAGACGTTCTCCGCGCGGGCCAGTTCGGTCAGCCGCTGCGGGCCCTCGCGGCCCAGTCGGCCGAGCGTCGAGGAGGCCGCCGTGCTCAGGCCGCCGGCCGTGGCGCTCCGGCGTACGTACCGGACCAGCTCCTCCACGGCGATCATCAGGTCCTCGGCCGGCACATTCCGGGGAACGTGCTCCATAACGTGCTTATGCATAACTAAATGATGCAGGCCCGCGCACCCGGAATCAAAGCGCGCGCCCCGTGTCCGGGCGGGAGGGGCGGTGCGAAGGGGCCGTACGAAGGGCCGGCCGTACCAAGGGGCGGGCCGTACGAAGGGGCGGTGTGCGGGGCTTTCGGCGTCCCGCGTACCGCCCCTCCCCGGTTCACATGTATTTCTTGAGCTCCCGGCGGGCCAGCGAGCGCTGGTGCACCTCGTCCGGGCCGTCGGCGAGCATCAGCGTGCGGGCCCCGGCGTACAGCTCGGCCAGCGGGAAGTCCTGGCTGACGCCGCCGGCGCCGTGCAGCTGGATGGCGCGGTCGAGGATGCCGACGACCGCACGCGGGGTGGCGATCTTGATGGACTGGATCTCCGTGTGGGCGCCCTTGTTGCCGACGGTGTCCATCAGCCAGGCCGTCTTCAGCACCAGCAGCCGCAGCTGCTCGACCGTCACCCGGGCGTCGGCGATCCAGTTCTGGATCACGCCCTGCTGGGCCAGGGCCTTGCCGAAGGCGGTGCGGGAGACCGCGCGCCGGCACATCAGCTCGATCGCGCGCTCGGCCATGCCGATGGCCCGCATGCAGTGGTGGATGCGACCGGGGCCGAGGCGGGCCTGGGCGATGGCGAAGCCGCCGCCCTCCTCGCCGATCAGGTTGGACACCGGGACGCGCACGTTGTCGAAGATCACCTCGGCGTGGCCGCCGTGCCAGTGGTCCTCGTAGCCGAACACCTGCATGGCGCGCTTGACCGTGAGACCCGGAGTGTCGCGGGGGACCAGGACCATGGACTGCTGGCGGCGGATGTCCGCACCGTCCGGGTCCGTCTTGCCCATCACGATGAAGATCTTGCAGTCCGGGTTCATCGCCCCGGAGATGTACCACTTGCGGCCGTTGATGACGTAGTCGTCACCGTCCCGCTCGATGAGGGTGGTGATGTTGGTGGCGTCGGAGGAGGCCACCTCCGGCTCGGTCATCGCGAACGCCGAGCGGATCTCCCCGGCCAGCAGGGGCTCCAGCCACTGCTTCTTCTGCTGCTCGCTGCCGAACTGGGTGAGCACCTCCATGTTCCCGGTGTCGGGCGCGGCGCAGTTCAGCGCGGTGGGCGCGAGCTGCGGGGAGCGGCCGGTGATCTCGGCGAGCGGCGCGTACTGGAGGTTGGTCAGCCCGGCGCCGTACTCGGAGTCCGGCAGGAAGAGGTTCCACAGGCCCTGCCTGCGGGCCTCGGCCTTGAGCTCCTCGACCACCGCCGGGGTCTCCCACGGCGAGGCCGGCTCGGCCCGCTGCTCCTCGGCGACGGCCTCGGCCGGGTGGACGTGCTCGTCCATGAAGGCGAGGAGCTTGGCGCGCAGTTCCTCGGTGCGCGCGTCGAACGCGAAGTCCATGTCCGGTCAGCCTTCCTGGAGGGTGGTGAGTCCGTGGTCGATGAAGACGGGCACGAGGTCGCCGATCCGGTCGAAGCCCTGCCCGACCGTCTGGCCGAGGGTGTAGCGGTAGTGGATGCCCTCGAGGATCACGGCGAGCTTGAACCAGGCGAACGCCGTGTACCAGGAGATGGCCGAGACGTCGCGCCCCGAGCGCGCCGCGTACCGTTCGATCAGCTCCTGCGGTGAGGGGTGCCCCGCCGCCTCGGCGGTGGTGGAGACCGGAGAGTCGGGCATGCCCAGCGGCGTGCAGTACATCACCAGCAGGCCCAGGTCGGTCAGTGGGTCGCCGAGCGTGGACATCTCCCAGTCGAGGATCGCCTTGATCGTGTCGTCGGCGCCGATCAGGACGTTGTCCAGGCGGTAGTCGCCGTGCACGACCGTGGGAGCGGGGGAGGTGGGCAGGGAGCGCCCGAGAGCCGCGTGCAGTTCGTCGATGCCGGCCAGCTCGCGGTTGCGGGAGGCGTCCAGCTGCTTGCCCCAGCGGCGCAGCTGGCGGTCCAGGAAGCCCTCCGGGCGCCCGAAGTCCGCGAGGCCCACTGCGGCCGGGTCCACCGAGTGCAGCCCGACCAGCGTGTCCACCAGGGACAGCAGGGCGTTGCGGGTGCGTTCCTCGCCCAGCGGGGAGAGTTGGTCGGCGGTGCGGTACGGGGTGCCCTCGACGAACTCCATCACGTAGAACGGCGCCCCGAGCACCTCCTCGTCCTCGCACAGCAGCACCGGGCGGGGGACCGGTACCTCGGTCGGGTGCAGGGCGCTGATCACCCGGTGCTCGCGCTTCATGTCGTGCGCGGTGGCCAGCACGTGGCCGAGCGGAGGGCGCCGGACGACCCACTTGGAGGAGCCGTCGGACAGCATGTACGTGAGGTTCGACCGTCCGCCCTCGATCAGCCGGCCGGTCAGCGGGCCGCTGACCAGGCCGGGCCGCTCGCGGTCTAGCAGTCCGCGCAGCCGGTCGAGATCGAGTCCGGGCGGGTGGTCGGCGCTCATGCGGCACTCCTGGAAGGCGGGACGGCAACGGGTCGGACTCAATCATCCTGACTAGTCGGTATGTCGTCCAGCCGCAGGGCGGAACGTGATCAGGGTCTCTCACGGTAGCCGCGCCGCACCTCACCGGCACGGCGCCGATCCGGCGAGCCTGACGGGGCCCGTGCCCCGCCCCTCGCCCGTGCCGGACGGTGCTGCCGCACGAGGTCGCCGACAACGAGAACCCAGGCATCGGATCTTCGAAGAAGACGTGCGCATGACTGGCCGCTCTCCCTCGATGCCCGGCAGCCGAGGGCTGCGGGTCACGGTGCCGCCGGTCGGGGCTCCTCGCCGTCGTAGGCCGCCAGCGCGGCCTGGCGGCATTCCAGCAGGTCGCCGAGGTCCTCGGGGGTCACGTGCTCCCGGGCCAGTGCCACCGTGGCCCTGGCCTCGACCGAGGCCCATGCGTGCCGGGCGCGCTTGTTGGCGCGGCGTCTGGAGTCGCTGCGCAGGAATCCGGCTCCCGCCGCGAACCCGGCGGCGGCCAGAGCGGCGAGGGCGGCGGGAACGCGCACGTCCGCCGAGGCCAGGCCTGCCGCTCCCGCCGTGCCCGCGAGCAGGGCCGCGGGGAAACCGAGGGCGATGTCCGTCTTGGCCCAGAACTCGGCCCGGCGGTGGGCGAGTGTCCTCTGGCGCGTCGCCTCGTCTCTCAGTCGCTCGATCTCGGCACGCAGGTGCTGCGCGGGCTCGTGCGGACTCCGGCGGGTGGTTCCGTCAGCGGGAGTGGCCATGAAGTAATTCCAACACGCCTGTGTCATAAGGTAATTGGTAAGTCCGGACAGCCTTTGGGTGCGGCGGAGGTGAGCTTTCCACGATGGAACCCGCGACGTGGTGCAGTCGATCCTGCCGATGATCTCCACCGTCGCTCGGCTGCGTACTGCCCGGAATCCTGCGCGGGAAACCGGGGCGGCAACCGTCGAGGGCCCGGCGGCGCCGGCGCTCGCGGACGGCAAGCGGTCAGCGGCGGTAGCAGTACGAATCCGAGGACGCGTCGCCGCCCTGGAGGCGCGTCTGGTGCACGCGCAAGCCGAGGAAGTCCGAGCCGTGCGGGAAGAATCGGCTGTCGACGGCGAGCCCTCCGTGTGTGGTGTCGGCGTCGAGTTTGACCATCCACGGGTCGATTCCCGCGGGATAGATCTGTGCGTCCCAGGCGCAGCAGGGCGGCGATGACGGCGCACAGCACCGGACAGACGGCCGCGAGGCCCCACAGGACGGTGTGGAAGGCGGAGCCGTAGGCGTGGGCGAGGAAGTCCACGAAGCCGCCCCGGTCCGCGGCCCCCGACAGCTCGGCCCCCCCAACTCGAAGCCCGGGCGGGCCGGGAGGTCATCACCGCCGACCGGGTTTCCGCGATCTCCACGACCGGCCGCCTCTCGCCATCGTCCGGGCGCGGGCCCTCCCCGGAATCCTCACGCATGCCCGGGGCGCCTCGGGGTACGCGGGGCGGGAGCACGTCCGGGCATCCGCCGCGGACGTGGCCGTATCACCGCCGCTACCAGGGGATCTGCCATGGACACACCCGCATACGACGACCTTCCGACGCCGGCCCAGCAGGCGCTCGACGCGCTGGCCGTGAACGCCGAGGACCAGGCCGCCCTGGACACCCTCGCCCACAGCGAGGTGCTCGTCCCGGTGCCGGACGACGCGGCCGAGGCCGAGACCACCGACCCCTCGACGGTCGCCCTGCCCGTCCTCGAACAGCCCGGAGGCGACCCGGTCGTCCCCGTGTTCACCACGGAGGGGATGATGGCCGAGCTGCTGCCGCAGGTCTCCCGCTACCGGCTGATACCGCTCGGCGCGCTCGCCTCCCAGTGGCCCGAGGAGGACCTGTCGCTCGCGATCGACGGCAGCTCGCCCCACGGGCTCACGCTCACCTCGCACGGGGTGCGCACCCTGCTCGCGCGGTGAGCCCAGGGTGAGCCGGGGCCCCGCCCCGCCAGACGACACAATGTCCGTATGGAATGGATATCCGGCGTGGCCGGCGGACTGGTTCTCGTCCTGGTCCTCGGCAGTATCCTGCGCACCCTCGTCGTGCCCCGAGGTCTCTACTCCTCGCTGGTGTTCCGGCTGTGGTGGCTGCTGCGCAGGCTGCTCCGGCTCACCGCCCTGCGCGGCGGCTACGACGCCATCGACCGCGCCCAGACCTGGCTCGCCCCGCTGATGCTGGTCGGCACCCTCGCCACCTGGCTCGCCGGGGCCCTGCTCGGCTACGGGCTGCTGCTGTACGCGGTGTCGCCGCTGTCGTGGACCACCGCGTTCCGCGAGGCCGGCTCCAGCCTGTTCACGCTGGGCTTCGCGAGCGGCACCCGGCTGAACCTGTCCGTGATCGACTTCATGGCGGCGGCCACCGGCCCGGTCCTGATCGCCCTGCAGATCGCCTACCTGCCCACCCTGTACGGCGCCTACAACCGTCGGGAACTGGAGGTCACGTTGCTGCAGGCGCGGGCCGGGGAGCCCGCCTGGGGGCCGGAGATCCTCGCCCGGCAGTGGCTGGTCGACACCGAGACGGCGCTGCCCGAGCTGTACCGGGCGTGGGAGCGCTTCGCCGCGGACATCGGCGAGAGCCACTCCACGTACCCGGTCCTGCTGACCTTCCGGTCCCCGCGCCCCTACCGCAACTGGCTGGTCGGACTCATCGCCGTCATGGACGCGGCCGCGCTGCAGCTCGCCCTGGACCCGCGGACCGCCCCGCCGGAGGCCCGCCTGGTGCTGCGCGCCGGATTCACCGCCCTGCGCGACATCGCCCGCGCACTGCGCATGTCCTTCGACGCCGATCCGCTGCCCGACACCCCCATCCTGCTCACCTTCGAGGAGTTCGACGAGGCCGTCGCGATGATTCAGACGGCCGGCTTCCGGGCGGAACGGTCACCGAAGGAGGCATGGCCCCACTTCCGTGGCTGGCGGGTCAACTACGAGGCGGTCGCCTACGAGCTGTGCCGCCGCTGCGACGCCGTACCCGCGCTGTGGACCGGCATGCGTGACTTTTCCGGTGAACCCGTCTCGCCGCTGCGCCCGACGGACCGCCGGCCGCCCGACACAGGACGACCCCAAGTTCCCCCCGCCTCCGGGTAGTTTTCCCGCCCTTCGGAGGGAAGACCCCAGCGGAAAGGTCCGGACGTGTTCGAAGGAGCCGATGATCGTGAGGGTCGTTCTGCTGGGCACCGCCGCCGGGGGCGGCTTCCCGCAGTGGAACTGCGCCTGCGCGCTGTGCGCGGCCGCCCGGGACGGCAGACTGCCCTCCCGAACCCAGGAGTGCGCCGCCGTCACCGGCAACGGCCGTGACTGGTGGCTGCTCAACGCCTCGCCCGACCTGCGCACCCAGCTCACCGCCACGCCGGTATCACCCGCACGCGCGCGTGTGACGCGGCAGGGGGTGGAGGTCCTGGACGACGGGACGGAGCTGGTGATCTAGTGCCGGCCTAACCGGCCGGTTCGGCCAGCATCCGCTCCAACACCGCTCGCTGCAGCGGCAGTACCTCGGCGTACAGGTCGCGGCCCTTGCGGGTGAGCCCGACCCACACCCCGCGCCGGTCCTCCGCGCACACCGAGCGTTCGACCAGGCCCTCCTTCTCCAGCCGGCCGATCAGCCGGGACAGCGCGGACTGGCTGAGATGCACCCGCCCGACCAGGTTCTGCACCCGGCACTGGTCGCCCTCCTGGGGCGACGCGGTGGCCAGGAGGTCCAGCACCTCGAAGTCGCTGGCGCCCAGCCCGTGCGGGTGCAGGACGCGGTCGATCTCGCACATCGTGTGCGCGTGCAGCGTGAGAATGTCCCGCCAACGCTGCTCGAGCCGGGTGTCGGCCGTCTTCACTGCCATACCGGCACCGTAGCACCGATTCGGCCAGTCATTGAGCGTGCAACTACTGCGAGTGCAAGGGGCTCATGAGGCTCAGGAGACCGGGTCCTGGAGCAGCCCCACCATGTTCCCGTCCGCGTCCTTCACCGCGGCGACGAGCCGGCCGCCGCCCACGTCCTGCGCGTCCTGCACCAGTTCCGCGCCCGCCGCCAGCAGAGCCGCGAGCCGCTCCCGCAGATCGGTCACGTGCCAGTACGGCACCGGCCCCGTGAGCCCCTTCGCGTGCCCGTTCGGGTCGAGGCCTACGTCCTGCCCCTCGGCCTTGAAACCGACGTAGTAGGGCTCGTCCGCGTACGGCTCGACCCCCAGCAGGGCGGTGAGCAGGGTCTTCGCCCGCTCAAGGTCCTTGACCGGGTAGATGATCGTCTGCAGGCCGGCGCTCATGGCACTCACTCCTTGTCGATGCGTGGACCGACGGTTCTTTGTCGGTGCTCTCACGCTAGGCAGGGGGAGCCCGCGGCCGCTTCTCCGATCCTGCCCGGTCGCGGCGGCGGCCCTCTCCGGCTGCGACGACGGGCTCCCTCGCCGTGCCCTCACTGGCTGTGCAGCACCTCGGCGACGGTGAGCCGGGCCGCCCGCCGGCCGCTGCCACCGCGATCCCGCCGAGACCGGCGTCACCGCGCGGGCCGTCGCCGCCAAGCTCGGCGTCCCCGCTGGACCGCCGCGGCCCATCTCGACTTCCTCACCCGCCTCGGAATGCCGCGCACCCGGCGGATCTGCTGCCGCACCCACTACCGGCGCGACGAGACCCGCATCGCCGAGGTGCTCCGCGTCTTCGAGAACGGCTGGTGAGCGGCGCCCCTGCGCGGCTCACGCCCGCGGGACGCCGGACGGCCCGGCAGTACCCTGGTGCCCGGCCGTGATCACCCGCCGGGCAGGGCCGGACAGGAGACCCACCGATATGACAGCCCCGGAAGCGGAGAGCGTCCGCGTCCGCCCCGGACCGACGGGGCGGTCCGAGTGGCGTACCCAGGCCCCCGTCGTCGCCGTGGTCGCCGCGGGCGGTGCCCTCGGCGCGACCGCCCGCTACGCACTGACCCTGGCCTGGCCCACCACTCTCGGCCACTTCCCCTGGGCGACGTTCTGGACCAACGTCGTCGGCTGCGCCGTGATCGGCGTCTTCATGGTGCTGATCACCGAGGTGTACCCGGCCCACCGCCTGGTGCGGCCCTTCTTCGGCACGGGTGTGCTCGGTGGTTTCACCACCTTCTCCACCTATGCCGTCGACATCCGGCGACTCGTCGACGCCGGCCAGGCCCGTACCGGCCTGGTCTACCTCGCAGCGACCCTGCTCTGTGCCCTCGCGGCGGTGTGGCTGGCCTCGGCCGCCGCACGCCTGGTCTTCCTGCGGAGGCGGGGATGACCTCACTCACCGGCCGGGCCCCGCGGGGCCCGGGCGCCTCTTCCCGCGTCCCCACCTCAGGGCCGATCTCCCGCAGGGAGGACCTGCGCGTGGCGATCCGGCCCGGACACGGCGGACCGTACCGACCCGAAGGGTAAGAACTCGTTGTGAACTGGGTGCTGGTCGTCCTGGGGGCCGTGGTCGGCGCGCCCCTGCGCTATCTCACCGACCGCGCGGTCCAGGCCCGCCACGACTCGCTCCTCCCCTGGGGCACTTTCGTGGTGAACATCACCGGTTGTCTGATCCTGGGCCTCCTCACCGGCGCCGCCTCCGCCGGAGCGGCGGGCCCGCATCTGCAACTCTTGCTGGGGACCGGCCTGTGCGGCGCCCTGACGACGTACTCGACCTTCTCCTACGAGACTCTGCGGCTGACCGAGGCCGGCGCCTGGCTCTACGCTGCCGTCAATACCGTCATGAGCGTGGTGGCGGGTCTCGGCGCCGCCTTCGCCGGGGTCTGGCTCGCCGGAGTCCTTTGGACGTAGCGCTTGCCATCCGCCCCCCGGGACCGTGCATAGTAGGACCGTCTACAGCACTGTCGACCAACTATCCCCAGAACTGGATCCCATGAGCGCCATCTCCGTCGGTCAAGCCGTCGTCCTCGGAGTCGTCGAGGGGGTGACCGAGTTCCTCCCCGTGTCCTCCACCGGCCACCTCAAGATCACCGAGGGGCTCATGAACATCCCCGTCGACGACAAGTCCGTCGTCGGGTTCTCCGCCGTCATCCAGGTCGGCGCCATCGCCGCCGTGCTCGTGTACTTCTTCAAGGACATCAAGCGGATCGTCTCCGCGTGGTTCCGCGGTCTGACCAACCGCGAGGAGCGCTACCACCACGACTACAAGTTCGCCTGGTGGGTGATCTACGCGACCATCCCGATCGTCGTGGTCGGCCTGGCGGCCAAGCCCCTGATCGACGGCCCGCTCGCCTCGCTCTGGGTGGTCGCCGGCTCCTTGATCGTCGGTTCCGGTGTGATGTGGGCGGCGGACCAGATGGGCCGCCACAAGCGGGGTGAGGACGACACCTCGTTCAAGGACGCGATGCTCGTCGGCTGCTCGCAGATCCTCGCCCTGCTCTTCCCCGGCTTCTCCCGCTCCGGCGCCACCATGTCCACCGCGCTCATCCTGGACCTGGACCGCGTCGCCGCCACCCGGCTGTCCTTCTTCCTCGGCATCCCGGCCCTGACCGGCGCCGGTATCTACGAGCTGAAGGACGCGCTGGGCGCGGGCGTCGGCGCCGCCCCGCTGGCCGTCGGCACCGTCGTGTCCTTCGTGGTCGCCTACGCCTCCATCGCCTGGCTGCTCAAGTTCGTCGCCAAGCACTCCTTCAACGCCTTCGTGATCTACCGCATCGTGATCGGCGTGGGCCTGCTCGGCCTGCTCGCCACGGGCACGCTCAGCGGCTGAGCGAACCTCTCACCACCCACGGGGTGCGGATGCCTGCAGCAAGGGTCCGCACCCCGTACCCGTTCCCGGCCGGCGCGCCTTGACAGTCGCCTTCCGCAACCTGCAGGATCGTTCCTGTGAACCTGTCAGACAGCCAGACAGGTGGCCCGGCACCCCGGCGCGTCAGCGCCATGGAAGCGGTCCTCGGCCACCTCCGCGGCGCCATCGAGCGCGGTGAGTACGCCATCGGCGACAAGCTCCCCTCCGAGGCCGAGCTGTGCCGCACCCTCGAGGTGTCCCGGCCCGTGCTCCGCGAGGCACTGCGCGCGCTGCAGACGATGGGCCTCACGGTCTCCCGTACCGGCAAGGGCACCTTCGTCGTCGCGAGCGCGGTCGAGGACCCCACCTTCGGCGACTACGGGGCCGGCGACCTGCTCGAGGTGCGCCGGCACATCGAGATCCCGGTGGCCGGCTACGCGGCCCTGCGCCGCACCCCGGAGAACCTGGACCATCTGACCCACCTGCTCGACCGCATGGAGCGGGAGACGGACACCACCGCCTGGGTCGCGATGGACACCCTCTTCCACCTCGCCGTCGCCGAGGCCGCCCAGAACCCGGTCTTCCGCCGGGTCATCGAGGAGATCCGCGACGCCCTCGCGCGTCAGTCGGCCTTCCTCAACGAGCTGGGCGGGCGCCGCGAACAGTCCAACCGCGAGCACCGGGCGATCGTCGAGGCGCTGGTCGACGGGTCCGAGCACGACGCCGTCGAGGCCATGAGCCACCACCTGGACCGCGTCTCCACCACCCTCTCCGCCATCGTGCGCCCCGCACGCGCGGACCTCGCCACGCAAGGCGGATCCGAGGCGTGAGCGCACAGCACCTCGAAGCCGTGCTGTGCGCGCGGCTCGTCGCCGCAGCACCGGTCGCGCGCCGGTACGGCGTCCGCGGCCGCAGAGCGAACACGTCCACCAGGGCCGACGCGTGACCCGCGGCGCCCCCGACCTCATGATTCAGGCAGTGATGCACAGCAGTTTCCCGGCGGACGCGCCCGTCGTCCGTGAACCCCTGCACGCCCCCGTCGCCCACCTCGTCCGCGGCGGGGTCGTCGAGGGCATCCACTACGGCTCGGTCGTCGTCCTCGGCGCCGACGGCCAGGTCCAGTTCCAGCTCGGCGACATCGAGGCCGCGTTCTACCCGCGCTCGGCCGTCAAGCCCCTTCAGGCCGTCGCCATGCTGCGGGCCGGGCTGCCCCTCGACGGCGAGCTGCTCTCGCTGGCCGCCGCCAGCCACTCCGGCGAGGAACGCCACCTCGCCGGCACCCGGCGCATCCTCGCACTCGCCGGTCTCGGCGAGGACCGGCTGCGCAACGTGCCCGACATGCCGTACGGCGCCGCGGTGCGCGACGCCTGGATCCGCGAGGGCCGCACCGCCTCCCGGCTCGCGCAGAACTGCTCCGGCAAGCACGCGGCGATGCTGTGGACCGCCGAGCTCAACGGCTGGTCCCTTGCGGACTATCTCGACCCCGCGCACCCGCTCCAGCAGGCGATCCAGGAGACCGTCGAGGATCTCACCGGCCAGCGGGTCGCCCGGGTCACCGTGGACGGCTGCGGCGCACCACTGTTCTCCATCTCCCTGCACGGACTCGCCCGCGCCCTCGCCCGCATCGCCTCGGCCGCGCCCGGCACGCCCGAGGCTCGGGTCGCCGACGCGATGCGCGAGCACGCCGAGATGGCCTCCGGCGCGGGCCGCGACGTGGCCGCGCTGATGGCCGCCGTGCCGGGGCTGCTCGCCAAGGACGGCTTCGAGGGCGTCCAGGTGGCGGCGCTGCCCGACGGGCGGGCCGTCGCCGTGAAGATAGCCGACGGGGCGAACCGTGCCCGGATCCCGGTCGCAGCGGCGGCACTCGCCCGCGCGGGCGTGGATCCCGATCTGCTCACCGAGTTCGCGGGGGAGCCGCTGCTCGGGGGCGGGCAGCCGGTGGGGTGCGTGCGCGCCGTCCGCGCGCTGGACCCGGTTCCGCTCGCCGCCTGCGTCTGATCTGTCTGCGGACCGGAGCGTTCTTCGGGGTGCTCCGGTCGCGTTCACGCTGCGGGCCGCCTGTGGCCGGTCGCGCCCACGCGGCGGCAGCCGCACATCAATGACGTCCCGCGCCCCTCAAGGGGCGCTGTCACCGCCGTATGTCCGAAAGAGGACCCGCACCCCCATGACCGCCACCCGCACCGAGCACGACCTGCTCGGCGACCGTGACGTACCCGCCGACGCCTACTGGGGTGTCCACACCCTGCGCGCGACGGAGAACTTCCCGATCACCGGCACGCCGATCTCCGCCTACCCGCACCTGATCGACGCCCTGGCCGCCGTCAAGGAGGCCGCCGCGCTCGCCAACGAGGAACTCGGTCTGCTGGCGCCCCAGAAGGCGCGGGCGATCGTCGCCGCCTGCCGGGAGATACGTTCCGGCAAGCTGCACGACCAGTTCGTCGTCGACGTCATCCAGGGCGGTGCGGGCACCTCCACCAACATGAACGCCAACGAGGTCGTGGCGAACCGCGCACTGGAGCTGATGGGCCACGCCAAGGGGCAGTACGCGTTCCTGCACCCCAACGAGGACGTGAACCTCGGCCAGTCCACCAACGATGTGTATCCCACCGCCGTCAAGATCGCGACGGTGTTCGCGGTGCGTGGACTCCTCAAGGCCATGGCCGTTCTGCAGGACGCGTTCGGCCGCAAGGCCGTCGAGTTCCGTGAGGTGCTCAAGATGGGCCGCACGCAGCTGCAGGACGCGGTGCCGATGACCCTCGGTCAGGAGTTCTCCGCCTACGGCGTCATGATCGAGGAGGACCGCAGCCGGCTCGCCGAGGCCGTCGAGCTGATCCACGAGATCAACCTGGGCGCCACCGCGATCGGCACCGGCCTGAACGCCCCCGCCGGTTACGCCGAGGCCGCGCGTCGCCACCTGGCCGACATCACCGGACTGCCCCTGGTCACGGCCGCCAACCTGGTCGAGGCCACCCAGGACTGCGGAGCCTTCGTCCAGATGTCGGGCGTCCTCAAGCGGATCGCGGTCAAGCTCTCCAAGAGCTGCAACGACCTGCGCCTGCTGTCCTCCGGCCCGCGCGCGGGCCTCGGCGAGATCAACCTGCCGCCGGTGCAGGCCGGTTCGTCGATCATGCCGGGCAAGGTGAACCCGGTGATCCCCGAGGTCGTCAACCAGGTCGCCTTCGAGGTGATCGGCAACGACGTCGCCATCACCATGGCCGCCGAGGCCGGCCAGCTCCAGCTCAACGCCTTCGAGCCGATCATCCTGCACTCCCTCTCGGAGAGCATCACCCACCTGCGGGCCGCCTGCCTCACGCTCGCCGAGCGCTGCGTGGACGGCATCACCGCGAACACCGAGGCACTGCGCGCCACCGTCGAGAACTCCATCGGCCTGGTCACGGCGCTCAACCCGCACATCGGGTACACGGCCGCCACCGACATCGCCAAGGAGGCCCTCGCCACCGGCCGGGGCGTGGCCGAACTCGTCCTGGAGAAGGGCCTGCTCCCGGCCGAACGGCTCACGGAACTGCTCCGCCCGGAGGTGCTCGCGGGCACCCCGACCGCACCCGCCGTCTGACGGCAGGCAACCCCGCGCGTGACGGCGGGGAAAGCCGCGTGCCGCCCGGCCCCGGTCACCGGACCGGGCGGCACCCGGGCTCCGTCACCCCACCCCCCGGGAGGCGTCGTCGCGACCGCCGCAGCACCGTCGCGGCGGGACCGTGCGACGCCCCCGGGGCGCCCGCGGGACCGGGGGTACGGCATCATGACGATCATGACCTCGCAGTTCCAGCCGGTCCTCGACCGCATCATGGACGAGATCGACCGCACCCCGGGACGCGGCCGGTCCGCCGACTACATCCCCGCCCTCGCCGCCTGCGACCCCCGCAGCTTCGGCATGGCCCTCGCCGAACTGGACGGCACGGTGTACGGGGTGGGCGACTGGCAGCAGCCGTTCTCCACGCAGTCCATCACCAAGGTCTTCACGCTCGCTCTCGACCTGGCCCGCGAGGGCGACGAACTGTGGGAGCACGTGGGGCGCGAGCCCTCCGGCAATCCGTTCAACTCGCTGGTGCAACTGGAGTACGAGAACGGCATCCCGCGCAACCCCTTCATCAACGCGGGCGCGCTCGTCGTCACCGACCGCCTCCAGACCCGTACCGGGGACGCGGCCGGGGAACTGCTCGCGTTCCTGCGTGCCGAGAGCGGCAATCCGACCCTGGACTTCGACCAGGAGGTCGCCGCCTCCGAGACCGCGCACGGCGACCGCAACGCCGCCCTCGCCCATTTCATGGCGTCCTACGGCAATGTCGACAACCCGGTGCCCGCCCTGCTCGACCAGTACTTCCGGCAGTGCTCCGTCGCCGCCTCCTGCGCCGACCTCGCCCTCGCCACCGGCTTCCTCGCCCGGCACGGCATCCGCGCCGACGGCAGCCGGCTGCTCACCCGCAGCCAGGCCAAGCAGGTCAACGCGGTGATGCTGACGTGCGGCACGTACGACGCCGCCGGCGACTTCGCCTACCGCGTCGGACTGCCCGGCAAGAGCGGCGTCGGCGGCGGGATCATCGCGGTCGTGCCCGGCCGGTGCACGCTGTGCGTGTGGAGCCCGGGACTCGACGAGCACGGCAACTCGGTCGCCGGCGTCGCCGCCCTGGACCGGTTCACCACGCTCACCGGACTGTCGGTGTTCTGACGAAGAGGCTCCGGCCCGTCAGCCCAGGAACTCGGCGAGCAGCGGAAGCAGCGGCGGCGTACGCCGCATGAGCGTCATGTGCGTGGTGGCGGGCAGCACCGCGAGCGCGGCGTCCGGGACGAGATCCCGCATCCGGGCGGCGTGCTCGACGCGCACGAAGTCCGTGTCGCCGATGACCAGCAGCGTGGGGGCGCGCAGCCCGCGCAGGTCGTCGGCGCTCCACGGCAGCGGCGCGTGGGCCGCGGCCGAGCACTTGGCGAGCAGTGTCTGGAACTGCTCGGGGTGCGGAGCGACCGCCGCGTACGCCTCCGCCATCTCCTGGAAGTCCGCCTCGCCCGGCATCCGCGGCGAACTGAGGTCCGGCTCCCGGCTCTCCGCGTGGTAGCCCTCCTGGTGGTAGGGCGCGGCGGCGAGGACGAGCCGGCCCACCCGGTCCGGGTGCCGTACGGCCGGCTCCAGCGCGGTCAGCCCGCCGAGGCTGTAGCCGAGGAAGTCGCCTGCCCGATGCCGAGTTCGTCGAGCAGCCCCACCACGTCCGCGGTCGGCGCGGCCAGCGTGATCGGCCGGTCGGTGTCGGCGGTGTGCCCGTGCCCCTGCAGTTCGGGCGCCACGACCAGCCGCCCGGCGGCCGGCGCCGGCAGCACGGCACCGAAGCTCAGGCCGATCGTGGTGACGCCGCCGTGCAGCAGCGCCAAGGGCCGCCGCGCGGAGGGGGCGCCGTGAAGCTCGTAGTACATCTCCAGGCCGCCGAGCTTCGCGTAGGACGAGGAACCGCCGGTCACGCCGATCACATCCGTTCCGACGCCAGTGGTGCGGGGTCGACCCGGGGCGTCCCGAGAAGTCATCGCTCCTCACACGGCGGACATGTACGGGCCGCCCGCAGGAGGATGCGGCGTCGCCTCCCGGCCACCCAGTGTTGACACGCTGAGCCAGTGTTGGCCATCACCTTCCCCGTCGATCTACGCCGCTGCCGGCTGCTCGGCCTGACCGGCACCGCCTGCCTCGCGCTGGGCGGTGAGACGGCCGGTGCCCTGCCCGTGCGCGATCTCATCGAGCCCGCCTCCGCGCAAGCCGCGATCGGACTGGTCGGGGTCTACTTCGGTGTCGTACTGCTCATAGCGGCCTGGGTGCTGCTCGGCCGCGTGGTGCGCGGCCCGGAGCCGCCCACCCCGCGCGCCCTGCTGCTGGTGCTGGCCCTCTGGGCCGCCCCGCTGCTGCTGGCGCCCCCGCTGTTCAGCCGGGACGTCTACAGCTACCTCGCGCAGGGCGCCATGGTCGACGCCCACATGGACGTGTACGCGCACGGGCCCGACATGCTCGGCGGGCCGCTGGCCGACGAGGTCGCCCCGGTGTGGCAGCACACCGCCGCCCCCTACGGCCCCGCCTTCCTGGGCCTGGCCTCCGCACTGGACGCGCTCACCAGGGGCGAACTGCCCGCGGGCCTCCTCGGCATGAGACTGCTCGCCCTGCTCGGCGTGGCCCTCATGGCGATGGCCCTGCCCCGCCTGGCCCGGCACAGCGGCGCCGACCCGGCCGCCGCGCTCTGGCTCGGCGCCCTCAACCCGCTGGTCCTGCTGCACCTGGTGGCCGGCGCGCACAACGACGCGATCATGCTGGGCCTGCTCGGACTGGGCCTGGTCGCCGCGCGCGGCAGGTGGCCCTGGCTCGGAGCCGTCCTGGTCACCCTCGCCGCACTGGTCAAGGCGCCCGCCGTGCTCGGTCTCCTCGCGGTGGTGGCCCTGCAGGCCCGCGCCGGGCGCCCGCCGCTGCGCGCCGCCCTGACCACCGCACTCGCCGCGATCGTCACCACGGTCGCCGCCACCGCCCTGGCCGGCACCGGCTACGGCTGGATCGGTGCCCTGGACACCCCGGTCTCCCCGCACAACTGGGCGCTCACCAGCCTGCTCGGCCGGGCCACCGGGGCCCTGCTCGACCACCTCGGCAGCAGCCTCGCCCCGCTCGCCGTCCCGGCCTGGCACCTGCTCGGCCTCGCCGCGACCGCCGTCCTCGTCCTGCTGATATGGCTCCGGCTGCGCCTGCGACCCGTGTACGCCCTCGGTCTCAGCCTCCTGACGGTCGCCGTGTTCGGCCCGGCGATCCGCCCCTGGTACGTGCTGTGGGGCCTGTTCCTCATCGCGGCCGCCGCGCCGAACACCTCCGTCCGGCACCGGGTGGCCGCCCTGACCGGCGTACTCGCCCTGGCCGTCCTGCCCAGCGGCGGACCGGCGGACGCCGGCCAACTGGTGCTGGCAGTCTCCGGCGGCGTGCTCGGCGTGGTCGTGCTGTGGCAGGCCCATCTGACGGCCACGGCTCCGGCACTGGGGCGTACGGCATGAGCGGAACGCCGGGTCCCCTGCGGACGCCCCTGACGCCGCCGAGCCCCCGCACCGACCGGGGCCGCCTGGTCCTCGTCCTCGCCCTCGCCACCGTGGTGATCGTGTTCACCGCGACCGTGCCGCTGCTGCGCGACTTCTTCGACCTGCGCGTCTACTACGGCACCGTCCACACCTGGATCCACCACGGCGGCCGGATCTACGACTACCGGGTGCCGGGGACCGCGTACGGCTTCACCTACCCGCCGTTCGCCGCGCTCGCCATGCTGCCGCTGGCGGGCCTCGGCCGGCACACCGCAATCGTGGCCTCCTTGCTGGTCAACCTGGCCGCGCTCGCCGTGATCCTGCGGGTCCTGGCCGGGCCCGGGTGGCGGCGGCACGGCTGGTACCGCTGGTCGCTGGCCCTGTGCGGGCTCGCGCTGTTCGAGCCGCTGCGGGACACCTTCAGCTTCGGCCAGGTGAACCTGGTGCTGCTCGCCCTGGTCCTCGTCGACTGCCTGCTGCTCGCGACCGGCCGGGGCCGCTGGGCGGGCGTCGGGATCGGGCTCGCCGCCGCGGTGAAGCTGACTCCCGCCCTGTTCATCGGCCTGCTGCTGCTCGCCCGGCGGTGGCGCGCGGCCGGCACCGCGACCGTTGTCACCCTCGCGGCGACCGGGCTGGCCGCCCTCGCGGACCCGGACGCGTCCCGTTTCTACTGGACCGAGGCGCTGTGGGACACCGGCCGGGTCGGCCGCCTGGACTACGTCTCCAACCAGTCGCTGCAGGGCATCCTGGCCCGGCTCGGTGAACCGGACCGCGCCCTGTGGGCCTCGGCGGTCCTGCTGGTGCTGTCCGTGTGGGCGGTGCGGACGCGCCGCGCGGTCGCGGCCGGCGACTGGACCGCGGCCTTCGCCCTCACCGGAGCGGCCGCCTGCCTGGTCAGCCCGATCACCTGGGTGCACCACCTGGTGTGGCTGCTGCCGTCCTTCGTGGTGCTGGCCCGCGCCGGACGTCCGCGGATCGCGGGCGCGCTGTACGCGGTGCTGTGCACCAGCGTGGTGTGGCTCTGGTTCGCGGACGCCTCGGGCATCGACGGATTCCTCGGCAGCAACACCTACACCTGGGTCACGCTCGGCCTGCTGCTGTTCCTGCCGACCGGTCAGTCGCGCGACGACCGGGCGCTCTTGACCCGCAGCGCGAGCGCCACGGCTCCCGCGCCGAGCACGGCGAGACCCGCGACGGCGGCGGTCTGTGCCCAGTCGGAGTCGTCGTCCGGGGACGTGGCCGCCGCGACCGGTACGGCGGTCTGCCCGCCCTTGGGCGCGGGGCGCAACCCGTCCAGCGAGCCCACCGGATCCACCCGGCCGGCGGCCGAGAAGCCCCAGTCGAGCAGTTCGCGGGCCTCCTCGTACACGGTCAACCCACCGCCGGCCTGAGGGTTCATCACCGTCACCACCAGCGTGCGCCCGCCCCGGCGGGCCGCCGCGACCAGGGTGTTGCCGGCGTTGGTGGTGTAGCCGTTCTTGATGCCGATGAGCCCGGGGTACCGTGCCACGCCGTCCTCACCGGTCAGCAGGCGGTTGGTGTTCTCGATCTCGTACGGCCATCCGTTGCCCGGGAACTCGGCCTGCGCGGTGGAGCAGTACCGGGCGAAGTCGGGGTTGCGCAGCCCCGCCCGGCCGAAGACCGCCAGGTCGTACGCCGAGGACACCTGGCCGGGGGTGTCGTAGCCGTCGGGGGAGACGACATGGGTGTCCAGGGCGCCGATCGAGCGGGCCTTGGTCTGCATCCGGGTGGCCGTGGCGTGCCAGCCGCCGCCCAGCGAGGCGAGCACGTGCACGGCGTCGTTGCCGGAGCTGAGGAAGACCCCGCGCCACAGGTCGGCCACCTGGTAGGTGTGGCCCTCCTCGACGCCCACGAGGCTGCTGCCCTCGCCGACGTCCGCCAGTTCCTGGTACCGGACGGTGTGCTGCAGACCGGCCGGCAGCGTCGGCAGCACGGTGAGGGCGAACAGGGTCTTCAGGGTGCTCGCCGGCGGCAGTTTGCGGTGCGCCTCGTTCGCCGCCAGCACCTCGCCGCTGCCGGCGTCGGAGACCAGCCAGGACAGCGCCGAGACGTCCGGCACCGGCGGCGCCCCGGGCAGCGGCCGGACCTGGACGCCGGGGCCGTAGAGCAGGGACGGCTGCGGGACGGCCGCGTGGGGCCGGGGCGGAGAGGGCTCCGCCGTGCGGTGACCGGTGGCCGCAGCGGCCGGCCCGAGGGCCAGCGCGCCCGCCACGCACAGGGAACAGGCTGATGCGGCCGCCCGACGAGAGAATCCGGTGCTCATATGATCAACGTAGGAAAGGGAGGGTGGTGCGGCGCGCTGTGCACGCCATACGGCCCATCGGAGCAACCCGGATGCCGCACAAGGGCGCCTGAGCACTACTCAGGCCGGGGAGAGGGATCCGGCGCCGGTCAGCTCGCCGGCAGTGTCGGCTGGACGCGGCGCAGGAAGGTGGCGTTGTCGGGGGTCTCCCGCAGCCGTTCCAGCAGGGTCTCCAGGGCGGCCGGGCCGGTCTCCCGGGAGCGCAGGGCGCGGCGCAGCCCTCGAGTGGCCGTCAACTCGGCCGGGGTGAGTAGGAGTTCCTCGCGGCGGGTGCCGGTGGTGTCGATGTCCACGGCCGGGAAGACCCGACGGGCGGCCAGGTCGCGGTCGAGCCGGAGCTCCATGTTGCCGGTGCTCTTCAGCTCCTCGAAGAAATAGCCGTCGGCACGGGAGCCGGTGTCCACCAGGACGGTGGCGAGGATCGTGAGCGAGCCGCCCTCCTCGGCCTGGCGGGCCGCGCCGAAGAACCGCTTGGGGCCCAGCAGCGCGCCCGCGTCGACTCCGCCGCTGAGGGTGCGTCCGCCGGCGGCGGAGGCGTTGTTGTGGGCCCGGCACAGCCGGGTCAGGGAGTCCAGCAGGACGACGACGTCCTCGCCGGCCTCGACCAGCCGCTTGGCCCGCTCGACGACGAGGTCCGCGAGGGCGATGTGCTCCTTGGCCGGCCGGTCGAAGGTGGAGGCGTACACCTCGCCGCGTACCGAACGGCGCATTTCGGTGACCTCCTCCGGGCGCTCGTCCAGCAGGACGACCATCAGCCGGCACTCGGGGTGGTTGCCGGCGACGGCGGCGGCCAGCTGTTGGAGCAGCACGGTCTTGCCGCTCTTCGGCGGGGCCACGATCAGCCCGCGCTGGCCCTTGCCGACCGGTGCGAACAGGTCGGTGAGGCGTCCGGCGGGCCCCGACGCGGGGTGTTCGAGGCGGAGCCGCTCGTGCGGATGCAGCGGGGTCAGATCACGGAAGTTCCGGCGGCCGCGCAGCTTCTCGGGGGCGAGCCCGTTGACGTGCGCGACCTCGGTCAGGGCGCGCTGCGCCCCGCGGACGCCCTCGACGAGGTCGCCCTTGCGCAGGCCGTACCGGCGGATCAGCGCCGGGGAGACCTGCGGGTCGGTGGGGGAGGGCAGGAGGTGCAGGGCCCGCAGCTGCCCCTTCCCGTGCCCGTCGATGTCGAGGACACCGGTGACGAGCCGTTCGGCCGGGGCCTGCGGCGCCGCCGGAGTGTGTTCGAGAGTGGTGGTCATGAGGTGACGTCCTTTCGTGGACGGTCTCGGAAATGAAACGGAGAACGGAAGGGATGGGGGATGCCGCGAGCGGGAGGCGGACAGGCCTGCCTCCGGGCGGCGCGAACAGCACCTCGGGTACGGCGATGAAGCCCTGGTCACGAGGTGGTGCCGAGAAGAAGCCCGGGCCGGACGGAAACCATCGGCACGAGGGCTGGGTGAAGAGAGAGCGGCAACGGCGCCCGAACGACGGGACGCGCACCTGCGCTGATCGCACTATACCGGTGCTCTCGGAACTGTCAACAGGCCTCCGGGCGCGGATATTCCCGGGCTGCTCCCGATACGCCACGCTCGCCGTCCGCGACGGCTGGATGACATACACGATGAGCTGCAGCGCCTTCCTCGGCTCGTACCAGCAGGACAAGAACCCGCCCGCGCTCGACGACGTCACCGACAGGATGAAGACGGACACCAAGGCCACCCTGGACCAGCTGAAGGGCTGACGGACCGGGCGCACCGAGGAGGAGAACCTGCGTCGGCGCGAGCGCGTTCTCGGGCTCCCGGAGCGGCGCTTACCCCTAGGCTGACGGGATGTTCAGCCCCGAAGGCCCCACGCTGCGCGAACTCGCCGTCCAGGCGCTGTCGTCCGTCGAGCACGGCTACGACCTGCTCGCCCCGAAGTTCGACCACACTCCCTTCCGTACGCCCGACGCCGTACTGGAGACCGTGGCGAAGGCGCTGGACCCGCTCGGCCCGTTCGAGGACGGCCTCGACCTGTGCTGTGGCACGGGTGCCGGGCTGGACGTGCTGACCGGGTTGTGCCGCCGTAGCGTCACCGGGGTCGACTTCAGTGCGGGCATGCTCGAGGTCGCCCGGCGCCGGAGTGCGGGCGCGGGCGCGGGCGAGGGGCGGCGGGCTCGGGCCGGTGGCCCGGACGTCGCCTGGGTGCGCGCGGACGCCCGTGCCCTGCCGTTCGCGGCGGCCTTCGACCTGGTGGTCAGCTTCGGTGCGTTCGGGCACTTCCTGCCCGGGGAACTACCCGGGCTGTTCGCCCAGGTGCACACGGCGCTGCGGCCCGGGGGCCGGTTCGCCTTCCCCGTCCTCGCCCCGCCCCGCCCGTCGAGCGCCGCGTTCTGGATGCTGCTCGGCTTCGACGCGGTGATGCGGGTGCGCAACGCCGTGTGGCGGCCGCCGTTCGTCATGTACTACCGGACCTTCCGACTCCGCGACATCATGGGCGAGTTGAGGCGCGCCGGCTTCGGCGTCGAGCTGCAGACCCTGCCCGAGTTCGGGCGGCGCGGTGACGGAAGCCCCCGCGTCCGGCTCGTCGTGGCCCGCCGGGAAACAGGGCTCACCCTGCTGAGGCAACCGTGAACTCGTCCCGGTGACGCACGGGCAGGCCTGGCCCTGCGCATCCGGTAGCAGAACCAGGCACGGCTGTGCGCGGGTGGCGCCGTCGGCCTGTTCGCGGCAGCGGACAGGCTTCGCGACCTCGGCAGGCACCACCGCCGAGAGCGACGTCACCGCCGTACGCGGCGACCGGTTCGGCCGGAAGCCCGCCTGCGTGATCCGGGGGTCACAGAGCCCGGTAAAGGGTGTCCACGAGGGCCTTCTTACGGGGGTCGTCCGCGATGTGCGGGCCCATCGGGTTCATCGTGCAGCCGAGCGAGACGCCCGCGTCGGGATCGGTGAACGGGGAGCCCGGGCCGCGACGCGGGGGCCCGGGTGACCTGAACATATTGACTGGTCCGACTGGGGGGAAGTCCACGGGCAGGGCGGGGCCCGACAGGGGCCGCGTTCGTCGGGCCCGGCCTCCCCGGGCGCGACCGTCAGGCGTACGACCGCAGCCAGCGCAGCTTGCGCTCCTCCTGGAACGGGCCGCCGCCCTCGTGGTCGTTGAAGTCGTACACCTCGATCGCCTTGTCCTCGTGCGCCCAGGCGTTGAACGCCGCGAACACGGTCGACGGCGGGCAGGTCTGGTCCTCCAGGCCCGCCGAGAACAGAGCCGGGGCCCGGCCGCGCCCGGCGAAGTGCACACCGTCGAAGTAGGAGAGCGTGCGCAGCGCGTCGGCCGCGTGCCCGCGGTGCGTCTTGAGGAACAGGGCGATCTCCCGGTACGGGTGACGGTCCGTCAGTGTCGTCGCGCGCGGGAAGTCGCACAGGAACGGAACGTCCGGGGCGACCGCGGTCAGGTCGGGGACGAGACCGCCGACGGCGATCGTGATGCCGCCGCCCTGGCTGGCGCCGATCACGGCGGTCCGCGAGGCGTCGGTGAGCGGGTGCGACCGGGCCGCCTCCACCGCCCGTACGGCGTCCGTGAACACGCGGCGGTAGTAGTAGTTCTCCGGCGCGTCGATGCCCCGGGTCATGAACCCGGGATAGGCGGGCGCGGCGCCCACCGGGTCCGCCGTGCCGCCCCCGCCACCCCACGCGCTGCCCTGCCCACGGGTGTCCATCACGAAGTGCGCCCGGCCCGTCGAGGCCCACAGCAGGTTCTCGTGCGGCAGCCCCCGCCCGCCGCCGTAGCCGATGAACTCCACCACCAGCGGCAGCGGTTCCTCGGCACCGGCCGGCAGCCGCAGCCAGCCCTTCACCGGGTGACCGCCGAACCCGGCGAACGTCACGTCGTACACCCGCACCGTGGTCAGCCCGGTGTCCACCGGTTCGAACCGGGCGTCCAGTTCGTGCTCACGGGCTTCCTTGAGCGTCTTGCTCCAGAAAGCGTCGAAGTCCTCCGGGGCGCTGGACTCCGTGCGGTACGCGCGCAACTCGTCGAGTGGGAGGTCGAACAGGGCCATGGACAACCGCCTTGGTGGAGGGGGAGTACGTGAGATCACCGTATGCGGGCGGGCCGGTGATGAGAATGGGGACCGGGTTCGGTCAGGCCCGGGGCTGCGTCCACCTCGGTCCCGTGCTCGCCCACTCCCGCTCCCACTCGTCCAGCCGGTGGCGCAGCGCGATCCGGCGCTCCAGGGCGTGACCGAGGAGCACCACCCCCGCCGCGCAGCCCGTCGCGCACACGCCGATGGTGACCGTGTGCTGCCACACCGCCACCCTGTTGGGCGGCGGCGCCACGCTGCGTCCCCGGCTGTCGAACCAGACGGTCACCACGTCGTCGGTCCGGGTCCCGGCCGGCACCCGGGCCACGGCGGTGCGGGTACCCTTGCCCGGCTCGGTCCAGCGGACCTGCGCGCGGTACGGGTGGTCACGGTCGCCCCGCACCGTGGGCAGCTGCTCGGCCGCGGTGCCGACCACCGTCGCGCGCACCTGGTGCCGCTCGGCCCGCTGCGTCCGCGCGAGGGTCTCGGCCTGGTCATGTGCGTACAAAGCCGCCGCCACCCCGGCGAGGGGCGCGACCACGAACAGCAGGACGGCGACCACCAGCACCGTCCACGCCTCCACGACGTCCGAGCGGCGCCGCAGCGGATTGCGCCGCCAGCGCCAGCCGGGCACCTGGGTCCGCATGGCCACCTCCTCGCCGTGGGCCGGAGCCGGAGGAGCGGACGGACCGGGTCACCGGCCCGCCGTCACCCGCGCACGAGCGTCCACACCCGTTTCGTACCCCGTACGGCGCACCTCGCCCACCCGGCGTACCGCGAGTTCAGGCATACCCGGAGCGCGGCCCCCTGCATGCGCCCCAGGGCCGCGCCGTCGGCGCGTCGGGCGGCCCCGTGCGCTCGCCGAGGGGTTCGGCTCCGTGTGTTCAGCCGAACCGCTCGATGCGGATCCGGTCCACCGGCTGCCCGGCCGCGACCAGCAGACGGGAGGCGTGCTCGGCGAACCCGTTGGAGCCGCACACATAGGCCTCCCACCCATTGGCAGGCCGCTCGGCCAGGAGTGGCGCCACATGTGCGGCCGCCATACGACCCACCGGCGTCCCTGCCGGGGCGCTGCGCGTGAACACGGCTGTCGTCTCCGCGCCCAGCTCCCGGGCGTAGATCAACTCCTCGGGGCTGCGCGCCGACACCAGCATCCGCAACGGCACGGACAGACCCCGCGCCCGGTGGTGCCGCACCATCGACATCAGCGGTACGACCCCGGAACCGGCCCCGAGCAGCAGCGCGGGCCGGTCGCCGGGCCAGGCGAAGAAGCCGCTCAGCGGGCCGCGCACCTCCACCGTGTCACCGGGCCGGGCCACCGTGTGGAACCAGCCCGAGACCTCGCCGTCCGGCACCCGGTCCAGGGTCAGCTCGATGTGTCCGGAAACGTCCGGCGCGGACGCGATCGAGTAGTGGCGCTGCGCCACATAGCCGTCCTCGGCGGTCAGCCGCAGCATCAGATGCTGTCCGGGCAGATGCCCCGCCCAGTCCGGGACCGCGAACCGGAAGGTGGCCGCATGTGGGGTCTCGTGCCGGATCTCGGTCAGCGTGGCCGTCTGCCAGGCCGTCGCCACCTGCTGGCTCACGGCGATGCGTCCGGGCACCGCGAAGCGCCTCGGGGATGCCGTGGATGCGGCCGCCGTCGCGGCGGAGCCTCTGGTCATCGTCTCGGAAACCGACTCAGTCACCGGAGTACCGCTGCTCCTCCCAGGGATTGCCCCGTTCGTGGTAGCCGTTGCCCTCCCAGAAACCCGGCTCGTCGTGGTCGAGCAGTGTGATGCCCGCGATCCACTTGGCGCTCTTCCAGAAGTACAGATGCGGCACCAGCAGCCGCGCCGGGCCGCCGTGCTCGGGTGCGAGCGGCTCGCCGTCGTGGTCCCAGGCGATCCAGGCCCGGCCGCCGGTGAGGTCCGCGAGCGGCAGGTTCGTGGTGTAGCCGGTGTGCGAGCGGGCGACGGCATGGGTGGCGGACCCATGGGGCCGCACCACGTCGAAGAAGGCGTCCAGCGAGACGCCGCCGAAACGGACCCCGAACTTCGACCAGCCGGTCACACAGTGGATGTCGCCCTCGTACGCGGACGCGGTCAGCGCCCGCGCCTCGTCCCAGCTCCATGTGTACGGCCGCTCCACCAGCCCGTCGATGCGCAGCGACCAGTCGGCGGGCGCGAGGTCGGGCGTGACCTCGGCGGACAGGACGGGCCAGTCGTCGCCGGCGTCGTACTGCCCCGGGGGAAGTCCGGGGTTGTGGGCCTGCCGACGGCCCGTGAAGCCTCGGGTGACGTTCATGGTTCAACCGTACGTTGTCGCCGTGGATGCTCCGCCCCTGGTCAGCCCGCCGGTCCTGGGGCCGCACGAATTCCGGACGGGCCGCACGAATTCCGGACGGGCCGCGGGAATAGTCGGCCGCCGCTCTTCCTTGGCACCTGAGTGCCGGCCCCGGTGCGCCGGCGACAGTACGACGGAAACGAGGAAGTGGATGCCGAAGGCATACACGCGGCAGGACGGGCCGGAGCCCGAGGCGGCGAGCTACGTGGACGAGCGGGCCGACGAGCTCGGCGGCGACGCGCCCGCGGCCGGTCGTCCGGCGGACCTCCCGCGGCAGGCGGGCCGCGCGCAGATCGCCCCGGGGCACGTGGACACCCGTGTCGGCGCCGACGCCCCGCACGTCCTCGACAACCCCGCGCGCGCCTCCCTGACCGGCCTGCACGCGGTCTTCGCCGAGCGGCGGGGTCGTGTGCTGCGCTACCCGGTCGACGTGTCCCCGTGGTCGGCCCTGCCCGACGAACCGGACGCGGACGACTGGGCGGATCTCGCCGCGCTGGCCGGTCCCGGGGCGGAGGTTCCGCTGGCCGGGTACCACGGACAGGTGCCCGAGGGCTGGGGGATCACCTTCCGGGCGGAGGGCGTGCAGCTCGTGGACGACGGCCTGGCGGCCGCTCCGGAGCCCCAGGCGGTCCGCCTCGGCCCCACGGACGTACCGGAGATGCTGGACCTCGTGGCACGCACCCAGCCGGGCCCCTTCCTGCCGCGCACCATCGAACTCGGCACCTACCTCGGGATCCGCCGCGACGGCGCCCTGATCGCGATGGCGGGGGAGCGGCTGCACCCGCCGGGCTGGACGGAGATCAGCGCGGTCTGCACCGCCCCGGCCTTCCGCGGCGAGGGGCTGGCCACCCGGCTGATCCTCGCGGTCGCGCACGGCATCCGGGAACGTGGCGAGACCCCGTTCCTGCACGCCAGCGCGCGGAACACCAATGCCATCCGGCTGTACGAGTCCCTCGGCTTCCGGCTGCGCCGCCGCACGACCTTCCTCGGGGCCCGGGTGCCCGAGCGCCTCACGGACGGCCGGGCCGCCGTACCGGTGCCGTAGGGCCTGGGTGGCCGAAGCCGGAGGGGTCCGCCGGGCAGGCCCGTTCCCTCAGCCGGACCCCGCTTCCGGCTGACCGGCGTTGTACCGCTCCAGGTAGGCCGCGAAGCGGACCAGGTCCTCCTCGGGCCAGTCCGCGAGCCGCTCGCGGAAGGCGTCCCGGCGGCTTCGGGTGACCTGCGCCAGGATCTCCTCGCCCGCCTCGGTCAGGTGCAGCACCTGGACGCGGTGGTCCTCTGGGTCCAGCCGCCGCTCGATCAGCCCGCTCCGCTCCAGCGCGGCGACCTGCCGGCTGACCGTCGACTTGTCCAGGGCGTAGTGCGCGGCCAGGTCGGTCGCCCGGCAGCCGCCGCGCTCCTCCAGGTGCCCGAGGAGGGTGTACGACACCAGCGACAACTCGGGGTGCATCCGCCCCGCCGTGGCACGCGCCCGGCGGGCGAAGATCGTCATCTCGCGCTGGATCGTCTCCACGGCCGTCTGTGCCGCCGTCATCGGAACACCTCCACGGAATTTCGCCACCGCCGCTCTGGTTGTATAGTACAACTTGAATTGAGAGTTGTATAAGACAACCATCGGAGGTTGCGAAGCGATGAGGTCACCGGCACTGCGCCATGTACTGACGCACCTGATCACCCCGCTCCTGATGTGTCTGGGCATGGGGCTCGCGTACATGGGGGCCTTCGTGACCCCGGAGCCGCACCACCTGCCCGTCGCCGTCGTCGGCGCGGGACCCGAGGCCAAGGTGTTCGCCCAGACCGTCAAGGACGCCGCCGGGGACAAGCTCGACGTGCGCACGGTCGCCACCCGCGCCGACGCCGTCGACCTGCTCAAGTCCCGGGACGTCACCGGCGCCTACGTGCCGAGCGCCAAGGCGCCCGAACTGATCGTGGCGAGCGCCGCGTCCGACATGGGCGCGACCGCCGTCGAGAAGGTCTTCACGCCGGTCGCCGCCGAGCAGGGCGTCCCGCTGAAGGTCACCGACGTCGCCGAGCCGGTCTCCGACGACCCCACCGGACAGGGGCTGTTCTTCCTGCTGATCGCGGTCAGCATCGGCTCGTACGCCTCCGTCGCCGCGCTCGGCGCCGCGGGTGCCGCGCTCCCGATGCGGATCCGGGCGCTGCTCGCCGTCGGCGTCTCCGCCGTGGTCGGCGCCATCGGCACGCTGCTCGCCGGGCCCGTGTTCCACCTCGCGCACCACGACCTCGCGGGTGTGTGGGGCATGGCCTGGCTCTACTCCGCAGGCATCCTCTTCATCGGCGTCGGTCTGCACACCTTCCTCAAGCGCTGGACCACGCTGACCATGATGGTGCTGTTCGTGATGCTCAACTTCACCACCTCCGGCGGCCTGTTCCGCCCCGAGCTGCAGAACGGCTTCTTCGGTGCCCTGCACGCCTTCTGGAACGGCGCCGGCTTCGTCGAGGGCGTCCGCAGCCTGCTGTACTTCGGCAGCGACGGCCTCTCGCGCAACGTCTGGACGCTCGCGATCTGGCTGGTCCTCGGCCTCGCCGTCACGGCGCTCGCCGGCGCTTTTGAGCGGGCCGGGAAGCACACGCCCAAGCACGCCGCCGCCGCACCCCGGCCGGCCGAGGCCGCCGCTGCCCAGTCGGCGTCCGACGCGGAGCGGGCCGCGGAGCGGGAGGAGCTGAGGAGCCGGGAGCAGGCGGAGCGCGAGGTCGAGGAAGAGGTCGAGGAGACGGTGGGGGTCTGACGGACCGTCGTACGGGGGCCTACCCGATGACCACCACCCGGGCCCAGGCCGGCGGCGGCACAGGCCCCCGCCCAGTCCCCGGCACGGCGCCGGACGGTCGCGGTCTCGATCATGGACGGCGGCACGGCGAACTCTCGCACGCGCAGCCACAAGGAAAGCCGGGAGTCCCCGTACGCGGTCTGAGTGAGCATCAGCACTCACCTTGCGCGGACGGGACCCCCAATCTGCGAACACAGTGGGTGGTCATCGCGGCGACGGTAGCGGGCCCCTGCCGCGGTGCGCCAGGGAGTTTCGAACTCGGCTCCGGCGACGGCGGATCCGGGGTACTGGGGTATGGTGGCGATCTGGCTGCGGACGGTTCGCGGCCGCGAACCGTCGAGGAGGTGAGACCCATTACCGCTGTGTCAGCTCGGGTGCTCTCTCCTCGTCGCCGTCACGTGTGACGGCTCGGCCCACCGCCACCGGTGACCGCGAGAGCGCCCTTCGGCTCCAGGTCTCCGAAAGGCTCTCGGCTCCCATGGCCTCCTTGCCCGCTCTTTCCCCCACCGCCGTCGTCTCCGCACTGCGCGCCGCCGGGTGCGTCTTCGCCGAGGACGAGGCGGAGTTGATCCTCGCCACCGCCCGCACCCCTCGCGAACTGGCCGCGATGGTCGACCGGCGTACCGCCGGACTTCCGCTCGAACACGTCCTCGGCTGGGCCGAGTTCCACGGTCTGCGCGTCACCGTGGAACCGGGTGTCTTCGTGCCCCGCCGCCGTACCGAGTTCCTGGTCGGCCGGGCGCTGGCCCAGGCGCCGGACGCGCGGGTCGTCGTCGACCTGTGCTGCGGTTCCGGCGCGCTCGGCGCGGCCCTCGCGGCGCGGCTCGGCACCGTCGAGGTGCACGCCGCCGACATCGACCCGGCCGCCGTACGCTGCGCCCGCCGCAACCTCGCCCCGTTCGGCGGTCTGGCCCACACCGGCGACCTCTACGACGCCCTGCCCCTCGGCCTGCGGGGCCGCGTCGGCATCCTGACGGCCAACGTGCCCTACGTGCCGACCGCCGAGGTGGCCCTGCTCCCGGCGGAGGCCCGCGACCACGAACCGTTCGTCGCCCTCGACGGCGGCGCGGACGGCCTCGACGTGCTGCGCCGGGTGGCCGCCGGGGCCCCCGAGTGGCTCGCACCCGGCGGCTGCCTCCTGTCCGAGACGGGCGAGCACCAGGTCCCGGCCGCCGTGGCGGCTTTCGAGCGCGCCGGCCTGACGACGCGGGTCGCCGTGTCGCCGCAGTGGCAGGCCCACGTGGTGATCGGCGTACACGGGTAGCAGGCGAGCGGCTACGGCAGCTCCTGCGCCCGCGCGATGAGCAGCGCCACGTCGTCGTGGTTGTCGGGGTGGTGCAGCGTGCGCAGGAGCAGGTCGCAGACCTCCTCCAGGGGGCGTGCCGGGTCGTCGAGCAGGGCCAGCAGGGCGTCCAGGCGCTCGTCCAGCGAGTGATGGCGCGTCTCGACCAGGCCGTCCGTGTAGAAGACGAGCTCGTCGCCGGGCTCGAAGTCGACGGTGACGGTGGTGAACTCGACCCCGCCCACCCCCAGGGGCACCCCGGTCGGCAGGTCCAGCAGCTCCGGCGGCCGGCCGGGCCGCACCCGGGCCGGGGGCAGGTGCCCGGCGTTGGCGATCCGGCACTGGCGCAGATGCGGGTCATGGACGGCGTACACGCAGGTGGCGATGGAGTGGTCCAGGGCCGACGTGGTCTTGTCCAGGTGCTCCAGCAGCAGCGCCGGATCGAGGTTCAGCGCGGCCAGCGTGGTGGTGGCGGTGCGCAGCCGGCCCATCGTGGCGGCCGCGCTGATGCCGCTGCCCATCACGTCGCCGACCACCAGCGCCGTCCTGCTGCCCTCCAGCGGGATGACGTCGAACCAGTCGCCTCCGACCTCACTGGTGGCACCGGCGGGCTGGTACCGGTAGGCCACCTCGAGGCCCGTCGTCACCGGCGGCTGACCGGGCAGCAGGCTGCGCTGGAGGGTGAGCGCGGTGTTGCGGGCGTTCTGGTACCAGCGGGCGTTGTCGATCTGCACGGACGCACGGGCCGCCAGTTCCTTGGCCAGCAGGACGTCGTCCTCGTCGAAGGGCGCCGGATTGCGTGTGCGCTTGAGGTCCAGGGCGCCGAGCACCTCGCCGCGGGCGATCAGCGGAACGGCCAGATAGGAGTGCAGGCCGGCCCGGCCCAGCAGCGTGGCCGCGTCGGGGCAGCGGGCGATCCGCGGCAGATCCTCGTCCTTCACCCGGGGAACCAGCACCGCCTCGCCCGTGCGGATGCACTCGGTGACCAGGCGGTCGGGTGCGTACCGGGCGATCTGGCCGGGCGGATCGGCGGCCCGCAGGGCGTCCGAGTCGCTCTCGCCGCGCAGCCCCAGGGCCCGCATCACCGCGGGCTCCGTGGGGCCGAGGGTGCTCGGCCGGCCCTCCACGACCGCGTCCAGCAGATCCACGGCGACCACGTCGGCGAGCTCCGGTACGGCGACCTCGGCCAGCTCGGACGCGGTGCGCTCCAGCTCCAGCGTCGTACCGATGCGGGCGGAGGCGTCGGCGATGACCGCGAGCCGCCGCCGCGCGGCCTCCGCCTCCAGGGAGGCCCGGTGCTGCTCGGTGATGTCGACCAGGGACAGCGCCACGCCGAGGATGTTCTCCATCGCGTCGTCGAGGCGGTACAGCGACAGCGACCAGGTGTGGTCCTCGTCCGGATCGGCGGGCGTACGGCCCACCACGGCCTCGTCGATCAGCGGGGCGCCGGTGTCCAGGACCCGGCGGGCCGCGCATTCCAGGGTGTCGGGGTCCAGCAGCGGCAGCACCTCGCGCAGCGTCCGCCCCACGTGCTGCTCGGCCGTGACTCCGTTGATCTCCTCCAGGGCGGGGTTCACGGACACGAAACGCAGCCTGGGATCGAGGACGGAGAGCCCGATCGGCGACTGCTTGACCATCCGCTCGGACAGCGCCACGTCCTGCTCGAGGCGGCGGACCGTCGACTGGTCGGCGGCCAGGCCCAGCGCGTACACGTCGCCCCGGTCGTCCAGCAGCCGCATGTTGCGGAACTCCACCAGCCGGGTGCTGCCGTCCTTGTGGCGCACGGGGAAGCCGCCGGCCCAGCTCTGGCCGGTGCGCATGACGTCGGCGAACAGTTGTCCGACCAGGTCGAGGTGGCGCTCGTGCACCATCAGCCGGGCCGCGTACTCGCCGAGCGCCTCCTGCGCGGTGTAGCCGAACAGCTCCTCCGCCTGGGGGCTCCACAGGACGATCCGGCCGTCGGCGTCCAGGACCACCGACGCCACGCCCAGGACGTCGAGCAGCCCGCCGGGCCGTACGGGCCCGCGCGTGGGCTCGCTGCTCTCCGTCGCCGGAGCCTCGGCTGCACTCATGCCACAAACCGCCTTCGCCCGGCGGCACGGCACGCCGCCTCCTGTGCCGACTCCCCTCGTTCCGCCGCGCTCACACCCGTCTCTCCGTCGCCGTAGCCGTCCACCTCCACCCTCTCTCAACACGACGGCGAGTGTCTGCCGAAGTCATGACGTGAACGGCACCGGTGGCGCACCGTCGTCCCGGGGTCGCGCGGTGCCGTCAGGCCGGGCGGCCCGGGCCGGGGCCGGTGCGGGGCGCCCGTGAGAGTTCACTCCCATGTTGCACGCTTGGTCTGTACATGACCAATCGACACGGCCAGACTGTCCGCCGACCGAGTGTCTCCACCCCCCATTTCGAGGAGTCGGCATGCCCGCGCCCGCCCGCCAACGTTGTCACGCAGTCCTCGCCGGACTCGTCACCCTGGCCACCGCCGCCGTCGTGTCCCTCGGTGCGTCCGCCCCGGCCTTTGCCGCGGACACCTGGACCGAGACCGGCTCCGACCGCGCCGACCCGCTGGCCGAGAGCCAGGGCCTGGCCTCGGTGGAGGTTCCGGCGAACAGCCCCAACCACTACACCGGCATCGGCACCATCCCGATGGGCGTCTCCGTCCGGGGCTGGAACCACGTCGGCGACCCGGACGCCTCGTACGACGGCTACTACATCGAGCCCTACCAGCGGGACTCCGGAGACTCGAAGATGTTCCGCGTCCAGGCGCCGGGCGGTACCTGGTCGGAGTACGTGCACACGCTGAGCGCCGGCGAGGCCCTCAACAACTCCTGGGACGCGATCTCGCCCGACGGCCAGTGGATGCTCGCCGGCGAGTGGGGCACCATGAACCGCCTGCTCGTCTTCCCGACCCCGGGCCTCAACCCCGCCACCTCGCCCTCGGCGAACCTCCCGCAGGCCTCCACGGTCAACCTCGACCACCCCGTGCGCGACATCCAGGGCTGCGACTTCTCCGGCCCCACCACGCTCCTGTGCTCCTCCGACGACCCGGACGGCTCCCTGTTCGGGATGACCAAGCCGCTGCTTCAGATCGACCTGTCGGCGGCCCCGAACGGCACGGCGGACGTCACCGGCCATGTGACGGCCCTGCGCCGGCTGCCGCTGCGCAGTTCGTGCTCGGGCGGCTTCGAGGCGGAGGGCATCGACTACGACCGCCGGACCGGCATCCTGCGCGTGATCGTCATGTCGCCGGGGTTCTGCGTGCTCACGGACAGCAAGACGTACAAGTTCACCCGGGGGTGACGGCAGCGCTCCTGCGCGGTTGAGGTGTGTCCGCCCGTCCGTGGTGGTTTGCTGGGGTTGGACGCGGTTCGGCGGAGTGCCCCGTTCCACCGCGGCGCGGCCACGGAAGGAGCGATCATGAAGAAGTCCGAGCGGTCGCACCCGGAGAACGTCTCGGTGGAGATCAGCGGATGCTCCAAGGAGGACGCCCGTGTCGTCTTCGACGTGCTGAGCGCGTGCTTCGCGTCGGACCGCGGCAAGGACGAGGTCCCGCAGCAGCTCCACGAGACCCGTCCGATGGTGTGGCTGGGTACGTACGACGTCGCGGAGGCCCGCAGGGAGCACTGCCCGCCGGTCCACCTCGACTCGGCCGTCCTCGCCGACATCCAGGGCGGCTACTGGGCCGTCGACCGGTTCCGGCACACCCTGGACGCGATGTTCACCGTCCACGAGACCTGCACGGCCTCCGGCGACCAGGAGCGCGACCTGCATCTGCTCCTGGAGAGCCGCTGACCTGCGGAACCCGCACACGGCAGCGCCCCGGCCGGTCCGCCCCGGCCGGGGCGCTGCCGGGTGC
>NZ_JBSFXG010000028.1:0-121044 GCF_053595235.1 Streptomyces sp. NPDC002520 | reverse complement strand
TTCTCGTTGTCCGCCCGCACCGCCCCGGGGCCGTTGGTGTGGCTCGGGTCCGTCGCCCCGCCCCCCCCCGCGGCCGCTGAGCTGAGCGCTCACGTCCTGGACGCTGAAACACGAGCCCCCTCGCAGTGGCCCGCGGCAGCGGTCTGATCGTCAACATCTCCTCCTTCGGCGCCCGAGCCCCGCTGCACTCGGTGCCCTACGGCATCTCCAAGGCAGGTCTGGACAAGATGGCCGCCGACATGGCGCACGAGCTGCGCGCGGCGAGGGTGTCGGCTCTCTCCCTCTGGCCCGGTCTGGTGCGCACGGACGGGCTGGTCGAGGCCGGCGTGGAGGAGATCGCCGGGTTCAAGCTGGCGGACGCCGAGTCACCCGAGTTCGTCGGCTCCGTCATCGCCCGCCTCGCGGACGACAGCCGGCTGCCGGAGCGCAGCGGGCACACGTATGTCGTCACCGAACTCGCCGCGGAGTACGGAGTGACCGAACCTGACGGCCGGCGCGCTGCCTCACACCGCGCGGCCTTCGGCGGCGGCCCGCTGTACTGACGGCCGGCCGGGGTGACGGGGGAAAATCGGCCCAGGTACCCCGGCGGCACGACCCGCACGTGATCGGTCGTCCCACGCCGGTAGAGCGCGACGCCGGGCGGCATCCGGTGTCGTACGCGGAATCGGCGGTCACGAGCGCAGCGAGAACCGCATCTCAAGACCTTCATCGGCCGTATGCCGGGCAGCCGTCTCGATGTCAAGGCGGTGCCCGGCGAAGAGGGAGGGGCTCACACCCCCAGGTGGTCCCGGTCCCCCATCACCACGACGGGGTGCAGGTGAGGATCGAGGGTGTGAAGCAGCGTCTTCATCCCGGATTCCGGTACGGTGACACAGGCCGACGTACCATCGCCGTGGTCCAGGTGCAACCAGATGCCGCCTCCCTTCTCCACCCCCTCGGGGCGGGTCCAGTCGAACGGCGCGGCGCCCTTGAGCCGGTTGTAGTCGATGGCTATGACGTAGTCGAAGTCGTGGGCGTGGGCTTCGCCCTCTTCGGTCATGGACGCGAAGGCGTTGTCGTCGTACCAGTACTTCAACCGGCTGCCCGGGTCCTCGAGCCCGCCTCCCGCGTCCGTCAGGGTGAACACGCCGACGGGACTGCGCTCGTCGTCCAGGTGATGGTCCGTCGTCCAGCCCATCCTGCCGTTGTGCGCGGGCCAACTGCCCGCCACTTTCCACGCCGTGTCGCGCTTCTCGTAGAACACGACGGTGCTGTCGGACGAATCCCGGTCATTGCCGTAGACGACGACCGCCTGCCGGGAGCCCGCCGGTATCTGCTTCGACATCCGGCTTCCGACGCCCGGAAGGCGTATGCTTGCGGCCGGGCGCGAGGAGCCGGACGCCGCCGGGTTGTTGATGCCCGGTGCACCCCAAGGGCGCTTGCCCCCGCTGGTGGCGCCGCACGCCGTGGTGGCCGCCAGCAGCACGGTGCAGGCAAGCGCCGCGGATATGGCATGGCTCGCGCCGCCTCGCCGTGCCGGCGGAAGTGAGCGTCGTATGGAAGTAGATGTGCGCATGTTCAGGATCTTGTGCGGCGACGACCCCGACGCGCATCCGGACACGGGCATCCGGCGTAAGCCTCCGCGTCAAACACAGCGAGCGGGCCCGAGCGTTGTCTGCGGTGCGTGCCGCGGCAGGAAGCCGTCCGCCGATCGGATGCACTGCATCGCCACCGCCTCCACCCGCAGTGGCAGCCGATCGGGCGAGGTGGGGCCGAAGCGGATGTGGCGGATCTTCTCCGGCTCGGCGCTCACCCGGGTTTCTCCCGGATCCACACGGCACTTGGGCCACCCCCTGGGTCAAACCCTCATCCTGCTTCGCCGCTAGGCCGACTGGCCCCGTCCCGAGGAGAGGTCCGAGGAGTCCTAGTCGTCCTCGCGCAGGGTCCTCTCCAGGTCCGCCTGGCCCCGGTGCACGGTGGCCATGAAGCGCTCGGTCACCACCACGTGGATGTGAGCGATCCGCTCCTCATGGACCACGGGCACCACGAAATAGGACCTGTCCCCCAAGTACTCGGCCCGCGGCGGCTCATCCGCTCTGCCGAACCAGTCCAGGCTCTCGGTGTCCAGGCCCAGTTGATCGGCGACCGACCGCTCTCCCTCCTGATCCTCCACCGGCAGTTCGACGTCGACGAGCACGAAGGGGTCCGTGGCCAGCCGGTGACGTGCCTCCGCCGCGTCCGTACGGGTGACGGACACCTCCGGCATCGACACCACCGTTACGATCATCGCCCCTCGCTACTTCGTCCCGAAGCCGGCGGTTCCAGCGTCCGCGTGTTTCGGCGCCCCCGCATGCGCAGGCACTCGTGTGCGCCGCCGGGCTGCCCGAACGGATGACGGATTCCGCGTGCGTCGCCCCGCACCCGCCGCGGTCTTCCGTCCGGATCGCGAGCCCGGCGGGAGCCCGGCGAAAGGGCTTCGGGCGTGTCCCTTCGGCGGCGCGAGGGCCGTCTCTTGAAGGAAAGTCGCCCTGCTCAAGGGATTCCAATGTGCCCTACCGCCCGGTAGAACCACGAGCGACCCTGTCCCCGAGGAGACGGCCCCGCGGTATTCGGGCGCCGTCTTCTCCCGTCATCACCTTTGGAGCCGACTTGCTGCGTGTGACCCTCGTGTCCGCTCTGGCGGCCGCGCTGCTCCCGGTCTCGGCGCTCCCGGTCTCGGCCGCCCGTGCCGGCACCGCGAGTCCCACCGTCCCCGTTCTCACCGACGCGCAGGGCCGCACGCTCTCGCTGCGCGGCTGGAACGTCGAGGACAAGGTGCACCGGGGTGACACCGCCCTGTCCGCCATCAAGGAGCAGACCTTCCGCGACATGCGGGCCAAGGGTTTCGACTTCGCCCGCCTGCTCGTCTTCTGGGACGACCTCGAGCCACGCCCCGGCCGGTTCAGCGGCGGCTACCTGAGGAAGATCGAGCGCATCCTGGACTGGGCCGAACGCTACGACGTGCGGGTCGTCATCGACGCCCACCAAGATGTCTTCGGCCCCGCCTTCGGTCACCGCGGCATTCCGCAATGGGCCACGAGAACCGACGGTCTGCCCTTCGAGCCGCACCCCGACGACTGGTTCTCGGAGTACTTCGAACCGGCGGTGCAGCGCGCCTTCACCCACCTGTACGAGGACGAGGATCTGCGGCGCGCGCAGGTCCGCATGTGGAAGGTGCTCGCCGGCCGTTTCTCCCATCACCCGGCCGTGATCGGTTACGACGTGATCAACGAGCCGATGGGAGAGATGCGGCCGGGCGAGGACCTGCCGTCGGCGGCCCGTCGCATCGAACGCGATCAGCTGACGCCGATGTACAACCGCGTGGCGGACGCGATCCGCTCCGTGGACCGCGACGGATGGGTCTTCGTCGAACCGACGCCGATCGTCGGGGAGGCCGTGCCGACCGGCCTCGGCCGCGTGGACGACGAGAAGGTGGTCTACGCGCCGCACTTCTACAACACGGCCATGGAGGCCGGCGCGGACTACGACCCGCCGGCGGGCTGGGTCGAGGCCTACGAGCAGGCTGTCACGCAGTACCCCAAGGAGTACAAGGTTCCCGTGGTCGTGGGCGAATGGGGGCCGCTCAACAACTCGCTGCCGAACATGGGCCGCTTCTACCGCGACGCCATGGCCTCACTCGGCCGCTACAGTTCCGGCTGGGCGGGATACGTGTGGTGCTACGGCGGCGGCTACTGCGCCGTCGACGAAGCCGGTGCCTTCCGCACGAACAAGGAAATCACCGCCGAGCCGTACGCGGAAGCGGTCGCGGGCACCGTAAGGTCCTCGGCCTACGACCCTGCCGCAGGGGTGTACCGACTGGCATTCGACTCCTCCACGCGTCCGGGGCCCCGGATCACCGAGATCTCCCTGCCCTCGGAGGGCTGGAGCGTCACCGCTGAAGGAGGGGCCACGGTGCGCCGCCACGGCACGGGAAGGGCGTGGGTGACAGCCGCGCCGGGAGTTCGTGTGACGGTGACGGTCACGCGCCGCTGACACGGTCGCGCCGATTCCCGGCCGACGGGCGCAGGGTGCTGGTGTCCTCGAAACCCAGCCCCTGGCGCCACGATCTCCGGGCCAGAGCGCCCCTTTGGGCCTGCGCTCGCCGAAACCCGGCGGACGTGCGGATCGCGATCGTCTGCGACAACCACTGTCCGCACCGGCCACGATCCGCTTGCGTCAGGGACTTGGGGTCGAGGTTCAGGCGTCGTTCGCCTCCGCTCAGGTGCGGCGGCCGCCTCGGCGGTCGGAGCCGCGGGCGCCGGTCCCGACGGTACCGCCCTTGGCTCCGCCGGCCGCCGCCCGCCGGCCGGATCCGCGGACCGTCTTGCCGGATGCCGCACCGGCCGCGGACTGGCGGTCGGAGCTGCGGCCGCCCGCGCCGGTGGCACCGGTCGTGGTCCCGGCAGATCCCGCTCGGCGGGCAGCACCGCGCCCGCCGCTTGCGGAGGAGCCACCAGCCGCTGTCGCCCCGGCCGGGGCCCGGCGGTCGGAACCCCGGTTCTCCGTCCTGGTGGCAGCACCGGTCGCCGGATTCGCCCCGCCGCCGCTTCGGCGTCGGCCGCTGGATCGCCTGCCGGGCTTGGTGCCGGTCTTCCGGTCCGGGCTGGACGCCGTCGGTGTCGCCTGCTGGGGGACCTCGATGGTGACGGCCACGCCGGAAGGCTCGCGGGCGCCGGTGATGGTGGCCAGTTCCGCGTCGCTCGACGTGACGCGAGCCGTCCGGGGCCGGATACCCGCGTCCGACATGAGCCGGGTGACGTCCCGTTTCTGCTCGGGCAGGACCAGCGTGACCACGCTGCCGGAACCGCCGGCGCGGGCCGTACGACCACCGCGGTGGAGGTAGTCCTTGTGGTCGGTCGGCGGATCGACGTTGACCACGAGGTCGAGGTCGTCGACGTGTATGCCTCGGGCCGCGACGTTCGTCGCCACCAGCGCGGTGACCTGGCCGTTCTTGAACTGCTCCAGGGTGCGGTTCCGCTGCGGCTGGGAGCGGCCACCGTGCAGTGCCGCCGCGCGGACACCGACGGCCAGGAGCCGCTTGGCGAGCCGGTCGGCGGACCTCTTGGTGTCGAGGAAGAGGATGACCCGGCCGTCACGGGCCGCGATGCGCGTGGTGACGGCCTTCTTGTCGGTCTCGTCCTGGACGTGGAGCACGTGGTGCTCCATGGTCGTCACCGCTCCCGCCGAGGGGTCCACGGAGTGCACCACGGGGTCGGTCAGGAACCGCTGCACCAGGCGATCGATGTTGCGGTCGAGGGTGGCCGAGAAGAGCATGCGCTGTCCGTCGGGCCGTACTTGCTGGATCAGCTTGGTGATCTGCGGCAGGAAGCCCATGTCGGTCATCTGGTCGGCTTCGTCCAGCACCGTGATGCGTACCTGGTCGAGTACGCAGTCCCCGCGTTCCACGAGGTCGTTGAGCCTGCCCGGTGTCGCCACGACCACCTCGGCGCCGCGCCGCAGCAAGCCGGCCTGCCTGGTGATGGACAGCCCGCCGACCACGGTGGCCAGTCGGAGGTTCACCGCCGTCGCGTAGGGGGTCAGCGCGTCCGTCACCTGCTGGGCGAGCTCACGGGTGGGCACCAGCACGAGGGCGAGAGGCGCCTTGGGCTCCGCGCGCAGCCCGGCCGTGCGGGCCAGGAGCGCCAGCCCGAACGCGAGGGTCTTGCCGGAGCCGGTGCGTCCCCGTCCCAGCAGGTCACGGCCGGCGAGCGAGTTGGGCAGGGTGGCGGCCTGGATGGGGAACGGGCTGGTCACGCCTTGCGCGGTGAGGGTCTTCAGCAGCCCCGCGGGCATGTCCAGGGCGGCGAAGTCCTCGACGGCGGGCAGCGCGGGTGTGGTGCTTTCCGGCAGTCGGAACTCTCTTGGTGACGCCGCGGAGGGTGAGGGTGACGAGGCACGCCGGTTCGACTTCTGGGGCCTGCGGGACATGCAGTGGTCTGCCTTCCTGGAAACAGCACAAACCGGGGTCCGCACCATGACGGTGCGGACCCCGGTGAGTGGATACGCGTCCGGCCGATCAGGCGGGGACGATGTTCTCCGCCTGCGGGCCCTTCTGGCCCTGCGTGACGTCGAAGGAGACCCGCTGGCCCTCCTGCAGCTCACGGAAGCCCTGGGTCGCGATGTTCGAGTAGTGGGCGAAGACGTCGGGACCGCCGCCGTCCTGCTGGATGAAGCCGAAACCCTTTTCGGCGTTGAACCACTTCACGGTTCCCTGTGCCATGACCTTCTCCTTCTGTAGGCAGAGGCCCCATCCGGAGATGCCGGAAAAACAAATAATGCGCCTGGAGGAGAAACATTCCCGTCAGGCGCACATAGGTTCATGGGTACCACAACTGCAACACCGAAACAGTAGCACAGCTCAGCGGCCCGTGACCGGGTCATCGAGTCTCGCATCGGGGTTGTGAGCTGCCGGTACGACCTCGTCCGGCCGAGGTCCGGCCGAGGTCCGGCCGAGGTCTGACCGAGATCCGTCCCAGGTCTGGGACGAGAACCGGTTCGGTTCGACATGGACTCTCGACGTCATCACGGCAGGGCTGCGGCGTCGGCCGGTTCGTCGGCACGCGGCAGCGCCGTCCTCTCAAGTACCTGAGATCACGACGCTGCGCGGGCACGGCTGTCGGCTGGAACTCGGCCAGAACTCGGCTGGGGCCGGCACGGGCGGATCGGTCCTGGCCGTGGGGCCGGACGTCACCCACGTCCGCCCCGGCGACACGGTCCTGCTGCCATTCGGCACCTTCGCCTGGTCCGAGCAGGTGCTGGCTGCGGCCGCGAAGCTGACGGTCGTCGACAAGTCCATCGGTCTCGACCAGGCCGCGATGCTCAGGATCAATCCCACAACCGGGGCGCTACTTGTGGAGTCGCGTGACCTGCCGGCCGGCTCGTGGGTGGTGCAGAACGCGGCGAACAGCGGCGTCGGCCGCTCCGTCATCGCATTCGCCAAGGAGCGTGGGCTTCGCACGGTCAACATCGCCCGCCGAGAGCACGTGGTCACCGAACTCGAGGAACTGGGCGCCGACATCGTGCTCGTCGATCACCCGGACGTGGCCACGCGTGTGCGTGCGATCATCGGCGACGATCCGGTGCTGCTGGGACTCGACGGCGTGAGCGGAACGGCCACCTCACTGCTGCTGGACGTGTTGACCGAAGGCGCTCTGCTGGTGAACTACGGCTACATGAGCGGCGAGCCCTTCACGCCCGATCCGGACGTACTGGGGGCGGAGAACATCACCACAATGGAATTCTGGATCTACGAGGACAAATATCTGCTCCGCCATCCGGCCCTGAGCGCAGAGTCCGCGCGTCTGGTCGTGGAGGGAAAGCTGACGTTGCCCTCCGCTCCCGTCTACAAGGCCAGGGACTTCGCTGAGGCCCTCGCGTACATGCAGGAGAAGGGCAAAGTCCTCCTGGACTTCAACCCCCATCGCACGTATTTCTCGATGAGCGCGGGCGCACGACGTCCTTTATAGATGTCCGGAGACGGAATCACCGCGAGTCGGCCGCACGAGTCGGTGCCGGGCAACCCGGTCTTTGCACACGATCAAGGAGGAGGACCATGACCACGCACAGCACCATCGGCGTACTCGGCGCAGGCGAGGTGGGCCAGGCGATCGCCGGTCAGATCATCCGCCACGGCCATGAGGTGGTCATCGGCAACAGCCGGGGCCCGGAAACCCTCCAGACCCTCGTGGGCAGGCTGGGTCCGATGGCCCATGCCGTCACGGCCGAGGATGCGGTGAAGCCGGAACTCGTGTTTCTCTCGGTGCCGTTCTTCGTCGTGCCGGAACTGACCGGTCTCACCGACTGGTCCGGGAAGATCGTCGTCGACACGACGAATCAGTACGCAGCGGCCAACCCATGGCGGGGCCGGTACGACGTCGGTGACCTCACGGGGAGCGAGTGGGTCGCCGAGCACCTTCCGGGCGCCCTGGTCGTCAAAGCTCTCAACAACATGTTCGCCTCGTTCATCGCGGCGGACCCCCGGCATGACCAAGGCCGGACGGCGGCCTTCTACGCGGGTGACGACGCCACTGCGAAGGCGACCGTGGCCGCCCTGTTGGAAGAATTCGGATTCGCCACCCTGGACCTCGGCGGTCTGCGCGAGGGCGGGCGGCTGTTGCAGTTGGACGGTCCGCTCAGCGGCAAGCACCTGCTGCTGCAGGACGTCGCCTGACGCCCTGGCCGAGGCCCGCGCGGACTCGGCGCGCAGGAGGAACATCATGAACCGTCGTGCCGACCGCACCCGCGGGTCGTCTATATAGATCTCCTCCCCTCCGGGCCAATCAGCCAGTATCGGAAAACAATCCGACAAATCATATTGTTGACCGATTAGACCACAACGTGCCTATAGTGGTCCTACTGGTCAACAAAAGTTGTGGAGGATCCGATGCGCCAGAGCCAGACGGAGCGCAACAAGGCCGCCGTCCTCGAATTCCTGACGACCGCCTTCAGCTCCAAGGACTTCGCCGCGCTGGACCGGTACCTGCACCCGAACTACGTCCAGCACAACCCGTTCATCCCGCCTGCCAAGGACGGGCTGCGCAGGTTCATCGCCGAACTGCCCGACGCCTCGCGCTACGAGCCCGGGGCGATCATCGCCGAGGGAGACCTCGTCATGGTCCACGGCCGGTACTCCGGTGGATCCGGCGCACCCCTCCTCGGGGTCGACATCTTCCGCTTCGAGGACGGCCTGGTGGTGGAGCACTGGGACGTCCTTCAGGACGAGGTTCCCGCGCAGGAGACCGTCGCGGGCAACCCCATGTTCACCAACCCCCAGGCCGGCCATGCCGATCGGCCGTCCTGATCCACCGGGTCAACGGCTCGGGCCCGTACTGCGCAGGGCGGCATAGAGACCACGTCCGGCCAGCCTCCGGCGTCGCGTACCCCATCCAGACTCGAGCGTCGCGGGCCCCCACCTCATCCCGGCACCCAGGAGCAGGCGAGTGAAAGCGTCGATCAAGGTGGTGACCTGCACATGAACGCCCTACTGGATCTTGCCGTCGAGGCCCATGGCGGCCTCCGGCGATGGCAAGAGGCGACGGCGATCCGCGTACGCGGATCCATAGGCGGGCTTCTGTGGACCCTCCGTGGCCGGCAGGGCATCCTCGCCGCTGCGGACATGACCGTTGACGTGCAGCAGGAGCGCGTGGTCTTTGCGGGATTCACCGGCCCGGGACTGCGCGGCGTGTTCACGCCCGACCGAGTCGCGATCGAGAGGCAGGACGGCGAGGTCGTCGCCGAGAGGACCTCACCACGCGCGGCCTTCGCCGGCCATGGCCCGGACACCCCCTGGGACAAACTCCACGTGCTGTACTTCGCGGGCTACGCCATGTGGAACTACCTCACGGCCCCCTACCTGCTGACGCGCCCTGACGTCGTCGTGGAGGAACTGGATCCCCGGGAGGAAAACGGCGAGATCTGGCGACGGCTGCGGGCGACCTTCCCTGACACCATCGCCACACACGTCAAGGAGCAGGTCTTCCACTACGACGCCGCGGGCCTGCTACGACGCCACGACTACGCCGCCGAGGTGCTCGGCGGGACGCCGGCGGCGCATCTGTGCGAGAAGCACGAGACGGCGTCGGGGCTGGTCTTCCCCACCCACCGCTACGTTCTCCCCATTGACATGGATGGACGGGTCCTGCCCGAGCCGGTCCTTGTCGCCATCGATCTCACCGAGATCTCTCTCGCCTGACCACCACACGAGCGCACCCGCGCCGACGCCGCCTCGGACAGCGGGGCGCTGACCGGGCGCTCGGCGAAATCAGCCCTCCGTGTGGAAGGAGCCGGCCCTGGGGATCAGAGCCAGAGCGGATCGCACCGTCCGCTCGAGCGTCGCCCCGTCGACATCCGCCTTGGCGATGGAGTCGATGCCCCTGATGACGCTCAGCAGCACATATCCCAGGGCCGAGGAGTCGACGTGGTCGGCCACTTCACCCGCGTCCTGGGCGTCGTGGATCGTGGCCGCGAAGACGTCGGCGAGATCGTCGAATGCGCGGCGGGCCGTCTGCGCCACCTTCTCGTCCTCACCGGCGCGGTCCGCGGTGACCTTGGTGAGGAAGCACCCGCGGTGGGGCGACTCGTCGGCAAAGGTCTTGGCGAGCGTGACGAGGTAGCGCTCGAGTCGCGCCATCGGCGAGGTAAGCACTGCTTCCGGACCACCCTGCAACTGCTCGCGGGCCTGGGCGAGAAGATCTTCGCAGTAGTCGGAGAAGACACGCACATACAAGTCGTGCTTGTTGCCGAACGCCTTGTAAATGCTGCCCTTGCCCAGACCGGTGGCTTCCATGAGGTCGTAGGTGGAGGTGCCCGCGAACCCGGTCGTCCAGAACTGGTCACGTACGACGTCGAGCACAGCGGCCTCGTCGAAGCCTCGCTTTCTTCCCATGTCCTCACGGTACGCCGTTGTGGTCCACCTGGACCACAACGGTCTCCTTCGGTCGACGAGCAGCCCCGTGATCACCACGGCAGCGCACCCACGCCGGAAGGCCTGAGCCTGAGCCGGAGCCCGGATGCACACCGCGGCCGCGGCGTCGTGGCAGCCCGACAGGTCTGGCTGACCTGCACGGACAACCAGGCTGACTCGCTCATCCACGAGTGGCCTGCCTCACTAACTGCTGAGTCTCACTAGAGGACTCGTACCATCGCTGTATGAGACGCACATCGTTTGCGAACTGGCCGTGCTCGGTGGCCAGGACCATGGACCTGCTGGGCGACTGGTGGACCCCGCTGGTGTTGCGAGAGGCGTTCTACGGGATCCGCCGGTTCGACGAGTTCCAGCAGGAGCTGGGCATTGCCCGGAACACGCTGACGGAGCGGCTGCGCAGGCTGGTGGAGGCGGGCCTTCTCGAGAAGCAGATGTACGAACGGCAGCCGGCCCGCTACGAGTACGTGTTGACCGAGTCGGGCCGTGACTTCTATGGCGTCATCCTCGCCATGACGGCGTGGGGCGACCGGTGGTTGGCGAGCGAGGAGGGGGCGCCGGTGGTCACCCGCCATGAAACCTGTGGTCACGACGCCCACGGGGTGGTGGTGTGCTCGCACTGCAGGGAACCGTTGACCTGGGAGGACGTCACTCCTCGCCCCGGCCCCGGGTATCCCCCGAAGCTCCTCAGCCGTCCCAACATCCGACGCCGGTTCCACCTGGACGAGGCAGAAGAGCCGGCGCCGACCGCCGACTGACGTCGGCTCTCGCTGTCCAGCGGCCTGAACACGGCTGCCGAGCAACTGGTCGGCGATGGCGTTCACTCGAGCGTGTCTGCCGGCCAACGTGTGCTCGAGCCGTAAGGAACGGCCCGCGGCATTCGACGGGGGCCGTGAGTCGGCGCCGTCTTGAGGCAGGCTGTCACCGCCTCACGTCGGCGCCTGGCCGCGAGCCTGCCGGGCATGCGTGTGCCGGCACCACTGCGCGACTGAATACCGGCTCCGCGGCTGACCGGGACGGCCGGTCTCCCACTCCCCCACGGCACTCGCGACGTCGGCGCGGCGGCCTCGACAACCCCACCGCACAAAGGGAGCTACCTGGCCGCGACGGGTTCGGGAGGACCGTCGACCTCACGGACCAGTTCGATCGCCCTGGCCAGCGTGCCGAGCCGGGCCTCCAGGGTTTCCCCGGCCGGATAGAGGCGGACTGTGGTGACCCCGGCGTCGCGCCAGACCCCCAGGCGCTCGCGCACCATGTCCTCAGTACCGATGAGCGTGGTGCCCAGCACCATCTCGTCGGTCACCAGACCGGCCGCGCCGTCCCGGTCGCCGCTCTGCCACCGCTCACGCACCTCGGCGGCGACGTCAGCCCAACCCTGGCGGCTGTAGGCGTTGTTGTAGAAGTTGGTGGACGCCGACCCCATGCCGCCCAGACTGAAGGCAAGTTCCTTCTTGCGCCGAGAGGTCATTGCACCGAGCGCCTCCTCATCGGGCGCGAAAGCGACCTCGGCACCTTGACAGACGTCCAGGTCCGCTCGGGTGCGGCCGCTACGGGCCAGCCCCTCGTCCAGATGGGCGAAGTAGGCCTCGGCCGCTCCCTCGGGTACGAAGCTGGTGCCCAACCAGCCGTCGGCGACCTCGCCGGTCAACCGGAGCATGGCTGGGGACAGTGTGGCCAGGTAGATGGGGATCTCGTGCTCGGCGCGCATCGACAGCCGCATCGGGACGGCCTCGCCGCCGGGCAGCGGGATGGTGAACTCCTGGCCGCAGTAGGTGAGTCGGCCGCCGTCGAGCACCCGTCGTACGATCTCCACGGTCTCGCGCATACGCTTCAGCGGCCGGGCGAAGGACACTCCGTGCAGGCCCTCTATCACCTGCGGGCCGGACGCACCGAGACCGAGCAGAAAACGCCCCTCCGACAGGTTGGAAAGGGTGATGGCGGTCTGCGCGACGACCACAGGGGTCCGTGTGCCCAGTTGCATGACGCCGGACCCCAGGAGCATCCGGTCGGTGAGCGCCGCGTAGTAGCCGAGCGCGGAGGGCGCGTCGGAACCCCACGCCTCGGCGACCCAGCAGATGTCCAGGCCCAGCTTCTCGGCCTCGACGACGAAGTCCGTCTGCTGGGACCAGTGTTCGCCGCCCGAGGCCTCGATCGTGGTGGCCGTGCGCATCACCCCTCCGCCCGCTTCTTGATCTGCGCCAGTGTGGACGTCATGGCGCTCTCGAACTCGCGCATCCGAACGAAAACGATCTTCTGTTCCTTGTCCGGCATCCGGTCGATGGCCAGGGACAGCCCGGAACGCCCGGGGCCCATCTGCATCCACTCGGAGAGTTCGGTCCCGCCGTCCTTGGGGCGTAGCCGGAAACGCCAGACCGCGGAGGGGTGGGACGGATCCTCCACCGCCCAGGCAAAGGTCGACATCGGTGCGTACTCGATCACATGAGAGGTGGTCTCCCACTTGCCGAGCGCCTCGTGCTCACTACGGCCGACGAACTTGGCCCCCACCGCCGGGCCGGCGGCGCCGTCGAGCCATTCGACGGACTTGAGCTCCTCACTCATGCCCGGCATCAGCTCGATGTCGCTGACCAGGTCCCACACCTTGTCCGGTGAGGCGTCGATCCAGGTCCGCACCTCGATCGTGGGAGTGTCCGCGTAGCGCGCACCTGTCCATTCCAAGACCGTCGACCTCCTCGCATCCATGGAGCTGACCTCCAGAGTTGCTTTATAGGACTAGCATGTCAAGCACGCTGGGCAGATGGAAGGCGCGGTGGCCGATGAAGCCGAGGAGCGCCGGTGGACCGTCGTGGAAACGGGAGGGCGCGCCGCGCGCGGCATACAGGTCCAGCGGGCAGCGGTGTAGCACATCGCCGGCCCCGAGCTCGCTCCGCCGACGAATCATCTGTGACCAAGTCCCCCGCTCAGGTCAATGTGCGCAGCGGAGATCCTGCGGCCCAAGCTGTGATGTCTTCGACCGCATCCCGGTAGAAGACCTCGTACAGGTCCCGGCTCACGTATCCGATGTGCGGGGTCACCACGGCGTTGGGCATGGAGCGCAGGGGGTGACCGGCAGGCAGCGGTTCCCGATCGAAGACGTCCAGCGCCGCACCCGCGATCCTCTTCTCTTTCAGGACGTCCATGAGCGCAGCCTCATCGACCACGGGCCCACGTGAGGTGTTGACCAGGATCGCCGTGGGCTTCATCAAGCGCAGCTCACGCTCACCGACGAGCCCGCGGGTCCGCGCGCTGAGCACCACGTGAATGCTCAGCACGTCCGCGCGTGCGAACAACTCGTCGCGTGAAACGGGAGTCACCCCCTTGGCCTGGGCGTCCTCCGGCCTGAGATTATGGCTCCAGGCGATGGTCTCCATGCCGAAAGCCCTGCCGATCTCCGCGACGCGGGTACCCAGCCGCCCCAGGCCCAGGACTCCCAGAGTGGCTCCGTGCAGGCTCGTTCCCAGCCCCACCTGCCAGCCGCCACGACGTACCGAATCAGCGTTCTGGGGAATCAGACGTGCCGCCGAAAGGATCAGCCCCCACGTCAGTTCAACGGTCGGATACGAGAAGTACCCCGTGCCACAGACGGTGATGTTCAGTCGTCCGGCGGCGTCGATGTCGATCGCCGCGTTGCCGGGGCCCGTGGTGACGAGCAGGGCCAGCTTCGGCAATTGGCTCAGTGTCGACGCCGGAAACGGCGTCCGCTCACGCATCGCCACGATGACGTCGTAGTCAGCCAGAGCCGCTACGACTGCCGCCCCGTCACCGAACGGCTCGTCGAAGACATCCACTTGAGCGTCCAGCGAATCCCAGTCCGCCAGACCCAGGGCGACATCCTGATAGTCGTCAAGGATCGCAACCTTCACAGCCAGTCACCAGCTCTCGTCATCGGCACTCCAGCCCTTCATAGCTACCAGGCGGAGTCGCCCGTCCGGCGCGCTTGTGCCCCTGACGCGCCGGATCCCCATCGACGGCTTCAGTCGTGTCCTGGAGACCCCGTGTGCGGCAGGCCACCTCACCTGCGAGCAGAGCCCGAACCGAAGCAAGCCCGACCGACGCGGCCGTCGACCGGCGCCGCGAACCCGGCGCCGGTCGTCGCGTCGACTTGGCCGGTCATTTCACGGAGCCGATAACGAGAGCAAAGGCAGGAACCCGAACGCACCCCCCGGCGGCGGACTTTCGTGCCGGAATCCGCGAGTTTCCCGGGCCGTCTCGCCGATCATGATTGGTAGCCTCCCCGAATGACTTCGATCTTCGATGAAGCCGTCCGCGCCCGGTTGCAAGCCCCCAACATCTGGTACGTCGGCACTGTGTTCCCCGACGGATCACCGCAGGTCAGCCCGATGTGGGTGGATCTGGAGGGAGAGGGCGAGCTGATGTTCAACACCTCGGTGGGCCGGGTGAAGGAGGAGAACCTGCGCCGCGACCCCCGCGTCTACCTCTCGCACGCGGACGCCGTCGACCCCTTCGACCGAGTGCAGATCAGTGGTGTGGTGTCCCGCTTCGTCGAAGGCGAAGAGGCGCACGAGCAAATGGACCGGCTGGCCCGCAAGTACCTGGGCAGCGAGCGCTTCGAGTGGATCATGCCAGGAGAGCGGCGGGTCGCGGTTGTCGTGCGCCCGGTCAAGGTACGGCACATCGTCGGGGTGGAGCGGTTCCGCCCCGGTGGCCCCGTCCCCGCTCCCTGACCGCAGGAGCGGGTCAGCGCCTGACTCGGTTCCCCCTGGCGTGACGAGGGCACGGCCTGCTCAGAGCGACCCGACGCGTGTGACCTGAGGATTTCAGGTTCCTGTCGACCGTGCCCCGGTCACGCATGGCTGTGGATCCCGGCGATACCGGTCAACGGGAAGGAGAGGGAGGCGATTTCACGTTCTTCCTCGCCGGCGGCGGGGCCATCGGGCAGGGGGACGGCTCGGATGTGACCGCCGAGGTCGGTGACGTAGCAGATACCGGCGTCCGAATCCACGGCGAGGCCGATGGCCTCCGCGAACCCGCGGGCCAGGATCTCCGGAGCGGTGCCTGCCTGCCCGGCCGCCGGAAGGGGCGCCCGGTTGAGGGTGTTGCCCGCCGGCGGCGCGCCGCGGTCGGTCCAGTACAGCCAGTCCCCTTCGACGTGCAGGTCGATCGGCTCGGGCAGTCCGCTCCACAGAACCTCGATGTCCGAGCGCCTCGCTGCGGTCTCCCCCGGAGGGATCTCGAGTCCGGCGCGGAAGACGCGGCCCTTGCCGCCTTTGGCCGGACCCTTCTGCGTCCAGTACAGGTGACCGCGCCGGGGGTCCACCGCCACGCCCACACACTCGTCCATCACGTCGCCGTCGCCCCGGTTGACGATCAGATCACTCAGGCCGCCGCCGTCCACACCGACCCTGCTGACACGGCAGCCCTCCCGGTCACCCCAGTACAGGACACCGGCACCGTCGCTTGCCAGCTGCTTGCCCGTGGTGATCGCTCCGTCGGCCACCACGTCGCGACTGCCGTTCCCGTCCAGGGCCACCGCGTGCAGGCCGCCGTTACGGCGGGAGAAGTCCTGAGCCGCCTCCCCCGTGCCCTTGGCGGGGTCGGTCGAGGGGACACCCATCGTGGTCCAGTAGATCGCCTCGGAGCCGACGACGACACCGTCCGGGTAGGCACCCGCATCCTCGACGACGGTTTGCACCCGGCCGTCGGGAACGCTGACCCGCAGCACTCTCCCGGGCACGGCCTGGAGCACCAGCAGCGCATCCCACATGACAACCGTTCCTCAATCAGTGAGCAGGAGTGAGTCTTGGACCCATTCTCGCTCACTGCGGACACCCCGAACGGTTGTGGATGTCCTGGTCGCCCGCGTTCGCGCCGCGTCCGGTGGCACGGATCGTGTCCGTGGTCCGGGGATGCGGGGGCGGGATCCCTCGCGCCCCGGGGTTTCCGGTCGGGCCTGGACGGTCCGATGCCCGTGCACATCGCTCTGGTGTGCACGGGGCGGTGTCGTCCGTCGCCGGATCGGATGCCCCAGGGCGCGTCTGCCGATCGCCACGGCCGCTGCCTCGTGGCGAGTCGTCTTACGGTTGGTGCTGGTCAGGGGCTTCTGCCAATGCTGGGCACCCCACTTTGAGGTGTACGCCGGATCCACCACCACCAGGGCCACGCCGAGGGTGGTGGCCATGGAGACGAGCCGGCCGCGGAGCCTGCCCGTGGGGATGCCGGAGATCAGCCGGCGGAAGCGTTTCCTGCGCCCGTGCTTCTCCCGGTTCTTCGCGTCGGTGAAGTCCAAGTCCTCCACCGCGATCGCGAGGTGAAGCTGGTGGGCCCAGTGCAGCAGGCGGATCAGGGCGTGGCGCAGTTGCGCATCGCGATGCGCCGCGGGTCCGGACAGGTCGTAGTCGAAGCGGCGCGGCGCGCCGACCGGGTTGCCGTGCCGGTCCAGGCGCCAGGCCGCGAGGTGGTCGGCGTTCATGTCCACCCCGAGCAGGCCGTGAGCACGCACCGCGTCCAGCGACAGCACCACCGGCGTGGGGATGCTCCAGGAGGCGGTCAGATACCAGCGCCCCCGCATCACATCCTCGTGGATGCGGTAGGCCACCGCCCGGCTGGTACTGACCCGGTCGCGCCACTCCTCGCCCCGGTGCGCGAACGCGACGCGGGCGGCGAGCACATACCGGCCGTGCGGCGCGTTCGCCAGATGGGCGAGCGGAGACGGGAGTTTGATGGACACCTCCCCGTCCGGACTGACCCGGATCGTCTCGTTGCCGAACCGCTTCCCCGATTCACCGTCGGCCTGCAGGAACCGGCGCGCCGCCCGCCACCGCTGCTGCCACTGTTCCTCGTCGAGACCGGCCTCCTGAAGGTGGTGGCGGGAGTTCAGCAGTCGTGCGCCGCCACGCACGACGTGCACGGTCCCGGCCTGCCAGTCGGCGCGCACCGCTTCCAGGCGGTCGGTGAGCAGGTGCAGGCGGCGGGACTTGGCGAACCACTCCCGCCGGGAGTGATAACCCCCCGGCGCCTTCCCAGTGCCCTTCTCGTCCAGCGGCAGCGACAGCCGATGCCGCAGCATGCGCACCCCGGCTTCCAAGGACTGCACGTGGGCGTGCTGGCCGCGCCGGGCCAGCGCCCACTGATCATGACTGGCTTTCGTGATCGCCCCGGCCCAGCGCGAAGAGCACTCCCCGGTCAGCGTCCGCTTACGCTCCGCCCACGCCTGCGCATCATGCGCGAGCCCGGCCGCACACCGGGCCCTCAGGTCCCGGGCGGCCAAGGACGCGAGATGCTCCCCGACCAGCCGCAGCACCCGCACATCCGTTTCGGTCAGCCTCCTGAGCCGGTCCCGTACCGCCGCCCCCGACGGGCCGGGCACCACGAACGGCGACGCCAGCTCCCGCAACCCGCCCACTACATCACCCCCACCCCGCACCCGATGTGATCGTCCAACCGTCCAACGACCCACACCGCACCAGGTCACGCATACGAGGCAAGAACATCGGTTCCCTTCACCCCCATCCCGTGACCGGCACAACCCTCCCGTTTACTCATCCACACTCACGCTCACTCGTACGCCCTCAACCGCCAGCAGCCGGAACCCCTGCTTCCTTCCAGGCGGCACCGCCCCCACACGGACATACGGGCCAGGACTCCCGCATGAGACGGCCGCAGGTACGGCGACGTGAGGAAGATGTCCGCTGCCAGCATCGGCCGGACCACGCGGGCCTGCCAGCGCAGCCATCCGCTCAGGGAACCCGGCACACCCTCGGGGAGCCCGCGGGTATCGCCCCACGAATCCGTGTCCGCGAACGCGTGTCCGTGGCGACCTCCGGACACGCGGGCCCCGCAGGGGGGCTGTCAGCGCGGGGTGGCGGTCAGTCCGTCGCGGATGAGGTCGAGGAGCCGTTCCGCCTGCTCGCGTTGGTCGGGTCTGGCGCAGGCCAGGGCGATGCCGGTGAGAGCGGTGAAGACGTCGGTGGCGCTCACGTCCGACCGCACGGCACCGGCGGCGACGCTTGGGCTCAGCAGAGAGGTCAAGGCCTCCAGAATCCTCTCGCGGCTCTCGGCGTACGGGTTGACGCCTGTCTCGACGACGGCTCGCAGGGCATCCGCCATGCCCAGCTTGGCGGTCGTGTAGTCGATGAAGCGGCCCATCCAGGCGCGCAGGGCGAGCTGCGGCGGCATGGTCGCGAGGAGCTCGGGTACGGCGTCACAGAGCTTGGCCAGCTCATTGCGGTAAGCGGCCTCGATCAGGACTTCCCTGGTGGGGAAGTTCCGGTAGAGGGTGCCCGAGCCGACCCCCGCCTCTTTGGCGATGCGTTCCATGTGCGCGTCCAACCCCTGCTCGGCGAAAACGCGCACCGCCGCCGCGAGGATCTTCTCGCGGTTGCGCTGCGCATCGGCACGCAGCGGCCGCCCTGCCTCCCTGGCCATCGACGACAAACTCCCTCGGATCGACTCGCTTGCTAAGTGGAGGCATCCCCACTTACATTGTCGGAACTGGAGGAGCCTCCAGTTCCACTGTAGGGCAAGACCTGACCGTTTCGCCTGCCCGAACGCGGCCGACGCCCTGCGCACACCCATGGCACCCGTGACGGGCCGAGAGAAGCGGCCGGCCGCCCCTCGCCCCGACAGGGCCTCCGCATCCAAGGAGCAAGAAGATGACTCTCCTCCTCGACGGCAAGGTCGCCGTCATCACCGGCGCGGCGAACGGAGTCGGCCTGGGCATCGCCCAGGAGTTCGCCGAGAACGGCGCCCAGGTCGTCATCACCGACCTGCGGAAAGCAGAACTCGAAGCCGCCGTCGGCAAGATCGGCGACAACTGCGCGGGAATCGTGGCCGATGTGACCAGCCTCGCGAGCATGGAGGCACTGTACGAGCAGGTGGAGGACCGTTACGGGCGCGTCGACGCCGTCGTCGCCAACGCCGGGATCGGCGCGCATGCCCCGCTCGGCGCGATCACCGAGGAGCAGTTCGACCACACCTTCGACGTCAACGCCAAGGGCGTCCTGTTCACCGTCCAGCCGGCGCTGCCGCTGCTGCCGCCCGGTGGCACCGTCGTCATCATCGGCTCGACGGCCTCCATCCAGCCGCCACGCGGCATGGGCGTCTACGGGGGCTCGAAGGCCGCGGTGCGCGCCTTCGTCCGGTCCTGGATCCAGGACATCAAGGGCTCGGGTATCCGGATGAACGTGCTCAGCCCCGGCGCCGTCGACACCGAGTCCCTGCGGCGCGCGCTGGGCATGGCACAGGGCGCCGACCAGGTCGACGCGGCCGTCCGGCACATGGGTGAGGGAAACCCGACCGGACGGATCGCCGATCCCCGCGAGATGGGCAAGGCAGCGGTGTTCCTCTCCAGCGACGCCTCCAGCTTCGTCACCGGCGTCGAGCTCTTCGTCGACGGTGGCATGGCACAGGTGTGAGGGGTACCATCCCCGCGGGCTGCAGGCATCCGACTGGTCCCGGACCTCCGCCGCAGCCGATGACCAAGGCCCTCCGCTGATGTTCGAAGGTGCCGGGTCAGGGCCGTGTCTACGACGGAACCCAGGCGGGCGGCCTTGGCGAGGAGTTCTCGGCCCATGGAGCGGCGACCTTCGGTCCACTCGTCGTTCTGCTGCTCGGCCAGGACCGCGCGGACGAGTCGGACGGCGGCGGTGCGGTCGGGGAAGATGCCGATCACGACCGGACCGTTGCCGCCGCCGGCCTTGGCCTCGTCACTGCTGAGCCGGCTCCGCTCGGCGGGCTGTGACGATGGCGCCCCACCGCTCGGCGAAGGCGCCCCACAACGCGCGCAGTCGTTCTTCCTGACGGGCGACATGAGCGACGACCGATGCCGGATCGAGGCCCAGTGCCCTCAAGGAGGCGATGTCGGAGGCACCCCAATTGGCGATGTCTCCGGCCAGGACTTCGGGATGGAACTGCACGCCCCATACGGCTGTCCCGATGCGGTAGGCCTGATGGGCGCAGCGTTCGCTGGTGAGGAGGGGGACGGCACTCTCGGGGAGGACGGACGTCTCCTCCCAGTGCCATTGCACGGCGCACAGGGGCGGGTTCGGGTCGGGGTTCGTGAGGGGGGCGAACAGTTCGTCGGTGGAGGCGGGATGGAGGGGTGTCAGGTCGCACAGGCCCACCTCCGGCCGGTCGGCGTGGCGGACCTTGCCTCCGCAGGCGACGGTGAGCAGTTCCATGCCGAGGCAGATGCCCAGGGTGGGCAGGTCTTGTGCCACTGCCTGGCGCAGCAGGTCGCACACCTGGGGCAGCCAGGGGGCCTGCTCGTCGTCGTAGGGGCCCATGGATCCGCCGAGGACCAGGAGTCCGTCGTAGGCGTCCAGTTCTCGGGGAAGGGCGTCGTCCGCCCACGGGCGGCGAATGTCGAGTGCAAGTCCCTGGGCGGTGAGGCGTTCGCCGACGTGGGCCGGGCCTGTGCCGTTCTCGTGCTCCACGACGAGCACGCGTGGCGCGTTCACAGGCGACCCGCCTCGACGATGCGGCGCAGGAAGGCGCGGGTGCGTTCCTGTTGTGGGTCGCCGAAGATCTGCTCGGGCGGGCCTTCCTCCAGCAGGACGCCTTGATGCAGAAAGCACACTTTGTGTGACACCTCCCGGGCGAAGCCCATTTCGTGCGTGGCCAGCAGCATGGTCATGCCGTCGTCCGCGAGTTCACGGACGATGGCGAGGACTTCGGCGACGAGTTCGGGGTCGAGAGCAGAGGTGATCTCGTCGAGGAGCAGTGCGCGCGGCTGTGTGGCCAGGGCGCGCACGATGGCCACGCGCTGCTGCTGTCCGCCGGAGAGCTGGTCGGGCATGCGGTCGGCCTTGTCGGCGAGGCCGACACGGGCGAGGAGTGTGCGGGCCCGTTCCTCTGCCTCGGCGCGGGGAATTCCCGCCACCCGTATCGGCGCGAGGGCGATGTTGCGTACGACGTTCATGTGCGGGAAGAGGTTGAAGTGCTGGAAGACCATGCCGACGTCGCGGCGGAGCCGGTCCACGTCGGTGCCCCGGCCGGACGCCACGTCGCCGCCGACCCGGATCTCCCCCGCGCTGATGTCTTCCAGGCCGTTGATGCACCGCAGCAGCGTCGACTTGCCGCTGCCGGAGGCGCCGATCAGGGTGACGACCTGGTGCTGTTCGACGTCCAGGTCGATGCCGCGCAGTACCGGGGTGTCGCCGTAGCTCTTGTGCACCGCGTCGATCTCGATGAATGCCATGTCAGGCTCCCTTGCCGCGCCGCTGCTCGCGGGCGACCAGTCGGTCCACCAGCCGGGCCTGCGGGATCGTGATGAGGACGAACAGCGCCGCGACCACGGTGACCGAGGACAGGTTGAAGTGGTTCGATGCGAAGATCTTCGACTGGTTGAAGGCGTCGATCGTGCCGATGACGTTCACCAGGGCGGTGTCCTTCTGCAGGCTGATGAAGTCGTTGAGCAGGGGTGGGATGACGCGGCGCGTCGCCTGGGGCAGGACCACGTGTCGCAGTGTGGCGCTCTGTGAGAGACCGAGGGAACGGGCGGCGGCGCTCTGGCCCGGGGCGACGGATTCGATGCCGGCCCTGAAGACTTCGGCGACGTACGCGCCGTAGGTGAGGGTCAGTGCGAGGATCGCGAACCACACCGGGCTGAGTGAACTGAGCAACGGCACTTCGGCGAGCGGCAGTCCGAAGCCGATCAGGTAGATGATGATGATCGCCGGGACGGCGCGGAAGCCGTCGATGTAGGTGGTTGCCAGGAGGCGCAGCGGGCGGCCGGCCCGGCCCGGTGCCATCCGGGCGAGGGCCAGTGCGAGTCCCCAGGCGAGGATCAGGACCTGCGCGACGACGGCGATGAAGAGGTTGGTACCGAAGGCGGACGCGGTCTCGCCGAAGCTGATGCCGATGACCTTGCCGTCGAAGAAAGTGCGTTGGACGGCACGGTCGTTGGTGCACAGGAACCAGACCGCGCCGAGCAGGACCAGGGCGGCAAGGCACCAGCCCAGTGTGGTCCAGGCGTCTTCGCGGGCCTCGGACGCGGCCCGGCGGGCATCGGTGCGCAGCTCTTGTTTCCAGGCCGCGGCGGCGGTGCGTGCCGAGCGCACCGCTCGCATCGCGGGCTTGAGCAGAGTGAGCACCGCGGCGGCCACCACGACGGCGCCGAGGACCACCGGCGTGCCGGCACCGGGCAGTACCCGGCTGACGGAAACGGCGGTGACGGCGGTCAGTATCACGGTGGCCAGGACGGCCGCCGTCGCAGCGGCGGCGAGTGGCAGGGCCGGCGGGGGCGGCGTGCTCTTGGAGGGATCGCCGCGCTCGGCGGTCAACAGGCTGGAGGTGATGGTCACTTGGTGCTCCAGAGCGGGATCGACTCCGGGTCGCCGCCGAAGGCCTTGGCCAGGTGGGTCGAGGAGAGCCCGTCGAGCGTTCCGTCCTTCTTCATCGACTCGATGGCACCGTCGAGGGCGGAGGCGTTCGCGCTGCCCTTCGGGTAGAGCGCTCCGTACGATTCGCCGGTCTTGTACTGGCCGATGACCTGGAGCTTGCCCTGGGATTCGTGTGCCTTGCCCAGCACGATCGCGACATCGGTGAGTGCGGCGTCGATCTGGCCGGCCTGGACGGCGGCCTGCAGTTCGACGTCTCCGGCGAACACCTTCGGCTGCTTCTTCGGGTGTAGGTGCTGGTTGACGAAGTCGGCGCCGGTGGTGCCCTGCTTCACGCCGAGTTGCAGGTCGGCGATGGTGTCCTGGGTGACCTTGGAGCCGGACTTGACGAGGACTCCGATGTTGGAGGCGAAGTAGGGGGCGGAGAAGTCGACGACCTTGCGGCGGGCGTCGGTGATGGAGATCTCCGCGAGCGCCATGTCGAAGTCGTGCGTCTTGCCGGCGACGAGGGCGTCGAACGACACGTTGCGCACCGTGAGTTTGGGCAGGCCGGCCCGGTAGGCGAGGTTCGCGGCCATGCAGTATTCGTAGCCGTTGTCGATCTGGGCCACGGTGTCGCCGTTCCACCAGCCGGGGCTGGGCAGGTCGCCGACGACGGTGAGGGTGTCCTTCTCGACGGTCTTCAGGTGGATCGAGCCGCGGACACCGGTCACCTTGCACTGGCCGTAGGTGCGGGACCCCTTGGAGTCGGTGGTGTGGGTCGTGGAGTCGCCCTCGCCGGACGCGGTGCCGCCGCAGGCGGTGAGGGCCGCGAGCAGTACGGCGCCGAGTGCGGGCACGGCGAGGTTGCGGATGGTGCGCATGGAGCTCCTCGGGGGAGGGACGGGGACCGGTGCTGCGCTACAGTGCCCAAAACGTTTTGGGTACGTCAATAGTCCGAGCTCAGAGAAACAAAAACGTTTTGGGTGACGGAGGGCGGGAACGACTTCCGTCTAGGCTCGTGGGCGCAGCCGCCGACGCCGCGACCGGGGACGACAAGGGAGGGCGAGAGTGGGCACGAACAGCCGCAGATCGACACCGGCCAAGGGGGCAGGCCGCCGCGTCGGCATCCGCGACGTGGCGGAGGCGACCGGCCTGTCCATCACCACCGTGTCCCACGCCCTGCGTGGCAAGGGCCAGATCGCCCCGGCCACCCGCGACCGGGTGCGCCGCGCCGCGGAGGAACTCGGCTACCGCCCCGACCCCGTCGCGCGCGGCCTGGTCTCCGGCCGCACCGGCATCCTCGGCCTCGTCGTCGGTCACATGTCGGACCGCCCCTGGGCGAGCACCTACCGCCCCTACTACGCCGCCTTCTCGGCAGGCGCCACCATGACCGCCGTGGAACGCGACTACGCCCTCGTGGTCGTCCCCGGCGACCCGGCCTCCGGTCTGTGGACACGGGTCCCCATGGACGGGCTGATCATCGTCGACCCGGTCCACGAGGATCCCCTGCTCGCCGACTGCGCACGCCGCGGCATGCCCGTGGTCACCGACGGACGCCCCATCGACCCCGGATACGACGGCGTCCCCACCGTGGAGAGCGACCTGGAGCACGGCATGGCCGAACTCCTCCGGCATCTACGGGAGTCCGGCGCGGCCCGCGTCGGCCTCCTCTCCGGCCCCGAGCCCGACGCCTACACACAGGACTGCGAGCGCCTCTACCGCCAGTGGTGCGCCGAGACCGGACAGGCTCCCCTCGTCGAAACCCCCGGGGCCTCGGAGGAACCCGTGGAGGCGGCTCTGCGCCTGCTGTCCTCCCCCGACCGCCCTGATGCCGTGCACGGCCTCAACGAGACCTACGGCCAGGCACTCGTCGTCGCCGCCCGCCGGCTCGGCCTCGCCATCCCCGACGACCTCATGATCAGCGTGATGCGGGAGAGCGCCGAATCCACCGGCGCCGCCGACTGGGACGTCCCCCTGACCGCCCTCAGCCTGGACGCCCGCGGCCTCGGCGCCCAATGCGTGACGACGCTGATCGAGGTGCTCGACGGCAAGCAGCCGGACAATGTGGTCGTACCGTGCGCGGTGGTCGTACGCGGCTCGACGCGTCGGGGCTGAGCGATGCGGCTCGGTCGGGTGCGGCGAACTCACGGGGTGGGGCGCCATGAATCACGGCAACTGGCACGGCACGGCCTGGTCTTCGAGGGGATCGTCGGCGCAGTCCGGCAGTGACGGGTGCGAGGAGAGCGCGGCCGTGGCGCTCTCCTCGACGAGTCTCTGGTCGCGACCCTCGCCACGCGCGCCGGGATGCTCGTCATGCCAGAAGAGAAACAGGAGGCCATGGGGTGGGTGGGTACGTCCGAGGGGCCGCCGGTGCGCCGGAGGCCCCTCGTCGCGTGTCATGGGTGCCGCCCGCCCTCCTACTGCTGGCCGGTGTCGTGGGCTGCGGTGACGATGAGATCCGTGACGGCTTGGGGGTGGGAGATCAGGGACACGTGTGAGGAGTTGATCTCCACTGTCTTGCGTGCGTGTGCGCGTTTGGCCTCGTACCGTTCGAGGCTCGGGTTGATGGCCCGGTCCTGTTTGCCGACGAGTACGTAGACGGGCTTGTCCCGCCAGGCCGCTTCGGTGAGTTTGTCGGTGAAGGCCGACTGTGCGATCGGGCGCTGTGTTGAGGCCAGCATGGCGGCCTGCTGCTGGGAGAGGTCCTGGGCGAAGGTGGCGTGGAGTTTGCCGGGCTGGATGTACACGTCGGTACCGGTGGTGCCGTCGCCGTTGCGGAAGGGGACCTGTTTCAGCGCCGTGGTGAGCGGGGCTGCCGCGAACTTGCTGGAGAGGCTGGCGAAGGACTCGCCCTTGTCCGGCATGATCGCGTTGATGTACACGAGTGCCTTGACGTTGTCGAGGCCGGCGGCGGCCTGCGAGATCACTTCGCCTGCGTAGGAGTGTCCGACGAGGACGATCGGTCCCTTGATGGTCTTCAGGAGGCTGTTCAGGTAGGTCGAGTCCTGGGGGATGCCGCGCAGGGTGTTGGGTGGGGCGATGACGTGGTAGCCGTCGTGCTGCAGGCGTTGCACCACTGCGTTCCAGCTGGAGCCGTCGGCGAATGCTCCGTGCAGGAGCACTATGGTCGGCTTCTGGCCCTGCGGGGCCTTCCCGAGATCGTCCGCGGCGTGGGTCGGCACCACGGTCAGGGCGGAGAGGACCGCCACTCCGAGGGCAAGTCGGCCCTTCCTTGATGCCCACATCCCAGAGGCTGTCATGTGCTTCCCCTTCCTCGGAGTAGTCCTCGGAGTAGAAGGTGAACTCGGCCCTGTCGGCGGCTGAGAAGAGTGCGGATCGCGCGGAAGACGCCGGCCGCAGCAGGATCCGGTCGACGACGCGAACCCGGATGTGAGCCTCCGGCACAGAAAGCGGATAGCCGACGTGAGGCGCTAGACCAGCGTAACCCCCATTTGACGGAGGTCAAGCCGAACGGTTAACGAGAGAGCGTTGAATTGCATCTTGCTTGCGTAATCATTTTCTGGTCCGGAATATTCGCGCCATCTCCATTGGATCCAAGTGCCACCAAAAGGCATCAGTCATGGGGCGCTTCCGCACAGAATCTGGGCGCCCCGTCACGATTCTTCACATATGCGGCCGGAGTGGTTCCGTAAAACGATTTGAAATGCCTGATGAAGTGGCTGGTGTCGGCGAAATGCCAGCGCGCGGCGAGCTCGGAGACGCTGGCCGTGCTTCCCATTCCGAGCAGGTCGTCGTGCGCCTTTGCCAGACGTCGTCGACGAGCGAACGCCATGACGGAATCTTCCGCCGCCGCGAACGACCTGTGCAGGGTGCGGACCGAGACGCCCACGATGCCGGCGATCATCGCGGGAGAGAGGTCGCTCTTGTGCACGTTGTCCTCGATCGCACTCTTCGCGACCTCCAGGATGGTCCGTGGATGGTCGCAGAGGGACGCCGCGGCGCGTTCGGCGAGCATTCCGGAAAACAGGCTGGCACAGGCGTTGAGTGCGAGATCCTGCGCGAAGGCGGACCGGTCCAGGTCGTGGGCGCTCCGCTCGATCATCTCGAGAAAGTTCAGGAGAAAGCGGACTTCGGGCGTCTTCACGTCCGCCACATAAGCCCGGTTGAACACCCTGGGCGAGTCGACACGTGAGACCAGCACCTGCCGGGGGATCGTGACGACGCGGATGCGCGTTCCCGGAGCGCATGAGAACCGCCAGGATGCCCTGGTGTCCCGGATGCAGACCTGACCGGGCCCCACGACGCTCTCACCGTGTTTGCCCAGGTACCGCAACGAACCCGACGCCACCAGGTCGGCCACGACCGGGTCCTGCTCCTGACCGCTGCCGGAGATCCCGGTCAGTGAGTCGCAGTAGACCTTGACCGACAGGAGGCTGTCGAACAAATGCCCGTTCGCGGCGAATTTGAACCCTCCGGCGGCCTCGGACCGCGGGACGGCCAGACCCGTCAGATGGCCGAACGGGCCGTCCTCCCACACCTCAAAAGGCCGTCGCGACTCCGCGATCTGGCGAGCAGTCAGATTCATGGCGGTGGTGAAGGCCGTCGAGCGCTCCGCGACGACCGACGGCGATTCCCGCTGGCCCGATTGGTCCACCGGCTGGATGTCACGTGCCTTCATGATTCTCCTTGACCCACATCGAGCCGTCTGCGGGCGGCTCGACGATGAATGTGGCCGTGTCAGGGACGCCGGCCCCGACGCGCGCGTCGCCTGCCGGCAGCGGAGGCCTCCCGCACGGAGGCGATGGTCTGTTTCTGCAGGAGGCGCAGCGCGTCGAGGTGGTCTGCTGTCCATACGATCCTGACTGCCGCGGAGGCGTCGTACCTGCCTCCGTCCGGGGTCAGATCACGGCGTAGGGCCTCCTTGAGTACGTCGTCCGCCGCCGGTGGACTCACTGTCCGAGGAGGAGTCGCCAGGCCCGCCAGTGCACGGCCAGAGGTCTCGAACCAGGCCACGATCGGCTCACAGGCGCCCAGGATCGCGACACGGGCGGCGGCTCGGTCCCCTCTGGGCTGGTGTCCCGCGCGCGACCACAAGTCGGCTACGGCGTCTCCGGTCAGCCGCATGGCGGAGACCGTGTTGACCAAGCAGGTCACCTTGGGCAGCGCGAGCCGCTTGGTGCCGCGCTCGGCCAGGTATCCACGGAAGGCGTCGTCCAGTCGCCGAGCGGAAGCCGAGGCCGTCCACCTGTCCTCACCTGCGGAGGCCGAGGGCTCCGCCCAGCCGTCGCAGCGCATCAGCCCGGAGGTGACGGCGCCATGCAGGTACTGGGCGGCGTCCTGGAATGCTTCGCACAGCGCCTGACCCAGCGCGGAGCCTGCGCCCCGTGGCCAGAAAAGGCCCCCCACGACCAGGCTCACCGCGCATCCGAGCGCCATGTCCTCGATCCGGACCAGTCCGACCTCCCACCCGATGGGGTCGATGATGCTGAAGAGGATCAGCAGGACGACGGTGAAGCCGGCCTGCCCGGCTGTGAAGGACGTGACGGATGGTTCAAGCCCTATCAGCACGATCGCGAACGGGAGCACCACCCGCAGGGCGACGGGATGGGCCCCGAGCGCAAGGATGACAGCCACAGCGATGGCGAAGCCGATGACGGTTCCCAGCAGTGCGCGACCGACGGTCTGACCTGTGTTCACGGCATTGGAGCGCAGCACGGCCAACGTGCCGAAGACGACCCAGAACGAATGGCCCACGCCGCTGAGCTGGGCGAGGACGACAGCAAGACCGAGAGCGGCGGCACCTCGCAGGCTGTTGTGCAGCCACACGGAGTGGCGGTCGAGGTGTGCCGCCAGGCGATCACGTGCCGATGACAGGGCGGGGGCCGTGTTCACAGGGCGTTCTCCGAGCAACCGCTGCCACCACATGCGTTGCTGTGCCGCCACGGCGAGCTCGATGTCCGTGGCAATGGCCGTCACGATGAAGCGGATTCTTTCGGCGCGGAAACCGGGCTCCAATGAAGCGATCAACGCGGTGACCGGCTCAGACGCCGTGTCAGGTACTGTCCCGGTCGAAGCCTGGGCCGACTTGGCCGCAAGCGTTTCGGGGAGTGAGCCGGTCATCGCTTCCTCAAGTCGTGTTCCCGCTGCCTCCAGCCGACTGATGTCAGAGGCCAGGCCGTGAAGTGGGCTCGTACCGGATCGCAGGAGTGACGCTCCGCGGTCAAGGACCGCTGCTGCGGCGAGTTCGACGTCGCACACCACTGACCAGCTCAAAGGGTCCTGTTTCTTCGGCTGGGCCTGTTTCAGGACGCTGCCGAGCCAGAAGACCTGGTCGACCAGTCGAACCAGGGCCCTGGCCGTCGTGGACACCCCCGTGGGACGGTACGGGGTCGCGTAGAAGGCCTTCCGAAGAGCGGCGGCAGCGTTGTCCGTCTCCTGCGCTGCCGCGTCGAGTGCCGGGGTGCGCGGGACGGACGCACGGACGCAGGAGGTTTCGGCGCGCAGGCGTCTGGCCAGCACGGCGCATGCACCGGCGAGGGAGGTGCGCAAGGGTTCGCTGACCGGACGCGGCCACATGACGGCGACCGCGGCGACGGTTGCCGCTCCTCCGAGGGACCAACCGGCCATGCGGTCCGGGATCGAACCCACCGGCCCGATCAGTGTGGCGGGAAGCACGAAGCTGACCAGAAGTGATGTTCCCGCGCCGGCCAGAGCGGAGCTGATGACACCGGAGAACAGAACGACGAACGCGACCAGGAAGGTGGCGACACCGGCGAGCCAGACCAACTGGCCGGCCAGGCTCCCGAGGCACACCAGCACCGTGGAGGTCAGGACCAGGCTGAGCTGCTGAGCCACCCGTTCACGTATCGGGCCGCCGAAGTCCACGAACAGCATCAGCACCATCGGGCCGAAGGCCGCGAAGACCGCCATGGCCGGGTTCCCGATGACGAGGTACGTCAGCGCGAAGAGCGAAGGCGTGATGATCGCGACGCGAAGTGCACGCCGCAACGCCGACAGACCCGGGTCATGCTCGCGCACCCGCGCCACCACCGGGCTCCCCGCCGGAGCCTCGCGACGCTCCGGGCGTTCGGTGCTGCTGGTCTTCGCCGCGTCATCGCGGCTCGTCGTGCGGAACATCAGGACGGCCGGTGACGTGCAGCGGCTGCGAGAACACCTCCATGGAGGACACCCCTCTCCCTCGCAACGGCGCCCGTCGAATGACGACGCCGGCCACTGGCGTCACCAGGAGGTCTGGTTTTATCCATGACTCGCCTTCGGTGGGCCTCAGCCGCGCGCATCGGCTCAGCCCGTCACGAAAGGGATTTCAGCATCTCTTGGGCAAGTGGGCCCGATGACGCAGGGTTCTGCCCTGTGTACAGGTTGCGGTCCACCATTGTGTACGGCTCCCAGGCGGGCCCGCGCGAGTAGTCCGTGGGAAGTTTCTTCAGCTCGTCCTCGAGCAACCATTTCGCCTTGTCGGCGAATCCGACTCCCGCTTCCTCCTCATTGCAGAAGCCGGCCACACGGTACCCCGCGAAAGGTGTGTTGCCGTACTCGTCGCGCGTCGCGAGGATCGCGGCCGGAGCGTGACAGACGATGCCCAGCGGCTTACCGGAAGCGAGTGCCCTGCGCAGGAAGATCCCCGAATCGGAATCGACCGCGAGATCCTCCATCGGTCCGTGGCCGCCGGGGTAGTAGACGGCGTCGAAGTCATCGACCTTCGTGTCCTTGAGGACGACCGGATGACGCAGTTCCTCGGCTTCTTCGAGGACGGCTGTCAGCGCGAGCATGTTCTCCTCGCCACCGGTCATGCGAGGCTGCAGGCTCATCGTGTCGACGACAGGGATGACGCCGCCCGGGGTCGCCACGGTGATCTCGTGACCGGCCTCCTTGAACGCGCTGTAGGGGGCCGCGAACTCCTCGGCCCAGTATCCTGTTGGATGCCGGTGGCCGTCCCGCAGGGTCCAGTAGCTTGCGCCGGTGACCACAAAGAGAACTCTGCCCATGATCCCCTCCTGGTGCTGTCACACGCGAGACGATGCGCCGATCGAAATCCCGACCAATTCTTCATAGGCGGTTGACCGGCGCTTGTCGCCTACGCTACTCCGAGGCGGGATGAGCGGCAACGCAATCTCTACAGACCTGTCGCAAACAGGAGCATTTGGCATTCACATTCAACAGCTGGCACTCATATTCAACCTGCCAGAAATTCCAAACGCCATCGAATTGACGCGTCGGATGTCGGGCTCTTCTGATGCACCCGCTGGGCTCATTCAACACAGCGCGTTGGGGCGGCGCCGGGTGCGACACGAGAGGTTGTTCCGTACGGGGCTTGAGCTATGAGGGCGAGGGCCACGTCATGCAGTCGGGCGATGCCGGGCATGGCCTGCGGATCCCCGCGGCGAACTACGCCGCTGCCCTCGGGCACATGGAAGACGAGCTGGTTCCACTCCCCCGTGTACGCGCCGGAGTCCATCTGCCGACCGCGTTCGGCAGATGGACATCCTCAGGCGAGAGCGAGCTGGGCCAGGTCAGTATCGAGCTGCTTACCAGTTGGCCGGCTGCGGGTACGAGTTACCCGGTTGCGAGCCCGAGTTGCCCGGCAGCGGATACGAGTTGCGAGGCCAGCCCGAATCACCCCGCTGCGGGCCCGAGTTGCCAGGCTGCGGATACGGGTTGCCAGGCCAGCCCGAATCACCCCGCTGCGGGCCCGAGTTGCCAGGCTGCGGATACGGGCTACCCGGCCGCGGATACGAGTTGCCCGGCTGCGAACCCGAGCCACCTGGCTGCGAACTCGAACCACCTGGCTGCGAACCCGAGCCACCCGGCTGCGAACCCGAACCACCCGGCTGCGAACCCGAACCACCCGGCTGCGAACCCGAACCCGGCTGCGAACCCGAGTTGCCCGCCTGCGAACCCGAGTTGCCCGGCTCTATGGTGAACGAGCCGTTGTCCAGCGCCCCCGGCGCATAGCCGCCACTGGTCAGCGCCTGCGGTGCCATGGTGTCCATCGACTTTCCGTCCACGGTGACTTGGGTGAAACGCACGCTGTCGATTTCCGGATAGGCCTGGTTGGGCGACTCGATGACCGCCTCCGCGCTGACATTCTCCGCTTGAATCGTCTTCTTGACGCGCTTGGTCCAGCCCTTGGTGTTGTTGGTCAGGGCCAGCGAGTAGCCACCCGCGCCGTCGGAGGTGACCGACGCGGTCATGCTGTCCCCCTCGGAGACCGGATCCTGCCAGTACACCGGTGGGGCCGGATACATCTCGTACCAAGCGGTGTTCACCGGGGAACCGCTGGAGCAGTCGGTCTGCACCCCGACCTGCTCCACCGTGCGTGAGCCCCAGCCGTCCAGCCCGACCCAGGGGGCGAACACGTCCTTGCTGGAACGGCAGACGACATGCGGCTGGGTCCACGAGCCGGTGATCTTGGCGAAGCTGCCCTGGGCAACATAGCCGCCCCAGTTCGAATCGCCTGACTGAGGCTGGGCCGTGGAGTCGAACCGCACAGCCGGCATCGCGGCGGCTGCGGAGGCCGCCGGGGAAAGAGCTGTCGCGGCGAGAACCAGCCCTGCTGCCGCGAATGCGGCCGGGGTGCGCCGTGTAGTGCCTGCGCTGCCTATTCGCATCACGATGACCGGTCTCCTTGCGAGATGTGGAACTGAAGTCGGGTGGGAGGGGACCGTCCGTGCGGACGGTCCACGGGGACTGGTGGTGGCAGTGCCGTCCGGAAGACATCGTGCTGCCGACCCACGTGACACGAACACGCCGTAGGGGCGGCGAGTTGCCGACGAGCCACTTGGCTCGTCGCGCGGCTGTAGCCGTTCGCCCACAGGACCGGCGACGCTGCCGGCATTCGACGGGCGGTGTCGCGCGGCGTCGTGGGCTCCGGCCCGTTGGCGACTTGCTGGGATATTTCATCCCACTGATAGCGATGGCAAGTGCTTTGTGACGGTCCTCACCACGTCGCTTCGTCAACCCGTTGCCGGAGAGACAGTGGGCGTTTTGGGGGAGTTAGTAACGTTTCAATGCGTTATGACTGCCCGTAAGAACCGTCATATCGGACATCAAGGGGCTGGCAAGTCCGGACTCTTGGCGCCCAGGGCGCCACTCTCGATCGAGCCGGGCGATGCCTGCAGGTCAACCGCACCCCCCTGTGCACCAATTGCGTAAATATGGACAAACGCCCTAAAAGTCCTTCTGGGTGGCTATCGTGCAGAATCTTCCAGTTCTTCAGCCGGGACAGCACGTGTTCCACCCGGGCTCGGCCCTGCGGTGGATGGTGTTCTCCGTCTCTCGCCGGGGGCCGAGATGTCTCTGGCCACGTCGTCTGCGGTGCGGGATGAACAGGCCAGTGCCCTGATAGCCGCCGTCGGCGATGACCGGGGCTCCGCGACAGGCCCGGTCGGCACCGGACGCCGTGAACGCCCGGCGATCGTTGCGGCTGCCGGGCATCGGGGGGCCGATCGTGACCACCAGGCGACTGTCGGCGTCGATGACGACCTGCAGGTTGGTCGAGCAGCGGTAGTTCTTGCCGGAGGATCCCCTGGCTCGGCCCGAATACGGGCCAGACCGACCCACGGCCGGCGGTCCGCGATTCAGCCGTCATCGGAGCGCGAGCCGCCGGCCGTGCTCACCTCAGGCAAAGGGCGGGCAGGGCGGCAGCGGCCGCATCCACCGACGGCACTGTGGAATCAGGGTGTGCGGACCACCGTGTCGGGATCCTCGGCCTGCTCCCGTAGGAAACTGGCAGGCTGGTCCACAAGGTCGATGCACTCATGAAGGCTCGGCCGCGGCGGGTCCATGCGCTCACGCAAGACCGCGATGGCGTGCGCGTGGCGACGAGCAGTGATCGGTTCGTCTACTTCCGCTCGCGCTTCGGGTGCCAGTCGGCTCCACGAGGAATCATCCACCCGCACACTGAGCATCTGGAGTCGGAGCCACAGCAGTCCGTCAGTCCTTGTAGTCGGGGCACGTTCGGTCGAGCAGGCGCAGCAGGGCCGACCAGGCGAGTTCGTAGGCGTCGTGGTCCTCGAAGTCCGAGGCGGCCTCGCCTGTGAGCTGTCGGGCCGTGTATTCGCAGACCTGCGGGGAGGGCAGGACGAGCGGAGTGCCGCCTGCCTGGGCGGTCACCTGGATCTCGCAGGCCTTCTCCAGGTAGTACATGCGCAGGAAGGCCTGGGCGGCGGTTTCGCCCACGGTGAGGAGGCCGTGGTTGCGCAGGATCAGGGCGGGGTGCCCGCCGATGTCGGCGACGAGGCGGCGCTGTTCGTCGAGGTTGAGGGCGACGCCTTCGTAGTCGTGGTAGCCGACGCGGTTGTGGAACTCCATGGACATCTGGTTGACGGGCAGAAGTCCCTCGCGCTGGGCGGCGACGGCGCAACCCGCCTTGGTGTGGGTGTGCAGGACGCAGTGGGCGTCGGGGCGCGCGGCGTGGATGGCGCTGTGGATGACGAAGCCGGCGGGGTTGACGGGGTGCGGGGTGGGTTCGACGGGGTTTCCGTCGAGGTCGATCTTGACCAGGTTGGAGGCGGTGATTTCCTCGAAGAGGAGCCCGTAGGGGTTGATGAGGAAGTGGTGTTCGGGTCCGGGCAGCCGTAGCGAGATGTGGGTGAAGATCAGGTCGGTCATCCGGAAGTGGGCGACAAGGCGGTAGACGGCGGCCAGTTCGCGGCGCAGCCGCCATTCCCCGGCGAGTGCCTCGCCGGGGGCGGTGGCGGGGGTGGGAGTGGAGGTGGGGGTGGCGAGGGCGTCGGTCATGCGGTGGCTCCCTGGGGTGTGGGGTCGATGACGGGGGTCAGCGGTCGGCCGGTGCGGTGCCAGGCGATGACGTTCTCGGCGGGTCGGCAGACGTAGGCGCGGCGTGAGGTGTCGGACAGGTAGGCGCTGTGCGGGGACAGTTGGATGCGGGGGTGGCGGCGCAGTGGGTCGTCGGTGGGTGGTGGTTCGACGGGGAAGACGTCCAGGGCGGCTCCTGCGAGCCGTCCGGAGTCGAGGGTGTTCAGCAGGGCGCGGGGGTCGACGAGTTCGCCGCGGGAGACGTTGACGAGGAAGCTCCCGTGGCGCATCCGCCGCAGCAGGGCCTCGTCGACCAGGTGGTGGGTCGCCGGGGTGAGCGGCACGTGCAGGGACAGGATGTCCGAGGCGGCCGCGAGGCCGGCGGGACTGTCGTAACGTTCCACGCCGGTGGGCCAGTTGGCGGGGTCGGTGTGTGGGTCGTGGGCGGCGACACGGCCGAAGACGGGGGCGGCGAGTGCCGCGAACGTGCGGGCGATGCGCCCGAGTCCGACCAGGCCGAGGGTCATTTCGCTCGCTCGGCGCGGGAGCCGGGTCCGCTCGATGAAGTCGGTGTTCCAGCCGCCCGAGCGGACGACGGCGTCGGCCTGCGGGAGTCCGCGCACCAGGGAGAGGGCCGAGGCCAGGGCGTGGACGGCGACGTCCTCGGTGGCGGCGTCGGGCAGGTTCGTCACCCAGAGTCCGCGGCGCCGCGCCTGGCCGGTGTCGATCATGTCGTATCCGGCGGACATGGTCGCCAGGATGCGCAGCCGGGGCAGTCGGTCGAGCAGCGCGGCGTCGATGCGGGCGTATCCGACGACGAGGGCTACGGCGTCCCGGGCGGCGTCGGCGATGACGTCGGGGTCGCGGGACTGGGCGACGCGCACGGCGAATCCGGCTTCCTGAAGCAGTCGTACGCCGGGCTCGGGGTCGAGGTCCTCGGTGTCGGTGAAGACGGCGAGGGGCCCGTTCATGCCGTCCACCTCCCCGCGAGGCAGATGATTCGTCTGTTGCTCACACTTTGAACTTACGATTCCGCTCAATCTCCTGTCCATGGACGATCGAGGCGTCCGCCGGTGATCCATGTCACCTTCGTCGAGGCTGTCGGCGGTGCGTGTCCGAGAATGTGGGCGGACCCGGGTGCGCCCGCTTTCCGGGCCGACGAGCCGAGGGGATCAGCCCAGGTGGATCTGGACCACATCGATCTGACCGTCGTTCGCGCGCTGCAGAGCGACGGCCGCCTCACCTACGAGACGCTCGCGCAGCGTGCGGGCCTGTCCCGCCCGGCGACCCGGGCCAGGGTGCAGCGGCTGCTCGATTCGGGCGCGGTGCGGGTGGTCGCCGTCGTGCACCCCGTGGTGCGCGGGCTGACGGCGTCCGCCCATCTGTCGATCGACGTCTCCGGGGAGGCGCGCTCGGTCGCGCACGAGATCGCGGCGATGCCCCAGGCGCCGTTCGTCACGCTGACCGCGGGGCAGCGGGCGATCATGGCCGAGCTGCGCACCGAGGGCTTCGACGAACTGGACCGGGCGATCGAGCGGGTGCGCGCCCTGCCCGGGGTGTCGGTGGTGGACCCGCTGATCAGCATGCGTCACCTCAAGGACCCGTACCTGCTGGCGGGCGAGCCGACCGTCACCGATCTCGACGACACCGACCTGTTGATCCTGGACGAGTTGGAGCGTGACGGGCGGCTGCCCTTCGCCGAACTCGCCGAACGCGTCGGCCTGTCCGCGGGGGCCACCCGCGCCCGCACGCTACGGCTGCTGGACGGCGGGGTGGTGAAGGTGCTGGCGCTGGTCAGGCCCGAGGTACTGGGGCTTGGATACCTGTGCGGCTTCGCGGTACGCCTGTCGGGCGAGCGCGACAAGGTCGCCAAGACCCTGGTGGGCTTCGAGCGGGTCTCGTTCCTGTCGGCCTGTGTCGGACGGGCCGAGCTGGTCGGCACGATCACGGCCGAGTCGCTGACGGCGATCCAGGTGACGCTCGACGGCATGCGGGCCTGCGACGGTGTTCGGGGCGTGGAGAGCTGGGTGCACCTGGAGCTGATCAAGGAGCGGTACGACCTGGGGACGCCGGCGACCTGACGGCGCGCGCGATGCCCCGACTGACGATTCGCAGGCGACACGACGGAGAGCTTCCGAAAAATTTGTGACACGGGGATCTAGAAAACTTCTCGTTCGTTGCTTAGCGTTCTCGCGAACGATTCGCCGCTCTGGCATGTGTCTGGCCGAAAGCAGGATCCCTTTCATGCACCACCCGCTCTCCTCCCCCCATGACGACCGCACCCTGCTGGTGACGGGCGCCGCCGTCGCCGTCCCCGGCAGCCCCCTCAGGGCCGAGGCTCTCGCCGTGCGCGGCGACCGCATCGTGCACGTCGGCACCGCGGACGACGCCCGCGCCGCGCTCGGCGGCCGCGCCGACCGGACGCTGGAGCTCGACGGGGGGCTGGTCCACCCCGGCTTCGTCGACGCCCACTGCCACCCCGTGATGTACGGGCAGGCGCTGGCCTGGGTCGACTGCCGCCCCGAGCGTGTACCCGACATCGACACTCTCGTCGCCGTCCTCACCGAGGCGGCCCGCAACCTGCCCGCCGGCGTCCCCGTGCGCGGCTTCGGCTACGAGCACCGGCGCCTCGCCGAGCGCCGCCACCCCACCTGCCACGACCTCGACCGGGTCGCGACCGACCGCGAGGTGTACGTCATGAACGCCTCCGGCCACGGCGGCGTCGTCAACTCCCACACCCTGCGCGTCTGCGGCGTCACCGCCGGCACGCCGAACCCGGAGGGCGGCTCCATCGGCCGCTTCGCCTCAGGGGAGCCCGACGGACAGCTGTGGGACGCCGCCTGCGACCTGCTCACCGGCCCCGGCGGCGTGAAGATCGGCAACCACGGCCCGAACTTCCATCTCTCCGAGCCCGACGCGATCATGGCGGACCACCTGATGCGCGCCCAGGAGACCTTCCTGGCCGCCGGCGTGACCACCGTCGGCGACGCGCAGGCCTCGCGGCGCGAGATGGAGACGTATCTGCGCGCCCGCGCCGACGGCTCGCTGCGCATGCGTGTCTCCGCCTACCTCACCTCCGCGCTCCTCGACACCGCCCTCGACCTCGGCGTGGTGCACGGTTTCGGTGACGACCTCTTCCGGATCCAGGGCGTGAAGTTCTACGCGGACGGCACGCTCGGCGGCTGGACCGCCTACTTCCCCGAGGGGTACGCCGCCGACTGCTGCCACCACGGGCAGCTGTACCACTCCACCGAGGAGTACGCCGAGATCGTCGCGAAGGCGCACCGCGCCGGACTGCAGACGGCCACGCACGCCCAGTCGCCGTTCGCCATCGGCATGGTCCTCGACGCGATCGAGAAGGCCCAGGCAGACGTCCCGCGTACGGGAATGCGCCACCGGATCGAGCACAGCGGGCTGCCGACCGACGAGCAGATCACCCGCATGGGCGAGCTCGGCGTCGTCCCCGTCATGCAGCCCCAGCACCACCTGCGCACCGGTGACGGCACGCTGACCGCGATCGGCGAACTCGGCCACCGCTACAACCCGGCGGGCGCCTGCCTCAGCGCGGGCGTCCCGGTCGTCCTCAGCTCGGACGCGCCCGTCGCTCCGCCCGCCCCGCTGGAAGCCGTCTCCGCCGCCGCGACCCGGCGCACCGTCCTGGGCACGGTCCTCGGCGACGCCTCCCTGCGCCTGCCGGTCGCCGACGGACTGCACGCCCACACCGCAGGCGCGGCCGCCGCACTGCACCGCGAGCACGCGGTAGGCGCCCTGGCCCCTGGCCTGCTCGCCGACTTCACCGTCCTCGACTCCGATCCGCTCGACCGTGACCCGGCCGAGCTCGCCTCGATCACCGTGCGCGAGACGTGGATCGGCGGAACCCGCGCCTGGGCCGCACCCGGCCGCTGACCCTCCGCACAATCCCGCCGCACCCCGCCTCACCCCCCGCGGCACGTCCCCCGCGGTGCCGCACGTCCCCCTCCCTCCCCTCCCCGTCCGCTTCCCCCTCCCCGTACTCATTCCGCTCCCGTCGGAGGACTCCCCATGTCCCAGCCAACCCGCTCCAGACCAGCTCAGAACCCCATGAGAGCCGCGCTGGCCGCCCTCGTCGGCACGTCCATCGAGTGGTACGACTTCTACGCCTTCGCCACCGCCGCCGCCATCGTCTTCAACGACGTCTTCTTCCCGCCGGGCATGTCCCCGCTGCTGCGGACTCTCTCCGCCTTCGGCACGTTCGCCGTCGGCTTCCTGCTGCGGCCGCTCGGCGGCATCGTCTTCGGTCACATAGGCGACCGGGTCGGCCGCAAGAAGACCCTCGTCATCACCCTGCTGATGATGGGCCTCGCGTCCTTCGCCATCGGCCTCCTGCCGACCTACGCCCAGGCCGGCGCCCTGGCTCCCGTCCTGCTGATCGTCCTGCGGCTGATCCAGGGCATCGCGATCGGCGGCGAGTGGGGCGGCGCCGTCCTGGTGGCCGTGGAGAACGCCCCCGAGGGCAAGGCCACGTTCTTCGGCTCCTTCGCCCAACTCGGCTCCTCCGTCGGCGCCTTGCTGTCCACCGGTGCATTCTCTCTGGTGAACCTGTGGGGCGACGCGGCCTTCCACAGCTGGGGCTGGCGAGTGCCGTTCCTCGCCTCCGCGGTCCTCGTCGGCGTCGGCCTGGTCGTCCGCCTCAAGCTGGAGGAGGCCCCGGTCATGGACGAGATCCGGGCCCAGCGCACGGAGGAGGACAAACTGCCGGTCGTCGAGGTGTTCCAGTCCTCCTGGCGGACCGTGCTGACCGGCGTCTTCGCCCTGGCCACCGCGACCGGCGGCTACTACGTGGTGACCAGCTACCTCCTGTCCTACGGCACGGGCGAACTCAAGCTGTCGGAGACGATGCTGCTCAACGGCCTCTCCCTGGCGGCCTTCCTGGAGCTCGTCGTCACCCCCGGCCTGTCCTGGCTCGGCGACCGGATCGGCGCGCACAAGGTGGTCGTCGCCGGCCTCGCGGGCGTGATCGTGCTCGCCGTACCGCAGTTCATGGCGATGGGAACGGGCAGCGTCGTTCTCATCTACGCCGCGATGCTGGCGATGCGCCTCGTGATGTCCGCCCTGTACGGGCCGATCGCGACGATCCTGGCCGAGGGCTTCGAACCCCGCGTGCGGTACACCGGGATCTCGCTGTCCTACCAGGTCTGCAACATGATCTTCGGCGGCTTCGCGCCGCTCGCGGCGGTCTCCCTCAGCGCCCTTGCAGGAGGCCATTACTGGCCGGCGGCCGCCCTGCTGATGGCCGTCTCCGCGATCGGCATCTGGTGCACCCTCCGCCTGCGCAGCCTCGCCTCACGGGGGGCAGGCGCCACCGAGAAGAGCAACCCGACGCCGAGCCTGGCGGCGAACTGACGGTACTGCTCGGCTCCGACGGTCGGTGGACCCGACCGTCCTGCCCCTCGCATCCGGACCGCCCGCCGCCCCCCTGTCAACCACTGGTGACAGGGGTGGCGACGGGCGGCCGAGTCAGTGCGAACCCTCCACGTACAGGGAGGCGTTGGGGCGCAGCGGAGACGTCCTCTGCCCCCATGTGCCGGAGACGGCCGCCGCACTCGGGGCCTGTCTGGCGGGCCTCCGCCGCCTGGCCCGGTTGTCGGCCGGGGCCGGATCGGCGTGAATGTGCACGTCCACTCTCCGATCAGCCGTGTCGGCGGCCAGTGGACGACGCCTCCCCTGCGGACACCACCGGCGCCTGCTGCTCACCTTTCACCACTGCCCTCGCGCCGCCGCTCTCCACCGGCACCGGAATCGCGGCATTCCGTATGGCGGCGTTCATTGACAGGTATGCGTCAGTAAGGTTTCCTGTCGGTTTGGTGGCTGCCCCTCCACCCACTGTCGTTCGGACGATCCAGCGATCAGAAGAGGTGACTCGTGCCCCGTACGCACTTCCGCCTGCGCTTCGTGACCCTGGGCATCGCCGCAGCCACATGCGCCGCGGCCTTCGGCATCGGTGCAACCGCGTCCAACGCCGCCGGAACCACCACGACGGCGGCAGCCGCGGGCCCGAGCGCGGCCCAGCTGCTCTCCAAGGCACAGAACTGCACACCCGCCTCCAACGGCAAGTACGCCACCGACGACGGCGGCCCGTCCACCGTCGACATCTGCAAGAACGGTTCCGCTTACACCTGGACAGCGGACATGGACATCGACTGCGACGGCGTCAGCACCACTCACTGCAACGCCTCGACCGACCCCTGGTACCAGCCGCAGACTTCCTTCCAGACCTCCAGCGGGCAGCCGTTCAGCTCCGAGACGACGCGCTACTACGTGATTCCCCTGCCCAGCAGCCGATTCGACTACCAGTCCGCGGGCATCTCGCCGGGCAGCGTGGCGGCCGTCGTCTACAACGGCAGGGTCGCCTACGCCACGTTCGCCGACGAGGGCCCGAGCAACATCATCGGCGAGGGTTCCTACGCGCTGGCCACCGCTCTCGGCATCGACCCGAACCCGGCCACCGGCGGCACCGAGGGCCCGGTGACCTACATCGTCTTCCCCGGCCAGGTACCCAACCCGGTGGAGAGCAACGCCAGTATCGACGCGGTGGGCACAGCCGCGGCGACGAACTGGGTCGGCGACACCGGCACGCCTCCTCCCACAGGCGCCACCGGGCCGATCCGGTCCGGGTACGCCGGCAAGTGCGTGGACATCGCCGGCGCCGGTACCGCCAACGGCACCGCGGTCCAGCTGTACGACTGCAACGGCACCAACGCCCAGAACTGGACGGTGGGCAGCGACGGGACCCTGCGGGGGCTCGGCAAGTGCATGGACGTCACGGGCGCCGGCACCGCCAACGGCACCAAGGTCCAGCTCTACGACTGCAACGGCAGCGGCGCGCAGGTCTGGCAGAAGTCAGGCAGCGGGCTGGTCAACCCGCAGTCCGGCAAGTGCCTGGACGCGACCGGTCCCAGTTCGGCCAACGGCACCCGGCTGCAGATCTGGAGCTGTGCAGGCACCGTCAACCAGCAATGGACCCTGCCTTCCTGAACCATTGTCACGGCTCCCGGCCTCCGGAACCGCGGTGGCGGGTGGAAGTCCGCGGATCCGGCGCTCCCACTCGGGAAGCCTCATCATCACCGGCCGGGCTCGTCGGGCCCGGCCGGGTCTCGCACCGCCGAGCGGCGACGGCGTTCAGATGGTCCGGGGAAGGGCCGTTGATTGGACACTCCCGGTCGAGGAGCCTCAGGTCGTCTCGATCAGTTCCCAGGCGCTTATGTTGGGGCCGGTTGCCGATGATCGGCGCAGCGCGTGCACGAAGACAACGCCGTTCGGGGCATCAAACGCGCGGGTGGTGCCGGTACATTCGTCGAAGGAATACATCGGGCGGCGCAGTAGCGCTGAGAAGCTGCGCACGGGGGCACTCACGGCTAGTCGCAGTCGGTCCGGCGGTTGCGGATGGCCGAAGAACATCCGTTCCCTGGCTTGGGTGAACAGCTCGCTCATCTCGATGAAAGACCACTGATCGGCCACTTCGCAGTGGCTGCGGTAGAGCTGCAGGGGGTACTGTGCCGCCTCGCTCAGTTCCGCGCCGCTCTTTGGAGGCACAGCGGCACGGGTCGCCGCCCGCGGATCGGCCGTAAACCGCTCCTCGACGGCGAAGGCGCTGAGGAGCTGCTCCGGCAGGCATCCCGCGAGCGCGCTCATGCTTTCCCTCTCGTCACCGAGGTTGACCGGGCGTAGTTCCAGTACGGCGGTGGCCGCCGGACCTGCTGGTGTGGTCACTTTGGTGCGCAGACGCATCCATGTGCCGGTCTCGCTCACCTCCAGTGTCACGGTCGCAGTAAGCCAGTCGGCGTCGTGGAACCGCAGGTGCGGCCGGTCGTAGTCCAGGCGGACCGCGGCGGCGACCAGCCCGGTGTGGTGTTTGCCGAGCAGGTCCGGATACGGCACAAGGTGCGTGGCGAGCCAACGCGCCAATCCGCTGATGGCCATGCCGAATACCGCCCGGGGCCGAAGCTGTAGAGGGCTGAAGAGCGTAGGGTCGGCCGGAATCTCGAAGGAGACAGATGGCGGCATGTCAGCCACCGGCGATGGCAGTGAGGAACTCGACGTTGTCGCCTTCCGCCAGCGGCATGTCGTCGCTGGGAGACGCGACCAGATTGCCGTTGAGGAACAACCGGTGGGTGCCCCGTACCTTGCCGGTGTTGTCCTGGAGCACCGGTCTCAACTGAGGGTAGTCCTGGTGCAGCAGTTTCAGCGCCTCGCCGAGAGTGGAGGACGGCAGCGTAATCGTGCGCCGGTAGTCGACGAAGCGCAGGAGGAGTCCGGAGAAATGGAAGGTCATGTCAGGGCCTCTTCCTCGACGTGGGGGTTGTGGTGCCGCAGCCGGGTCAGAGCCGCTGCGCCAAGGTTGACTTCCAGGATGTCCTGCGTGCCGGCGGCGGCCACCAGGCCGGCGAAGTCCCGCAGATAGCGGCCGAAGTGGAGATCGCCGTAGTAGGCGTGCCCGCCGAGCACCCGGAACGCCTGGTCGAGTACGTACTGCACCTGCTCGGCCACGAAGTACTTGGCCGCTGACACACCCGCGTCGAACACGGGATCCGCCTCACCGTCGACCATCCGCTGCAGCGCCCGGTAGAGGGTTGCCCGGGATGCCTCGATCGCGATGTACATCCGCCCAAGAGTCGCCTGGACGTTCGTCATCTCACTCAACGGCTGCCCGTACCGGACGGTGGAGGTCACTCGTGCGACACAGCGCTCCAGGATCGCCTGCGCCCGGCCCAGAGGCGCGCAGCAGATCAGCAGGCGCCGGTCGTTCAGGAACAGCTGAGCGTGAGTCAGGCCGTCACTGGCCTGGATCAGCCGGGCCGGTGGCAGCTTCACCTCGCGGAACGTCACCGATGCCCCGCCTGTCGAACGGTGGCCGATCGACTCGACCGGGCGCACCTCGACGCCGGGATCGTCGCGGTGTACCAGGCAGGCCAGCATGTCGCCAGTGCTGTCGATCGAGTAGGTGAGGAAGACATCGGCGAGCATGCCTCCGCTCACGTACGTCTTGTGGCCGTTCAGCACATACGTTCCGTCGTCGCAGCGCAGCCGGGTGCGCATGGAGAACGGGTCGGCGTCCTCGGTGTACGCCGTCGCCACGGCGCATACCCCACGGGCAATGGGGATCGCGTACTGCTCGATGAGGTCGGTCCTTCCGGTGCCGACCAGCATCCGCGCGATCGTGGTGCGGATGCTGATCAGCAGGGGGAACGCCACGTCCTCGCACAGGTATCCGACCTGCTCCAGCACCTTGCCCCAGGCCAGGGGGTTCGCACCCTCCCCGTCGATCTGCTTCGGCAGCGCGAAGGCCTGCAGTCCCTGGTCGGCCGCTGCTGTCAGCAGCTCCGCAGGCAGCGGCGTGCCTGCGGAGTCGCGCGCCGCCGCTCCCGCGCTGACTTCGGCGAGAAGCTTGCCCCAGCGGTTACGGACAAGCGCGGCTATCTCTTCTTCAGGCGAGGTACACGCAGGGTCCGCGTTCATGCCCACCTCCCATGCCTACTCCAGTTACCCACGAATATCGGCCAGTTGGGGAGTACTCTTGGCCACCTGAACGCCGCAGGTCAAGATCCCGAACACGGCGGATTGGCACAGTCGTCGCGACGTTGCAGGCTCGTGGTGCCAGGGCGACGGCAAGGTCTTGGGCGGGGACTGCCGGCCCAGAGTCTTGCGGAGTCGGTTGTTGGCGCGGCGGACCGCGCAAGGCTTCCGCCGCCTACAGCCCGTCAGATTGAGGGCCTGCGGCGTGAACAGGTACGGCGACGCGCTACGTGCGGCCGCGACCCTGCGGGGCAGGTCGGTTCTCACGCCGGCCGGGTCGCTGACGCACGCGGCGAGGAGCTCGGTCAAAGCCCCGGCTGCGGCCGGTGCGGTCGGCGCGGTGGAGGATGCGGCGGCGAGGTGGCTCATGGCTCCTCGCAGGGTGCGGGTGTCAGTGGACGGAGGCGGCGGGTCCGGTGATCCGCATCAGGCGCGGCGGCTGCGCGACGGGGTCGGGCAGGCGCAGCGGCGCCAGGCCGGGGGTGATGCTGCCCAGCAGAGTGGCCCGGCGGGCGCCCGTGCCCGAGGGGAGCGTGCCGGGCAGTCCGTGGACCGTGAGGAAGCCCAGTACGGCGAACGCGAGGGCTTCCTTGGCGTCGGAGGGCACGCCCAGGTCGTCGCTGGGGCGCAACCGCACGCCGGGCAGTTCCTCGCCGATCATGCGCGTCAGGACCGGGTTGCGGGCGCCGCCGCCGGATACGACGAGTTCGGTGACGCCGTGGGCGCGGCAGGCGTCGGCCACGGTGACCGCGGTCAGCCGGGTCAGGGTGGCGAGGACGTCGTCGGGGTCGGGCGTGGGCACCTGGTCCAGCGCCCGCTGGAGGTAGGGCAGGTGGAAGTGCTCCTTGCCGGTGGTCTTCGGGGCGGGCCTGCGGTAGTAGGGGTCGTCCAGGAGGACGCGGAGCAGCTCGGGGCTGGTCCGGCCGGCGGCGGCCCTGCGTCCGTCCTCGTCGTAGGTGGCGGCGCCGTCGGTGAAGTGCCGTACGGCCGCGTCCATCAGGGCGTTGGCGGGGCCGGTGTCGAAGGCCAGAGGTTCGGCGTCGGGTGCGAGGACGGTGACGTTGGCGATGCCGCCCAGGTTCAGCGCGGCGGGGGTGCCGGGCAGAGCGCTCAGCAGCAGGGTGTCGGTCATGCCGACCAGCGGGGCTCCCTGCCCGCCCGCGGCCACGTCCCTGCTGCGCAGGTCGGAGACGACCGGGAGGCCGGTGGCCTCGGCGATCCAGGCGGGCCGGCCCAGCTGGAGTGTGCCGCGGACGGTGCCGTCCTCGACCCAGTGGTACATGGTCTGGCCGTGGGAGACCACGAGGTCGGCGGTGCCGTCGCACAGCTCGCGCAGGGCGCGTCCGGCGGCGTCGGCGAAGGCCTGGCCGACACCGGTGTCCAGGGCGCAGACGGCCTGCATGGTCGTCGCGGCCGGCGGCAGGGTGGCGCCGATGAGGTCGGTCAGGTCGTCCGCATAGGGAACGGAGAGGTGTCCGAGGGGCCGCAGGAAGAGGGTGTCGCCGTCCAGGGTGAGGTCCGCGGCCGCGACCTCGATGGCGTCGTACGAGGTTCCCGACATCAGACCGATCACGCGCACGGCGTCTCCCGGCGCACGTTCCGCCGCGCGGGCGGGGTCGGCTGCGTCATGGCTTCTCCCTGGTGTCTCGGGGTGGCGGGTGCGGGGCCTTGGAGGCGGCCCCGCACCGGGTGGGGTGGGTGCTTCGTCACTCCTGGCCGGCGGCCGCAGCGACGCGGTCGGGGCCGGAGCCCGGCTCACCGTCGTCCACGGGGGCCACGGAGATCTCCGGAGCACGGTGGAACAAGCTCATCAGGCCACCGACGACCAGGGTGATCACCACGCCGATCGGCACGAGCCACTGGGCGGCGATCGCCGTCGGTACGGTGGCACCGGCCACCGTCACGTCGATCTTCACGCCGCGCACGATGTACGTCATCACGCCGACCGTGACCAGGAAGGCCACGATGGAGTCGATCTCGTTGGCGCGCCGGATGATCCGCCCGAGCAGGAACGCGCCGAGCAACGCGCCGTAGGTGTAGCCCGCGATCGTCAGACCGGTGAGGTAGACGTTGCCGGTGCTGGTGCTGAAGGCGCAGGCGAAGACGGCCATCAGCACCGCCCACACCAGTGTCATCACCCGGGCGAGCTTGAGCAGCGACTCCTCGGAGGGCGTGCTGCGGAAGAAGCTGTGGATGATGTCGGCGACCGTCGAGTTCGACATGGAGTTCAGCGCGGACGACAGGGAGCCCATCGCGGCGCCGAGGATGCCGGCCACGAGCAGGCCGGAGATCACCACGGGCAGCCCGTGCAGGATGAAGTTCGGGTAGAGGTTGTCGGCGCTGGCCAGGCCCAGCTGCTTGAAGTCCTTGCCCTTGTTGTACGACCAGAGCAGGGCGCCGACGAGGGAGAAGGCGGCGAACTGGAGGGTGACGAAGACACCGGAGGCGATCATGGCCTTCTGGCCGTCGCGCAGCGAGCGGGTGGCCAGGACGCGCTGGACGATCAGCTGGTCGGAGCCGTGGCTGGCCATCGCGAAGATGGCGCCGCCGATGATCGCGGTGGGCAGGGCGAACGGGCTGGTGAGGACGTGCGCCAGGTCGAAGTTGGTGTCGAAGAGCTTGAAGTGCCCGGTGTGCAGGGCGTTGGAGAAGCCGTCGCCGCCGACGTGGCCGGAGAGCACGGCGATGGCGAGGATCGCGCCGCCCAGGTAGAGGCCCATCTGGATGGCGTCGGTCCAGATGACGGCCTTGATGCCGCCGAGGTAGGTGTAGACGACGGTGATCACCGTGAGCACGATGATGATGACGCGGTAGCTGGTGTGCAGGCCGAACTCGTCGAGCAGCAGCTTGATCGGGATCGCGGAGGCGAACAGCCGGACACCCTCGGCGAGGAGGCGGGTGAACACGAAGGTCACCGAGGCCAGTCCCTGCAGTTTGAGACCGAACCTGGTGCCCAGGTACTGGTAGGCGCTGACGAACCCGCCGCGCTTGTACAGGGGGATCAGCACCGTGGCCACGACGACACGGCCGATCACGTAACCGAGCGCGAGTTCGACGTTGCCGAAGCCCTGCCCGCTGTAGGCGCCGCCGGGCACGCTGATGACGGTGAGCACGCTGGTCTCGGTGGCCACCACGGAGAACGAGACGGTCCACCACGGCATGTGGCCTTCGCCGACGAAGTAGTCCTTCGCGGTCTTCTGCCGGCCGGCCAGGCGCAGTCCGATCCAGGCGATCGCCACCAGGTAGACGACGACCACCACGAGGTCGAGTTGGCGCACGCTCACTCCTAAGCAACGGCCGGCGGGGTCACCGGCGAGGTGGGGACAGTGGGGAAGGGCGTCGACCGGCGTACGCGGGCGACGTGGGGTTCGTGCGGTGCCGACGTGTCCAGCGCCAGCAGGCGCGCGCCGTCCAGCGGGTCCCCGAGCGGGGGCTGCGGGTGCAGGGGCTGCGAGGAGTTGTCGAGCGCCGACCGCAGCGGACCGAGGAGCGGTTCACCGAGTCCGGTGAGCCCGCCGGTGATCGTGACCGGGAGGGTGTCGCCGCCGCCGATCCGGCGGGCGGCGGCGCTCACGGCCTCCCCGAGCGCGGTGGCGGCGTCCCGGACGATCGCGGAGGCCACGTCGTCGCCCGCGGCGGCGGCGCGGGCCACGTCCGGGGCGAAGGCCGCGGCGGTGCGGGCGGGGTTGCCGTCCCGTCCGAGGGCCGTGGGCAGCCGGTCGGGGTCGCCGAAGCGTGCGGCGGCGGCGGTCAGCAGCGCGGTGTCCGGTCCGCGTCCGTCGTGGGCGCGCAGCGCGGCCCGCAGTCCGGCGGCGCCGATCCAGGCGCCGCTCCCCTCGTCGCCGAGCCAGGGGCCCCACCCGTCGACGCGGGCGTAGGAGCCGTCGTCCCCGATGCCGATGGCGACGGAGCCGGTGCCGATCGCGAGGACCACGCCTGTGCGTCCGCCGAGGGCGCCGGCGTGGGCGGTGACGGCGTCGCTGGTGACGGCCACCTCGTCCGCGGGCAGGTCCTCGAGGAGCAGGGTGGCCAGTTCGCGGGCCGCCTCGGGTGCGGCGGCCGCCCCCGCGGCACCCACGCAGACCGCGGCCAGCCGGGTCACGTGCTCCCGCTCCAGGAGCGGAAGGACGGCGGCGCGCACGGCGGCACGGGCCGCGGCCACTCCGTTCTCGGCCGCGAGCCCGGGGGCTCCGGGCACCTCGTGACTGTCGTGGGTGGGACCGTCGCCGCCGTTCCACAGCACGGCACGGCAGCCGGTCTTGCCCAGGTCCACCGCCACTGCTGCTGTCATACGGCACGCCTTCGTGTCTGAGGGGATTCGCCGCGTCGGATGGTCATGGGACGGCCGAAGGGCCGGTGACCGCGGCGGATCACGGTGCAGCGAGTATCAGAAGGCCAACCTCCATATGTCAATAAGTAACTTGAGGCAATTCATCACGTAACTTTTTGACGCCTCGATGGCGCCGTGATTAATGTGTCGTCCACCCACTCAGGAGGGATCGGCCCATGCCCCGCCAGGAACCGCCCCGCACACCGGCCCAGCCGGCGGATGACGCCTCCCCCGCCGGCACACTGGCGCGCATCCGCACGGCGCTGCCGACCCTGGCGCCGTCGGAGCGGAGGGTGGCCGAGGCCGTCCTGGCCGATCCGGCGCAGGCGGCGGAGCTGTCCATCAGCGCCCTCGGCGGGCGGGCCGACACCTCGGTGGCCACGGTGATGCGTTTCTGCCGGGCCATAGGCATCGGCAACTATCCGCAGCTGCGTCTCGCGCTCGCCGCGGCCGCCGCCCGCGAGCACGCCCTCGGCGGCGAGCGGCCCGCACCGGGCACCGACATAAGCGCCACCGACTCGCTGGACGAGATCGTCAGCAAGATCATCTACAACGAGGTGCGCGCCCTGGAGGACTCCGGGGCCGGACTGGACGTCGAGGTGCTGGGCCGGGCGGTCGATGCCGTGGCGGGGGCCCGGCGGATCGACATCTTCGGCGTCGGCGCCAGCGCGTTCGTCGGTCAGGACCTGCACCAGAAGCTGCACCGCATCGGCCATATGGCGTTCATCTGGACAGACCGGCATGCCGCCCTCACCGCCACCGCCCTGCTCGGGCCCGGCGACGTGGCCCTCGCCATCTCCCACTCCGGGGAGACCGAGGACACCGTCGAGCCGCTCCAGGCCGCCGCCGAACGCGGCGCCACCACCATCGCCCTCACCAACGCCCCGCGTTCGTCCCTCGCGGACAGTGCGGACCTCGTGCTGACGACCTGCGCCCGCGAGACCCCCTTCCGCTCCGGCGCGACCGTCAGCCGCATCGCCCAACTCGCGGTCATCGACTGCCTGTTCGTCGGCGTGGCACAGCGTTCCTTCGACGCCACGACCGCCGCGCTCGAGAAGACCTACGGAGCCGTCCAGCGCCGCAGGCGCCCCCAGTCACAGCGCCGCACACCGGCCGGCCACTGACCACCGCGGCTTCCCTCCCCCCTCCCCCGGCACCACCCCTGAGCACCCTGCACGAAAGGACGACCGCGCCGTGGACCTCAGCACACTCGGCACACTCGGCACACTCGGCACCGAGACCCGCAACGAGCGGACGGGCTCGCTCGACCGCATGCCGGTCGCCGAACTGCTCTCCGTCATGAACACCGAGGACCAGACCGTCGCGCTCGCCGTACGCGAGGCCCTCCCGGAGATCGGGGCCGCCGTCGAGGCGATCACCGAGTCGCTGCGGCGGGGCGGACGGCTGATCTACCTCGGCGCCGGCACCAGCGGCCGCATCGGCCTCCTCGACGCCGTCGAGTGCCCTCCGACCTTCGGCACCGCTCCCGAGCAGGTCGTGGGCCTGCTTTCCGGCGGCCCGGGCGCCTTCGTCGTAGCGGTCGAGGGAGCCGAGGACGAACCCGCGAGGGCGGTGGCCGACCTCGACGAGATCGGCGTGAACGACCGGGACACCGTGGTCGGCCTCGCCGCCAGCGGCCGTACGCCCTACGTGATCGGCGGCCTCGAGCACGCCGCCGCCCAGGGAGCCGTCACGGTGTCGGTCGCCTGCAACCGCGACGCGGCCGTCAGCCGCTACGCCGACATCCCCATCGAGATCGCCACCGGCCCGGAGGTGCTCACGGGGTCGACCCGGCTCAAGGCCGGCACCGCCCAGAAGATGGTCTGCAACATGCTCTCCACCGCCTCGATGGTGCGCCTGGGCAAGGCCTACGGAAACCTCATGGTCGACGTCAAGGCCAGCAACGACAAACTCGTCGACCGAGCCCGCCGTATCGTCGTCCAGGCCACCGGAGCCGACGACCGGACCGCCGCCGAGTCCCTGCGGGCGGCCGGTGGCCACGCCAAGACCGCCATCGTCATGATCCTCTCCGACAGCACGGCCGAGGAAGCCACCCGGCGCCTCGACGAGGCCCACGGCGACACACGCACGGCCATCGGCCGTCCCTGACAACGTCCGCCCCCACCGCTGCTCTTCTCGCACTGCCTGCCTGCGCCGACGGCCTTTCCATCCGGTCCTGCCGCGCCGTCTAGGGTGTGGGCATGACCTCGCACGACTACGTCTCTCAACTGTTCTCACTGGACGGCCGGATCGCCCTGGTGACGGGCGGCAGTTCCGGCATCGGCCGGGCCATCGCCGGGGCACTCGCGCGTGCGGGGGCGAGCGTGGTGATCGTGGCCCGCAAGGAGTCGGAACTGGCCGCCACGGTCGACGAGTTGACGGCGGACGGCTGCCGAGCGGCCTGGGTGAGCGCCGACCTGAGCACCCGTGACGGGGTGCACGCGGCGGCGCGGCAGGCGGCCGAGGTGTTCGGCGAGCCCGACATTCTCGTCAACAGCGCCGGGATCAACCTGCGTCCGCCGATGGGCGAGCTGAGCGAGGACGTGTGGGACACCACGATGGCGGTCAACCTGGAGGCCCCCTTCCTGCTCGGTCAGCGATTCGGGCCCGGCATGGCCGAGCGCGGCTTCGGCCGGATCATCCACATCACCTCCCAGCAGGCGCACCGGGCGTTCGTCCAGAGCGGCGCCTACGGCGTCTCGAAGGGCGCACTGGAGTCGCTGGCCCGCTCACAGGCCGAGGCGTGGTCCCCGCACGGCGTCACCTGCAACACACTGGTGCCCGGCTTCGTCATGACCCCCCTCAACACGCGGCTGTCGTCCGACCCGGAGAAGGTGGCGGCACTGGCCGCGCGCACGCTCGTCGGACGCAACGGGCTCGCTGAGGACTTCGCCGGAGCTGCGGTGTTCCTGGCCGGCCCCTCCTCCGGCTACATCACCGGGCAGGCGATCTTCGTCGACGGCGGGTTCTCCGTCCACTGACCCCAAGAGGGGGCCGCACGACAGCTCCCGCCCTGCCGATCCCGCAACTCTGCGGATGAGGCCGGCAGACGCCCCCGAGGGGAGACTCGGCGTCGTCGCCCTGGGACGTCCTCTCGCCTTCACCGTCACAGGCGGGAACACCCCGACCTCACCCGGTTCACTACCGTTATGGACGCGATACAGATGCCCCGCCGCGGCTTCACGGCCCAGGAGCGCGGGAACTTCGCGGCCCTTACACGCGTTGCGGAGTGCGACCTGATCGTTTGATGTGTGACACGGCGCCAGTGCCTCGTCGGGGGAAGTGAACAACGCATGGCCATGGTGGGCCTGTTCTGGATCGCCGAGGGAGACGTGTACGTGGGCGCGAAGCCGTCCGGTCTGGCGCCTGGGGTACGCCTGACGCCCGAGGGCGTGATCGCCCTCGGCGACGGGCGGTCCGGCCTCTACCTGTGAGAGGACGTGCACGCCCTGACGGTGGCGGACGTGCCCATGAAGTCCCTGATGCGGCAGGTCGGCGTGGTCAAGGACCTGGCCCTGGACATGGTGAAGGAGCTGGCTCTGCCCGTGGGACCGGGCCGAGTGGACGAGGCCCCGGCGATGATGACGGTCCGCGTGGAATCATCCGGCGGCGACCACGAGTTGTCGGCCTACGCGGCCTCGGCCGTCGGCTACTCCGCGACCGAGGACGACCTCTCCCGCGCCCTTCTGGCCCGCCTCACGGAGGGAGCCGCGACGATGGCGACGACGCTGGCGGCGATGTCCGAGTGGGGCCGCGCGCGGGAGGGAGGGTCGCCTCGCGCGACGGGGCGGGAGGAAGTGCTGCGGGGGTGGCTGGGCTAGTTTCCCCGATCACGATCGGAGCCGATTGACGCCTGGTTCGTCGCCCGGTCGAGATGTCGCGCTTCTTGGTTTCGTTCGGCCCTACGGCCCGTTTACGCGGCGGCGCGCCCGCGCGCGAACACGGCCGCCGTCTCGGTGACGCGGCGGCCCAAGTGCTCAGCCGTGGCCACGTCGGCCTTGTGCACGCCCTCCGGGCCCTCGTCGTTGTTGGACTGGGCAGCCGCGCCCAGGAACACGCCGAGGCGGTTGACGTCGTTCTCGGATCCCTCGCTGCTGTTCCAGCCGGGGTGCAGACCGAGGTTGACCCAGTGCATGCCGTGCTGTCCGGCGAGGATCTGGAAGAACTGCAGGGTGTGCAGCTTGTCGCCGCTCTTCGACGCGGAGTTGGTGAAGCCCGCCGCCAGCTTGTCCTTCCAGGCCAGCTGGAACCAGCGCTTGGAGGTCGCCTCGGCAAAGACGTGGAAGGCACCGGAAGCGGTACCCATGTAGGTGGGCGAGCCGAAGACGATCGCGTCGGAGCGGTCCAGCGTCTCCCACTGCTCGTCGGTGATCTCGTCCACCTTGATCAGGTGCACCTCGGCACCGGCCTCGGCGGCGCCGGCACGGACGGCCTCGGCGATCACCGCGGTGTGGCCGTAGCCGGAGTGGTAGGCGATGGACACGACAGGCGTGGTCACGATCAATGCTCCTCTGGGGATCAGACAGCCCGAACAGCCCGCTCGTCGCAAGAACGGCCTGATCGGCAGCGGCAACCACAGGTAAGCACTATCTTTTAGATAGGGCAACTTATGCGACAGCGCTGTGCTCACATACGCTGACACCATGACCCGCGCCTCCCAGGAACAGGACGACCTCGCCTACGACGTGTTCGCCAAGACCTGCCCCTCGCGCGGCACCCTGGAGCACGTCACCGGACGCTGGGGCGGCCTGACCCTCGGCGCGCCGTACGAGGGCTCGCTGCGCTTCAACGAGCTGCGCCGCCGTGTCGACGGCGTGAGCGAGAAGATGCTGCCCCAGACGCTGCACGCACTGGAACACGACGGCCTGGTCCACCGCGAGGCCCAGCCCACCAACCCGCCCCGCGTCGGCTACGAACCGACAAAGGCTCCGAGGCCGCGGAACATGACGACTCCCTGAGATGCGCGGAACGGCAGGCACGGTGTGGTGGCGCCGCCGATGCGGGCCACCACCGACAACCTGGTGGCATCAAAAAAATCTAGTAGCGCGTCGGCCCTGCACGTTCAAGCGTCGGCCCTGCGCGTTCAAGGAGAGCCGCCACGCCCGCACACTCCACCCGCGTGCCACCCGTGTGGTTTAATTGTGAAACTAGCAGTTCGGGAAGGGGGACGCACATGCGAAAGACGGACCTCAGCGAGGCCTCCTGCCCCATCGCTCGCTCATTGAGCGACATCGGCGACTGGTGGTCGCTGCTCATCGTCCGGGACGCCCTGGCCGGCATGACCCGGTTCAGCGAGTTCCACCGCAGCCTGGGCTGCGCCAAGAACATCCTCAGCGCCCGCCTGACCAAGCTCGTCGAACGCGGCGTACTGACCCTCGCACCGGCGTCCGACGGCAGCGCCTACACCGAGTACCGGCTGACGGACAAGGGGAAGGCCCTGCGCGTCCCGCTCGTCGCGCTGCGGCAATGGGGCGAGGAGTACCTGTTCGACGCGGACGAGGAGCGTCTCGACCTCGTCGACAAGCGCGACGGCCTCCCCCTGCCCCGCCTCGAACTGCGCGGCCGGGACGGCCGCACCCTGGGCCCCGACGACGTCGAGACCCGCGACTCCGCCACCTGATCCAGCCACCCCGCTGACCGCGTCACGTCGCAGCCGGCGGTCTTCGCCGGGAACCGTGCTCCTGCACGCACAGAGGCGTTCAACCGGCGAAGTCAGCACGTCACGTCGCCACATGGGACCGTACACAGCCTGCACCCTAGCCCGGTCCGGCGACAGGCGGTCGATCGGCTTCCCCGGCGGGCCCCTGCGAGCCCGGCCGCAGTTGTTCACGGCCCACACTCGCCGAAGTTTGTTGGTCCATACCTATTTCATTGACATGAACGCGCCTTAGACTCTTGAATGCGCCCACACGCACGCCCCCACGGTTGCGCACGAGGAAGGCCTTCTCATGGTCAGATCCCGTACGGAAGTCCCCCGGCTCCACCCCCTGCTGAGACTGCTCGCTCTGTTCGCCGTCGTACTCGGCTTCCAGGCGGGGCCCGCGCACAGCGCCCAGGCCGCCACCCCCTTCAAGGTGCTCGCCTTCTACGACGGCACCTACGACGCAGCCCACATCAGTTTCGACCACGAGGCCAACGCGTGGTTCCCCCAGGCCGGTTCGCAGAACGGGTTCACGTACACGTCCACCACGGACTGGAACCAGCTCAATTCCGCGAACCTGGCCAACTACCAGGTGGTGATGTTCCTCGACAACTACCCGCACACGGCGGCGCAACAGTCCGCCTTCCAGACGTACATGGCGGGCGGCGGCGGCTTCATCGGCTTCCACGTCTCGGCGTACAACGACAACACGAGTGACTGGCCCTGGTACCACAACACGTTCCTGGGCACCGGCACCTTCAAGAGCAACACCTGGGGCCCGACCGCGGAAACACTGAAGATCGAGGACCCGGGCCACGCGGCGACCGCGGGCCTGCCGGCCACCATCGCGTCTTCGGTCAGCGAGTGGTACAGCTGGCAGAACGACCTGCGCCAGAACCCCGCCATCGACATCCTTGCGTCGATGGACCAGTCCACGTTCCCGATCGGCACCGACCCGAACCAGACCTGGTACAGCGGCTATTACCCGATCGTGTGGTCCAACCGCAACTACAAGATGGTCTACAACAACTTCGGCCACAACGCGATGAATTACGACACCAACACCGCGCTGTCGTCGACGTTCGGGAGTGCCCAGCAGAACCAACTCCTTCTGCAGGAGATCAAGTGGGCAGCCGGACAGAGCGGCCCGATCACCCCGCCGCCCACCGCCACCGGCCCGATCCACGGTTACGGCGGCAAGTGTGTGGACGTCGCCGGCGCCAACCCGGCCAACGGGACGGCAGTGCAGCTCTACGACTGCAACGGAACCAACGCACAGAACTGGACGGTCGGCAGCGACGGCACGCTCACCGCGCTCGGCAAGTGCATGGACGTCACCGCGGCCAGTACCGCCAACGGCACCAAGATTCAACTCTACGACTGCAACGGCACGGGTGCGCAGGTCTGGCAGCCGGGGGCCAACGGCTCCCTGGTCAACCCGAACTCCGGCAAGTGCCTCGACGCCACCGGCCCCAGCTCGGCCAACGGCACCCGGCTCCAGATCTGGTCGTGCACCGGAGCGGCCAACCAGAACTGGACCCTGCCCTCCTGAGGCTCCCCCGCACACGCCCGGCCGGCTTCGTCCGGCCGGGCACCATCGCCTTCCGGGGGCAACGGCCACCGTCGCCCTGACGGCCGGCACCGGTCGTGTCAGCGCCCCGGGCCTTGGGCATCGGCATGCCGGACCACACGGTTTTCGGGTGAGTGCCGCCCGGGGTGAGCGTGCCGGCCCGGCAGGAGCCGGAGGCCCGTACGGTGGCCGAGCGACGTGGGCATGGTCGGTCGCCGTGGCGAACCGGACCTCGGCGTCCATACTCGAGCCGGCGACGCGCCGCCCGGCCGGGAGGCCCCGGTCAGTACTCGGTGAGCCCGTCTTCCGCGATGGAGGCGACAGCTACCGCAGCCGGGCGCTGAGCCCCGGAATGACGACGACAGCGACCGCGATATGAGTGAGGATCAGCGTCACCCGCGTGGCGGCGTCGACATCGGAAGCCAGAAGGTCGGGCAGGAAAGACACCGCCACCAGTACGACCGCTGTCCGGACGAACGCCCGAGCGGGTCGACCCGACCACCGCCGGAAAGCGGCTGCCAGCGCGATGCCCACCACCGAGAACACGAACGCGAGCTGCGCGAAGCCCAGCAGCGGAATGGCCTCACCGGCAATCTCGAGCGAGACGCCGGCGGCGTCCGCCGCGGCGGCAATCACGGTCGCGGCGACAGCGCCTCCCGCGGCGAATGCGAGGCCCGGCAACCACAGCCGGCGACCGCCAGTCGTGATCGGCCCGTCGTCAGGGGCGATCGAGGTGGATCCGGACACGTCAGTCTCCTCGCTGAAGGGGCTCGGCGCGCCGTAGGCGACTGCGCCGGGAACCATTCCAGCATCTGACCGAAAGAAAAATCTGTCAAGACGAGAAAAATTGTCGGTCCAGGTTGCGAGAGATCCGCGAGGGCCTCGAAGGTGATCACGAATCCTCAGGTCGCAGCTCGCAGAACCTCAGCAGCAATCGCAGTGGAAGGAACCGGGTGTCCGAAGTGCGAAGCCCCGGCCGGGAGCGCCTCCCGCACTCGGATCCACAGCACACCCCTGATCCGGCGCTGGCCAGCTCACAGCACCGCGACCCCTCGCCTCGCCGTCAGCACGCGTTCGCGATGCGCTGCAAGGCTGTTGCGAGTTGGGCGAGGTCGTAGCCGGCGAGGTGGTCGAGGATGCGTCGCCGCACGCTGGCCATATGCGCCGGCCATGCCTCCTTCAGGCGGGCGAGGCCGTCCTCGGTGAGGACGGCGTTCCAGCCGCGCAGGTCCTCGGCGCACCGGACCCGCTCGACGTATCCCTGGTTCTCCAGGCGGATGACGACCCGGGTCATCCCGCTGAGCGTGAGGTTGCAGACCTCGGCGAGCTCCCTCATCCGCATACGGCTGCCGGGAGCCTCGGACAGGAACATCAGGGGGGTGTACTCGGAGAGCCGCAGCCCTCCGTCACGGACCATGTCCGCGTCGACCGCGCGGGGCAAGCCCGTCATGACATCGCCCAACGCGCGCACCAACGCTTCTTCGGTGGCGTTCAGGGGGCGAAGAGTCTGCTCTCGGGGGGCCATGCCTCACACTTTATCTCCTTGACACATCAACCAAACTGGCCCTCTACTTGACCCAGCAAGTACCTGCGTCGAACGCGAAGCCATGCAGGCCCTGAGCTGCCTGGAAGACGGAGCCATAACCAGGATCTCGCCCGGAGCAGCATGCATGTACCTTCCGCCGCTTCCTGTCAACAGGTGTCCGCCGGTGCCCGCCGGTGACGAGGGGGCTGTTGAGCCGGGTTTGGCGGGCCTCGTGGGCAAGCGAGTCAGGCGCGTGCGCCCGCACCTCGAAAGTACCCGTCCACGAACGCGTCCACGTGTCGTCACTGGAGCCCGCTCGCCGGGTGGCGTGCCAGGTGGGGGCCGTCCGCACGCACGGACGGCCCCCGGTTCACAGCCGCCGAGGTACTCCCCCGAGCCCCAGCGCACCAGGCGTTGGCGGGTCCTCAACGGCTGTGCGTCTCACGTCACTTGGAAGACGGCGCTCCCCGGGAGTAGAGCGCCGTCCGACCGTCGGGTGCCGGTGATGACGGCCGGCGCCCGGTGACTCAGTGGTGGTAACCGCCGCGGCGGTAGCCGCCCCAGGAGACGTCGTCGATGAAGCGGCCGCGGTCGTCGCGCAGCGTCGCGGTGTCGCGGCCGCTGTCCCACACGGAGGCGCGGCGGTCCCAGAAGACCTCGTCCCGGGTGTCGCGGCCGAAGCCGGTGTGCACGCGGACGGTCTCACGGCTGTCGAGCCGGACGTTGCGGAAGGTGTAGGTGTGGCCGTCTTCGTCCGACAGGGTCCAGCCGTCCAGGTCCACACCCCACCTGCCCTTGTTGGTGATGTCCACCCACTCCCTGTTCAGCGAGCGGTTGGACCGGTCGTACCGGCCCTGGAAGTCGTGCTGGACGTCGCTGATGTACACCGCGCTGTAGTGGGTGCGACCGGGGTGGTGGTCGGCGGCCGCGGCCGGCAGCGCGGCCGTGCCCACCACGGCGGCAGCCACTCCGGCAGCTGCGGTCAGACGACGGACGGATGCAGAAACGGACACGAAGGTCCCCCTTTACAAGGGCTGGTGCACACCGTGGCCGCTGCCGCGGCAGTGAAACCGTGGGCCCGCCAGGTGCGTTGGGTGGTTCGGCGACCGGTCGGCCGCACACGCACACCCTCCAGCCCACACCCCGCCTTACGAAAGAAATGCACACGCCGTTACAGATTCACCATATTTCTGTTACACACGACCGCAATGGCCATGTATAAGGTCGAACATCCGGTCAGGGACAGTTTGGGGCATTTAGCTCCTGGTGATACGTGCCTGCGGCAACAGTTCGCCCGCTCGCGCCACCCCGCTGGCGGCCTCGCTTTCACCCGCACGTGAGTAACAGCCCGCACCGGCCGACGCGGCGGAAACCCGGAGCGGCGCGGTCTCGACGACCGCGCCGCTCCGATCACGTGCGTGATGTCAGGCCGTGGTGTGCTGCTTGCGACGGAGGGCGAGGTACGTACCCGTCGCGCCGGCCGCGAGGAGGGCGCCCACGCCGAGGCTCAACGGGAGGGCGGGGAAGGCCGAGCTGTCCGAGGTGGCGGCGGTGTTCTGCATGGCCGGACCCCGGGTGATGCTGGTGGCCACCGCTGCGACGTTCTTGATCGGGCCGACGGACTTGATGGAGCCGTCCGCGTTCAGCAGCACCTGCTTGTCGTTCGGGTGCCGGAAGTCGAACATGCCCGTCAGCGAGCCGGCCGTGGCGTCGAAGGAGTGGTCGCCGACGCGGCCGGTGCGCCAGTTGTCCTCGATGAAGCGGGTGATGGACGCCTGGTCGGTCAGATGGTGGTCGACCTTGTCGACCTTGCTGTACGGCGAGACGACGAGCAGCGGCTGCCGGGTGCCCGGGCCGCAGCGGTCGGCGTAGCCGCCGGACGCCTGGGGGCCGTTCTGGCAGGCGGGGCTGTCGGTGGCCTTGCCGTTGGAGCCGAGAGCGGTGTCCGTGGAGCCGTTGCGCGGGGCGACGGAGGCGTGGTCGTACCAGCCGTCGGAGTCGTCGTACGCGATGACGACCGCGGTGGACTTCCACTGCGGGGAGCTCTGGACGGCGTTGATCTGGTCGACGAGGAAGTGCTGCTCGTCGACCGGGTCCGAGTAGGCGGCGTGGCCGTCCTGATACTCGGGTGCCTTGACGAAGCTGACGGCCGGAAGCTTGCCCGCCTTGAGGGCGGCGCCGAAGTCGGTCAGGTCGTAGTCGTGGTTGGCCTGGCCGTCGTGACCGATCTCGTCGACGGTCCTGGGCGGCAGGTGGTGCGGGTTGGACGTCGACTTGTAGTACTCGAACGGCGAGTGGTGCGGGCTGTAGTCGACCACGGACGCGCCGCCGACGTTGGTGTGCGCCGCGTCGCACTTGGCGTAGTGGCCCTGCTGCCCGTCCCATGCGGTGGTCGGACGGAATCCGCCCTGGAACCAGCCCCAGCTGACGTGCTTCGTGTTGAGCAGGTCACCGATGTTCTTGCCCCGCATCACGGCGAGCGCGTTGCTGCTCGTGTGGTTCTTGCCGGAGCAGTCGTCGAAGGCCGGGTCCGGGTCGTTGATGACCGTGCCGACACCCTTGGCGTCCGGGGACTTGACCGTGTAGGGGTCCGGCGTGGAGGTCTGCTTGGGGTTCTCCGTGCCGGAGGTCGGGTCCACGGAGACGACGCCGTGGGTCTGACCGGAGACCAGGTTCAGCGCGCCGGGCGTGGAGGGGCCGTAGACCGAGCTGTAGGACCGGTCGTTCAGGGAGTACTGCTGGGCGTAGTTCCACAGCGCCGTGACGGTGTTGCCGTCGTAGTAGTCCATGACCAGGCCGGGCTCGCCGAACAGGCCGCCGGAGCACGTGTCGACCTCGGTGTTCTGCACGTACTGGTCGGCCTTGCCGCCGTTGGCCGCGTACTGCTCGGCGCCGTAGCCGTGGTTCTGGTCGCAGGTCATGGCCTGCGCCGGCGTGAGCCGCTTGGGCGCGTACTGGTTCGGATTCGTCGTCAGAAGACCGGCGTGCGCGAGGGTGTCGACGTCCTTCGGGGTCCCGCTCGACGCCGTGAACTTCGTGCCGTCGGTGTTGGCGGCCTTCGGGTAGGTGGCGAAGTAGTGGTCGAAGGAGACGTTCTCGTCGAAGAGCACGACCACGTGCTTGATCGGCGTGGCCGTGAACGGGTGACCGGGAATCCATGCGGGCGCCGCCCACGTGGGGGCCGCCCCACCGAGAACGGTCAGCACGGCGGCGCCGGCCAACGCCCCCGCGGTGCGCACAGTTGCTCGTCTACCCCTGCTGGCCATGCTCTTCCACCCCTCGTGAACGCGAGTGCTGTTGCGTCGTTACGGCCAGGAGGCTCCGCCAGGCGTGCGGCCCTTCGGCGGAGTCATCATGGCGTAGGAGTGAACACCGGGTCAGGGAACCTGGGGCAGATCTTGACCGCGTGTTGACCGATCGGGTGAGCAAGCAGTTCAGACAGGTTCAGGCGAGCAGGGCTCGGCCGTACCAGTCCGTCTCGTCCCGTACGCCGGGCACGGCGAAGAAGTAGCCGCCCCCGAAGGGCTTGATGTAATCCGTGAGCGGCTCCCCCGCCAGCCGCTTCTGCACGGTCTCGAACTGCCGGGCCACGTCCTGCTGGTAGCAGCAGAACAGCAGTCCCATGTCGAGGTTTCCGTTGGCGTCCAGACCGCGGTCGTAGTTGTAGGGGCGGCGCAGGATCCGCTGCCCGGTGGTGGCCTGGGTGCGCGGGTTGGCGAGCCGTATGTGGGCGTCCAGCGGGATGACGTCACCTTTGGGGTCGTCGGCGTAATTCGGCGTGTCCTGCTCGGAGTTGCCGTCCAGCGGTGCGCCGGACACACGCGCGCGGCCGAACATCCGCTCCTGCTCGCTGAGCGAGACACGGTCCCAGAACTCCACGAGCATGCGGATGAGCCGGACCACCTGGTAGCTGCCGCCGACCGCCCAGTCCGGCTCGCCCGTCCCGGCGCCCACCCACACCAGGTGCTTCATCTCACGGGTGTCGGCGGCGTCCGGGTTGCCGGTGCCGTCCTTGAAGCCCATCAGGTTGCGCGGTGTACCGGACGGCCGGGGCGGGCTGGAGAAGCCGTCCAGCCGCCAGCGCATCTGCATGCCGCCCCGGGTGTGCCGCGCGATGTCGCGCAGCGCGTGCAGCACCGTGTCGGTGTCGTCGGCGTGCAGTTGGAGGCTGAGGTCCCCGTGGCACCAGTCGGGCCGCAGGTCGTCGTCCGGGAAGGACGGCATGGTGGTCAGCCGGCGCGGTTGGCGCGCGGCCAGCCCGAACCGGTCGTCGAAGAGGGACGCGCCGACGCCGAACGTCACCGCGAGCTCCCCGGCGGGCAGCCGGTCGCCGAGGACACCCGAGTCGGCGGGCGGGCCGGTGATGCCCACCGGCGACGGTGTCCCACCCGAGGTGAGGAAGCGGGCCCGCTCGGTGAGCGTGCGCAGCAGGTCCGTCAGTCCGGAGCGGTTGTCGGCGGTCACGTCGAGCGCGGCGAACACCGTGACGCGGCGCGGGGTCGCGATGGCCGACCGCTGGTGAACGCCGTGGAAGGGAGCGGGGGACGTCCGGCCGGCAGGCGTATCGGCCGAGGCCGATGGAGCACCGGGCGCGGCCGCACCGCCCGCGGCGAGCCCGGCGCCCGCGAGGGCCGCGCCGCGCAGGAAGCCGCGCCGGCCCACACCGCCCGTCTCCTCGCCGGACGCGCTCACACCGTCCTCCGCGGATCGCACACGGTCGCCACCGACGCGAGCCGTTCCACCAGATCGCCCAGGACCGCGTTCACGCTCTCGCGCTGCGTACGGGAGAGTCGCCCCAAGGGGGTCCAGGCACTGTTGCCGTGGAAGGCGTCGAGGGTGTGCTGGGCGTGATTCAACTCCCTTTCCAGGCCGGGCAGGTCTGCGTAGCGGGTGGCGAGCACCGGCCTCAGCCGGGACAGCACCTCACGGGTGCCGTCGACGTTGGCACGGGCGGTGGCCAGATTGCTGCCGCTGCCGTAGTCGGTCCGTCCCGTCAGCTCGAACTGCACGGTGTTCTCCAGGATCTCGTGCGCGCGCAGGCCCAGTTGCCCCGGGTCCATACGGGCCTGCGCCCAGTCGCCGCGCAGCACCGAAACGGCCTTCACCAGTGCCGCCGCAGGTGCCCGCAGGGACCGGGCGGTCCCGCCGTGCCACAACCCGTACTCGACGCGGTGGAAGCCGGCGAACTCCTTGTCGTGCACGCCGCCGGGCAGCCCCGCGTCGGAGCCGTTGATGTGGGCGTCCGCGTCGCCGAAGGCGTCGTACGCCGCGCCGAGCCGCTCGTACTCCAGGTGCGCCGGCAGCCACGCCGTGCGGGCCCCGGCGAGGTCTCCGCGGTCGATCGCGTCCCGCAGTCGGCCGGTGAGCCGTACGACCTCGTCCAGGCCGCGGCCGACCCATTTCTGGTAACCGATCGCCGGAGGGATCAGGTCGTGCTCGGTGACCGGGGCCGCGGCCGGTCCCGGTCGCCCTTCGGTGACGCGGACGGTGGGGCCGGTGACCGCGTCGGCGTCGTCGGGAACGCACTTGAAGGCGTACGAGCCCTTGCCCAGGCGGACGGTCAACTGCCGTGTCGTACCCGGGCCGATGCCTTCCGAGTCGCCGAACACCGCCTGGCTCTTCGGGTCCTCCAGATACACCTCGGTGGCCTCGTCGGAGGTGTTGTCCAGGTCGAAGACCTGGACGCCGGCCACGGGCTCGTCCCAACCCCGGCCGCAGGCACCGGTCGAGACCTGGACGGTGATGTGGGGCAGTCCGTCCGCGCTGGTTCGGACCGGGGCGGCTCTGAGCGTCAGGGCCACGGTTCCCAGCAGGGCGAGTACGGCGACGAGACCGGTCACCGCCCACACGGAGCGCGACCGCCGGCCGAGGCCGGAAAGGAGCATTCCGGGCCTCCCCCGGGTCGTGCCGTTCGCGATCGCCTCATGCTAGGACACCGCTTCCGCTCGAACGGCAGTCCAGAGAATCCCATGACCAAGAGTTCCCTCGCGATTAACCGGTTCGTCGACGAGCCCGAGACCGGTTTGCGGCTCGTCCGCGGACGCCGCGTCCCCCACACCCGCACCGTTGCCACCACGACTGTCGCCTTCTACTGTTTACGCGCGTCAGCCCCTCCCGCTGAGAAGTCGATGGTCGATCGTCGCCTCGGCCAAGCCTTTGCCGCACCCTCGGTCGTCACCGCCGCGGTCGTCCTGGACCAGTCCCCGCCACGCAACTGCGCCTGTTCCTCCGTACAGAACCGTCCGTGCCCGGAACCCAGCAGAGGAGACAGATCCATGAACACGCCACACACCCACGCTTCGAGCGTCGACCGCCGCACCCTGCTCCGCGGCGCGGCGGGCCTGACGACCGCGGCCGGTCTCGCCGCGGCCTTCACTCTCGGCTCGGCGGGCCGGGCCGCGGCGTACGGCTGGACGCGTACCCTCCAACAGGGCGCATCAGGTGCCGATGTGACGGAGCTGCAGATACGCGTAGGCGGCTGGGCGGCAGCGAGCGCCCAGCAGACCTACGTCGCCTGGGACGGCAGTTTCGGCCCGGCGACGGCGGACGCGGTCAGACGGTTCCAGTCGGCGTACGGCCTCTCCGCCGACGGCGTCGTCGGCCCGCAGACCCAGAGCGTGCTCAACAGCCTGGAGAGCGGCGACGGTTCGACCGCGCACTTCGAGTGGAGCGAGTTCTACTCCCACGACGGCACCGGATTCGGCGGCGGAAAGGTGGGTTCGGCCGCGGTCAAGGAGAACGTGCGCCGCCTGATGTACAAGCTGGAGGCGGTGCGCAAGAAGGCCGGCGACAGCGCGATCACCGTCAACTCGGGCTTCCGCAGCACCGCCTACAACGCGTCGGTGGGCGGTGCGTCCAACAGCATGCACTGCTACGGCGTCGCCTCGGACATCGTGGTGTCCGGGCACACCACCCTCCAGGTCTACAGGATCGCCGAGACCTGCGGATTCTCCGGGCTCGAGGCCTACACGCACTCCTGGCAGCACGTCGACAGCCGCGTCCAGTACCCCTCCCTGGTGGTGGGAGAGCGGCACCGTCTGACCGGCCGGGGCGGCTTGGCGCGGTCGGGGACGGGTTCGCCGCCGAACGGCCGTCGCCCGGCCGGGCGGGGCTGTCCGGTTCCTCACCCGCCGTCCGCCCAGTCCTCGTCGCTGCGCCCCAGCAGCCGGGCGATGGTGGCCGCGTCGGGCAGCGCACCGCGGTCCGCGGTCACCCGCAGTGCGGACGAGGCGGTGATGTGGCCGAGCCGCAGGGCGCGACGCAGGTCCTGGCCGTTCAGCAGTCCGGCGAGGAACCCCGCGGCGAAGGCGTCGCCGGCGCCGACGGGCTCCACGACGTTGGTGCGCAGGGCCGGTACCGTGCACGAGTCCCCGTCGGCGAAAGCGGTGGCGGATCGCGCGCCGTCCTTGACGACGAGGATGCGCGGACGCCTCAACAACCGCCGCACGTCGCCCGTTTCGAGGTGGGCACCCCAGAGGTCCTGTGCCTCGTCGAGACCGACGAAGGCGATGTCGGCGCGGTCGGCGAGTTCACGCAGCACGGGTGCGGCGCCGTCGTCGTGCCAGAGCGCGGGGCGGTGGTTGACGTCGAAGCTGACGGCGTACGGTCGTGCGCCCGCCCGGTCGTCGAGGGCGCTTTCCACCAGGGTGCGGCAGGAGGGGGACAGTGCCGGGGTGACTCCGGTGAGGTGCAGCAGGGATGCCGTTCGCAGCCGCTCGTCGTCCAGGGTTTCGGGGCCGAGGGCGGAGGCGGCCGAGCCGGTCCGGTAGTAGTGGACGCGGGTACGTGCGGGTCCTGGGTCCTTGACGAGCAGGCCGGTGGGGCGGTCCGGGTCGGTGCGTACCCCGGTGACGTCGACGCCGGCGGCGGCGACCGCGGCACGCACACGCCGGCCGAACGCGTCGTCACCGAGCGCCGACAGCCAGGAGACCGGACGGCCCAGGTCGGCCAGGTACATGGCCACGTTGGACTCCGCTCCGGCCACCGACAGCCGCAGGTCGTCGGCGGTGTCGAGCGGCCGGGGTGGCGTCGGTGCCAGGGCGGCCATGGTCTCGCCGATACACACCACGGGTCCGTCGGCGGGACGCCAGGGGCCGGTCATGCGCTCTGTCCGGCCGGCCGGTAGGCGGCCGCCGGCGGTCCCGGCACGTCGACGTGCACGGTGAACAGGGCACCGTCCTGGGGTCCGGGGTCGGTGAGGCCCACGCGGGCCGAGGTGATGTGCAGCAGGTCTCCTTGCAGGCACACCCCGGCGGGCTGACGCGCGGGCAGCCGCAGGGTGCGCTCCACTCTGCCGTCCGGCAGGTAGCGACGTACGGTGCCGGTACCCCATACGGCGATCCAGACGCCGCCCTCGTGGTCGACCGCCATGCCGTCGGGGCTGCCGTCGGCCACGGTGACGAACGTCCGGGCCGCGCCGAGTTCACCGGTGGCCGGGTCGACCTCGTGGCGGCGGACGACTCCCCGGGCGCTGTCGGCGAGGTACAGGGTGGCGCCGTCGGGTGTGAAGGCGGGCCCGTTGGGCACGGTGATGCCCTCGATGACACGGGTCACCGTGCCGTCGTGGTCGACCCGGTAGAGCGAACCGGCGCCCTCGTGCTGGGCGTAGGCCATGCTGCCCGCCCAGAACCGGCCTGCGGGATCGGCGGTCGCGTCGTTCATGCGCATGGGCACGGGGGCGTCCGTCTCGGGCCGGGCCAGCCATGTGCTGATTCCGTCGGTGGTGAGCAGGCAGATCCCGGTGCCCGCGGCGCCGATCCAGGTGCCGGGCCGGCCGGCGACGGGTGCCACCGCGCCCAGCGGCATGGGCAGCCGGGCGAGTTGCCGCAGCGGCGCGGTCGGCTCGTCGGGGGCTGCGAGCAGCCGGCCTTCGAGGATGTCGACGAGCACGATGCCCTCGCCGGTCCAGCGGATCCCTTCGCCGAGTTCGAGCCGGTCGGGGCGGAGGGTCTCGATCACGGCGTGACCTCCTCGGCGATTGCGCGGAAGGCGCGGGCGCGGACGCGCAGGCCGGAGAGTTCGCCGTCGGCGGCGGCGCCGACGAGGGGTGAGCCGACACCGACCGCGATCGCCCCGGCGGCCAGGTAGGCGCGTGCAGCGACCTCGTCGACCCCGCCCACGGGCACGAACGGCTCGTTCGGGAAGGGGCCGCGCAGGGCTTCGAGGTAGGCGGGGCCGCCGGCCTGGGCGGCGGGGAAGATCTTCAGTGCGGCGGCGCCGAGGCCGCGTGCGGCCACGATGTCGGTCGGCGTCATCACTCCTGCCAGCACCGGCATGCCCGCCTCGATCGCCGCGCCGACGCCTTCGCCCAGCGCCGGGGTGACGGCGAAGTCGGCGCCGGCGTCGCGGGCGGCCCGGGCGTCGGCGGCGGTGAGGACGGTGCCGGCGCCGAGGCGGTGTGCGGGGCCGAGGGCCTGCCGGGCCCGTTCGATCACGCTCAGGGCGCTGCGGCCCGTGAGTGACACCTCGATGAGTTCGATGCCCTCGTCGGCCAGTGCGAGTACGGTGCGAAGCGCCGCGTCGGGGTCGTCCTTGCGCACGATGGCGAGGAGTCGGTGGGCGGTCAGAGCCGCTCGCAGGTCCATGATTCTCGGTTTCCCCTCGGTACGGGTTCGGTGTGAGCACGCCCGCGCGGCCGCGCACGAGCTGTCAGGGGCAGTGGCAGCGGTCGGTCAGCGTGAGTCGCCAGCGCACCTCGCCGGACGCGGGGACGACGGCCGCCTCGCCGTGGCCGGCTTCGGCGAGGTCGAAGACGCGGCCGAGCATCGGTTCCACGCCGGTACTGCGGTAGGGGTGGTGTGCGGGGAAGCCGCCGAGGTTGCGCCACAGGGCCGTCGACAGCGGCTGCCCGTCGGCCTCCACGGTCAGGCCCAGCCGGTCATCGTCGTCGTGCACGCAAGCGCGGTCGGTGTCGACGACCGCTCCGACCGCGGTGCCGTCGTCGGGTCCCACGCGGTCCAGGCGGACTCCGCCCGGTGCGGGCCAGGTGCCCTCCGTGCACGGGGCCGGGTCGGGGTAGAGGCGGGTGTGCGCTCCTTCGCGCAGGTGCAGGGTCGCCCGCTCGGAGAGGTCGAGCAGGGCGTGTGCCGCCCAGAGGAAGCGGCGGCCGGGGTCGGCGGTGAGGAGGTAGTCGGCCTCGGCGCCGTCGGCGGTGCGGCGGATGGTCCGGGTCAGTGCGAACCGCTCGCAGGTCACGCTCTGGGTGCCGTGCTTGTCGCGCGTCCAGGGGCGTGACCAGGCGTCGCCGTGGTCCGGCGTGCCGCGGACGGTGGGCACGCACTCCTCCAGTCCTCCGGCGTCGACGAAGGCGTCGCCCGGTGCCACGTCCGCGCGCCGCGGATCCTCGCGCCGCCACAGCCATTCCCTGGAGCCTGACCTCAGCGATGTCCAACGGCCGCCGTGTGCCGGGTCGGTGAGGATGTCGAGGGGCATCTCACCACTCCGCGAAGGATCCGTCGGAGTGCCGCCACACCGGGTTGCGCCAGCTGTGGCCGGAGCGGTCGGCGGCGCGTACGGCGGCCTCGTCGACGGTGATGCCCAGGCCGGGTGCGTCGCAGCGGGGCGCGTGTCCGGCGACGAAGCGGAACGGTTCGGGGTCGACCACGTAGGACAGGAGATCGGCGTCCTTGTTGTAGTGGATGCCCCGGCTCTGTTCCTGGATCAGGAAGTTGGGGGTGGCGAAGGCGACCTGGAGGCTTGCCGCCAGGGCGATCGGGCCGAGCGGGCAGTGCGGGGCCAGCTGGGCGCCGTAGGTCTCGGCGAGCGAGGCGATGCGGTGGACCTCGGAGATGCCGCCGGCGTGCGAGAGATCGGGCTGGGCGACGGCGATGCCCGCGGCGAGGACGGGGAGGAACTCGCCGCGCCCGTAGAGGCGTTCGCCGGTGGCCAGGGGCACCGGGCTGGCGGCGACGAGGCCCGGCAGCAGTCCACTGTGCTCGGGGAGGACGGGCTCCTCCGCGAACAGGGGGTGGAGCGGGGCGAGTTCGACGAGGACGCGGCGGGAGGTGGCGGCGGTGAACCGGCCGTGGAAGTCGACGGCGACGTCGCGGTCGGGTCCGAGGGCCTCGCGGGCGGCGGCCACGCGGGCGACGACGGCCGCGGTCTCGGCGGCCGTGGCGATCGGTGCGGTGCGTCCGGCCGCGTTCATCTTCACCGCGGTGAAGCCGGCCTCCACCTGGGCGGCTATCTGCTCGGTGAGCTCGGCGGGTTCGTCGCCGCCGACCCAGGCGTAGACCCGGACCCGGTCGCGTACGGGGCCGCCCAGCAGGGCGTGCACGGGGGCGCCGTAGGTCTTGCCCGCGATGTCCCACAGGGCCTGGTCGAGGCCGGCGACGGCGCTGGACAGGACCGGGCCACCACGGTAGAAGCCGCCCTTGGTGAGTACCTGCCAGTGGTCCTGGATGCGCAGGGGGTCCTGGCCGAGGAGGTGTTCGGCCAGCACGTCGACGGCGGCCCGGACGACTTCGGCGCGTCCCTCGACGACGGGTTCGCCCCAGCCGACGACGCCGTCGTCGGTCTCGACGCGGCAGAACAGCCAGCGCGGCGGGACGAGGAAGGTCTCGATGCGGGTGATCTTCACGGGGTGCGGAAGCCTTCCGTCTCGTCGGGCCGGCCGATGCGGTCCAGGTCGCGTCCGGCCTGGTCGAGCAGGGCCCGCATGGCGGCCTCGGCTGCTTGTGGATCGCCGGCGCGCACGGCGTCCAGGACGGCGCGGTGGGCCGGCACGGGGTCCTCGCTGTGCGGGGAGCTGTGCACGATCCGGTCGCGATGGGCGAGGCCGGACTCGAGCACCATCTCCATGCGTTCGAGGAGTTCGTTGTGGGTGGCGGCGAGCAGGGCGCGGTGGAAGGCGAGGTCGGCGTCGACGGCGTGTGCGGCGTCGGCGTCCTCCTCTCCCATCGCCTCCAGGGCGCCTTCCAGGGCGGCGAGGTCGGCGTCGGTGCGCCGCTGGGCGGCGAGGCGGGCGGCGGCCGGTTCGATGATGGCCCGGACCTCGGCGAGGTTGCACAGCAGCGCCCGGTCCGACTCCGTGGTGCTGCCGCCCTCGAACTGCCAGCGCAGCACGTCGGCGTCGAGCAGGTTCCAGTCGGCGCGGGGGCGCACGAAGGTGCCGCGCTTCTGGCGGGCGTCGACCATTCCCTTGGCCGCGAGAACCTTCAGGGACTCGCGCAGGGCGGTGAGGCTCACGTCCAGCTCGCTCTGCAGCGCCACCAGGTCGAGTGTGGCCCCCTCGGGGATGTCGCCGCCGAGGATGCGGCGGGCGAGGGCTTCCACGGTCTGGCCGTGCACGCCGCGGCGGGCGTAGGGCGTCATGTCGTACTGCCTTTCTGCTGCGAGAGGGGCGCGGGGGTCATGCCGACGCCTTGACGACGCTCCAGCCGCCGTCCACGAGGAGACTCGTGCCGGTGATGAAGGAGGCCTCGTCGGAGCCGAGGAAGGCGATCGCCGCGGCCACCTCCTCGGGGGTGCCGAAGCGGCCTGCCGCGGTCTCGGCGACGCTGCGCTCCCGGTCCTGGGCGGACACCCGGTCCCAGGCGGCCGTCAGGACCGGACCGGGCACGACGGCGTTGACCCGTACCTCGGGCCCGTAGTCGACGGCGAGTTGTCCGCACAGGGACAGCAGCGCGCCCTTGGACGCGGCGTAGGCGGGGTGGCCCGGGATGCCTCTGTGGGCGTGGACGGACGAGGTGAGCACGACGGCTCCGCGGCGGGCGCGCAGGTCGGGCAGGACGGCCTTGAAGCCGAGGAAGGCGGCGGTGAGGTTGACGTCGAGCTGCCGGCGCCAGGACTCCAGGGTCAGCTCGTGCGCCGGGGCGACCTCGACGGTGTAGGCGTTGCTGACGAGCAGGTCCACGGGGCCGATGTCGTGTGCGGCGGACGCGATCCGCTGCCAGTCCCCTTCGGCCGAGACGTCGGCGGTGACGAAGCGGGCCCGGCCGCCGTGCGCGGCGATCCGTTCGGCTACCGCCGTGCCGCGCTCCTCGGCGACGTCCGCGAGGACGACGGCGGCTCCCTCCTGGGCGAGGCGTTCGGCTGCGGCGGCGCCGATGCCGGAGGCGGCGCCGGTGACCACGGCCGTGCGGCCGGTGAAGCGGTCACCGGTGCGGCGGGACTGTTCCATCGGGTGGTTGGGCTCCTTCGGTGGGCTGATGCGTGTGGGGTGAACATATGCCGGTCCGCGGCTCTCTACTGCCGTGTCAGCACCACCAGTTCCGCGTCGTGCGCGGCGCTCCACGCGAACGGCAGGCCGTGGTGGAGCAGATGGGCGCCGCTGTACGCGGTCCCCGTCGCGGCGTCCTGGTAGGTGGCGGCGGGGTCGAGTCCGCGCAGCCGGAGCCGGGCCGGCCGTCCGGGGAGGAGCGGGGCTCCGTCCAGCGGGCCGGTGCTCAGGGCGGCCACGACGGTGCGGCCGTCGGTCCCGTCGTACTGCACGCCGCACGTGGGCTCGCGCGGGCTGCCCAGCAGCCGTGCCTCGCCGTGGTGGACGACGTCCCGTACGTCCTTGTAGCGGGCGATCCAGCGGGCGGCCTCGGCGCGCCGGCCGGCGTCCCACCGGCGCAGGTCGGCGCCGATGCCGAGGACGCCGCACATGGCGTTCACGAAACGGAAGGCGAGGCTGCGCGGCCGGGGGTCGAAGACGCCGGGGGCGTCGGTCACCCAGGAGCTCATCACATGCGGGGCGTGGGCGTGCAGGAAGCCGTACTGGATGGCGAGCCGGTCCAGGGGCGCGGTGTTGTCGCTGGGCCACAGCACGTCCGTGCGGGCCAGGGTGGCGTGGTCGGTCCGTGCGCCGCCGCCCGCGCAGCCCTCGACAGTGACGTGCGGGTGCACGGTGCGCAGGTGGTCGAGGACACGCAGGTAGCCGGCCACGTGCCGGCCGTCGAGGTCGAGCCGGTCGGCGGGCCCGGCGCCGGGTCGGCCGCGTTCGGTGGGCGGCCGGTTCATGTCCCACTTGAGGTACGAGATGTCGTACGCGGTGAGCAGCCGGTCCAGGGTGCCGATGACGAAGTCCTGGACGTCGTCGCGCCCGAGGTCGAGCAGGAGCTGGTTGCGGACCAGGCGGGCGGGCCGGTCCTCGATCCGGTAGACCCAGTCGGGGTGTTCGGCGTACAGCTCGCTGCCGGGGCTCACGGCCTCCGGTTCGATCCAGAGCCCGAAGGCGAGCCCGAGGGCGCGTACTTCTTCGACGAACCGTCCGAAGCCGTCCGGGAACGCGACCGGATCGGGGTGCCAGTCGCCGAGGCCTCCGGTGTCGTCGGCGCGGCCGGTGAACCAGCCGTCGTCGACGACGAACAGTTCGGCGCCGATGTCCGCGGCGGTCTTCGCGAGCTCCAGCTGCCCGGCCGCGTCGACGTCGAAGGCGGTGGCCTCCCAGGAGTTGTAGAGGACCTTGCGGGGCCGGTGCAGCCGCTCACCGCTGAGGTGCCGCTCGTAGCGGTGCCAGACACGGGACAGCCCGTCAAGGCCTTCCGCGCTGAACGCGCAGGCCAGGCGTGGGGTGGTGAGGGTCTCGCCGGGGGTGAGGTATACGACGCCCTCGTGCGGGACGCGGCCGGCTCGGACGCGGACGAACCCGCCGGACCCGGCCTCCGCGGTGATGTGCCAGTTGCCGGACCATTCGAGGGCTACGCCGTACGCCGGTCCGTCCTGACCGTCCTGTACGGCGAGCCAGGGGGCGTACGCGTGGCCGGGCACGCCTTGGGTGCTGCCGATGCTGAACGTGCCCCGCGACAGGTCGAGTTGGGTGTGCTGGAACTCCTGGGACCACTGGCCGGCGAGGTACGTGATCCGGGCCGGACCGGTGACCGGGACGGTGACGGCGGCCGAGTCCAGGCGTTCCAGGCGCAGTTCCTCGTGTGTGGCCGTGAACTCGGTCCAGCGCAGGATCACATCGGTGCCCGGCACCGCCTCGTAGCACAGGACCGTGCGCAGCCCGAGCACCTCGTCGGTGAACGCGAGCCGCAGACCGCCCCCGCTCTCCTCGGCGCCCGCGAACTCCCACCACACGCCCCGCTCCTCGCCCGGCCGGGACGCGACGAGATCGGCGCCGGTGAACGGGCGCAGCCCGTACGGCAGATACTCGGCCGGCGCGACGTCGGCGGGGGTGAGGAAGTGGGTGTGGTGCGACCGGTCGAGCGCGGAGGGCCCGGTCTCGACGCCGTGGGGTCCCCAGGCGTCGAGTTCGGCCCAGGGGCCGTCGGCGGACAGTCGTACGGTGTAGCCGGTGCGGTCGGTGCGCAGGGTCCAGCGCTGGTACGGAGTCACTTGACCGCTCCGAGGTTGAGGCCGGCCACGAAGTGGCGCTGGAAGCGGAGGAAGACGGCCACGGTGGGGGCCGCGGCGATGACGGATCCGGCGGCGATCACGTTCCACATGGACACGTACTGTCCCTGGAGTCCGATGAGGGCGGCGGTGATGGGCATCTTGGTGTCGCTGCGCAGCACGGTGATGGCCCACAGCAGGTCGTTGAAGATCCAGGTGAAGGACAGGGCGCTGAGTGCGGCGAGGGCCGGGCGGGTCAGCGGGAGGATGATCCGCCAGAAGATCTGCCAGGGCCCGGCGCCGTCGACGACGGCGGCCTGCTGGATCTCTACGGGGATGGCGCGCATGAATCCGTGCAGGACGAAGACGTAGAAGCCGACGCCGAAGCCGATCTGCACGCCGATCAGCGCGGGCAACGTGTCGTAGACGCCGATCAGTTCGCTCAGCTTGGACACCGGGATGAGCAGGATCTGCGGGGGGAGCAGATTGCCGCCGAGCATGAGCAGCAGCAGGGAGCGCCGGAAGGGCATCTCGTAGCGGCTGAGCACGAACGCGGCCATCGCGGCGAGGGCGAGCGTGATGACCACGCAGGGGACGGTGACGAGCAGGCTGTTGATCAGGGCGCGCTGCTGGCCGCCGTCGACCCAGGCCTGCTTGAAGTTGTCCAGGGTGAAGGAGCGGGGCCGGCTGCCCAGGCCGTGTGCGGCGATGTCGTCGAAGGAGCGCAGGCTGGTCACCAGGACCAGGGCGATGGGCAGCAGCCACAGGAGGGCGAGGGCGCCCGCGCCGAGGTGGAAGCCGGCCGTCGCCGTGCGGCGCCGGCGCAGAGCGGCGGAGTTGTCGGAGACGGCCATCAGTCGGCCTCCCGGAAGGCGCGCACCAGGTAGGAGGCGATGACGCCGAAGGCCAGCACGAAGATGACGACGGCCAGGGCGGAGCCGTATCCCAGGCGCAGGGACTGGAAAGCCGTGGAGTACATGTAGGTGCTCAGCAGTTCGGACGAGTGGTAGGGGCCGCCCCGGGTGAGGGACCACACGACGTCGAAGGAGCGCAGCGAGTCGATGACGATCACCGAGAGGACGACCGCGTTGACGCTGCGCAACTGAGGCAGCGTCACATGGCGGAATCGCTGCCGGCGTCCGGCGCCGTCGACCTTGGCGGCCTCGTACAGGGCGGGGTCGATGCCTTTGAGCCCGGCGAGGTAGAGGACCATCACGTAGCCGACCTGGCGCCACAGCGCGGGCACGATGACCGCGTACAGGGCGGTGTCCTGGTCGGCGAGCCAGGCGTGGCGCAGGCTGCCGAGGCCGAAGGACTGCAGGAGCTGGTTGAGGACGCCGTCGGGCTGGTAGATGGCCTGCCAGACGAGGCCGGTGGCGACGAGGGAGAACACGACGGGCAGGAAGAGGGCGGCGCGGTAGAAGCCGACGCCCCGGCGTTCCTGCTGGAGGAGGAGCGCGGCCCCCAGGCCGAGGACCGCCGAGAGGCCGCCGAACAGGACGAGCCACAGCACGGTGTCGACGACGGCGGTACGGAAGACCTCGTCGTGCGCCATCTCCCGGAAGTTGCCGAGGCCCACGAACCGGGGCGCGGAGACGCCGTCCCAGCTGGTGAGGGCGAGGTAGAAGCCCTGCAGCGCGGGCCAGAACACCCACACCGCCTCGGCGAGCAGCGGGACGAGGAGGAAGACGAGCACCATCGGCGGGGTGCGCCGGGGCCCCCGGGCCCGCCCGCCGCGAGGCGGGGGCGGGGCCGGGGAGGTGCGTTCGGGGGCGGTCAGGACGGCCACGTCACGCGTTCCGGATCTTCTCGGCGTCGCGCTGCCAGTCCGTGAGGATCGAACCGACGCTCCTGGGCTTGGCGAGGAACTTGGTCAGGGCGGTGTCGGCCGCGGGCTGCATGGCGTCGCTGGAGTCGCGGTTGAAGAACTGGGTGATCTCCGCCGCTTCCTCTATGTGCTTGCGGCCCTTTTTGACCAGGGGGGTCCCGGAGTCCTTGGCGTCGGGGTGGGTGGGCAGGACGGTTCCGGAGGAGCCCTTGATGTAGATCTCCTGGGCCTCGGCGGTGGCGAGGTAGCGCAGCAGGTCGTAGACCTCGTCGCGGCGACCGGTACGGGCGCTGGCGAAGTAGCCGTCGGTGGGCGCCTCTTCGGCGAGCGGGACCTTGCTGTCGATGACGGGGAAGCGGAAGAAGTCGATGTCGTCGAGTGCGTCCTTCGGTGCCGCGTCGGCGAAGAAGGTACCGATGAGCATCATGCCGCTTCGGCCGTTGAGCAGGGAGGTGGTGGCGTCCTGGAAGGCGACCGCGGTGCCGTTCGGGTCGAAGTACGGCAGCACCTGCGTCCAGCGGTCGAAGACCTTGCGCACCTCGGGGTCGTCGAAACGGTGCTTGCCGGCGAGGAGTTCCCGGTGGTAGACGGCGCCGTTGATGCGGATGTCCAGGTAGTCGAACCAGGCGGAGGCGACCCAGGCGGTGTTGCCGCCGGCGCCGAGGCCGATCGGGGCGACGCCCTTGGACTTGAGCTTGTCGCACAGATCGAGGAACTCGTCCCAGCTCGTGGGCTCCTGGACGCCCCACTTGGCGAAGTTGGACTTCCGGTAGAACATGCCCCACCAGTAGTAGGTGGTGGGCACGAAGACCTTCTTGCCGGAGGACGCGGTGCACAGCGAGTTCAGGGCCTCGGAGTAGCCCTTGAGCTCGGGCGAGGACCAGACCTCGCCGAGGTCGAGCAGCAGGTCCTTCTTCGCGTAGGCGTCCGCGACCGAGCCGGGGTACCAGGTGTAGACGTCCGGCGGGTTGGCGGAGGTCAGATAGGTCGGCAGCTGGGTGCGGAAGGTCTCGGCGGCCACTGTGTTGAGGCCGGCCCTGCCGGAGCCCCTCTTGGCGTAGGCGGCGACCAGGTCCTCCATGGCGGCCTTGGCCTGGGGGGCGGACAGGTTGGACTGGAGGGTCACCGGGCCCCCCTTGGAGGAGCTCTTGCCGGAAGAGGAGCCGGCGGTGACACAGCCGCTGAGCAGTGCCGTCGTCCCGGCGGCGCCGAGGCCGGTGAGGAAGAGCCGTCGGCTGGGGTGTTGGTTCGTCATGGGATGCTCCCTGCGGATCCGCGCGACGGGGCCGGCCCTCCTGACGGCCGGGGTCCCGCTCACGGCGGATCCAGGTTCGCGTGGCACGATCACCACGTCAAGATTAATTACTAATTTATTTGAACTGGGTCAGATGCACGGAGCCGTCGACCCCGCGATACACCGCGTCGACCACGCCGTCCGGACCCGCCACCGCCCCGAGAGCACCGTCGAACGCCGCGCTCGGGAACTCCTGCCGCTTGCTCCACCACTGCCAGCCGCCGTTCTCGTAACGCTGCTGCCAGAGGGTGTAGTCGCCGGCCCGCGCGTACAGCACCACGGCGTCGCCCACCGCGACCAGCGTCGGGCTCCCGCTCACGGTGCCGCCGAGCGAACTCCACTGCGTCCACTGGCCGTCCGTGCCGCGCGAGCGCGTCCACACGTCATCCGCCGCGCTGCGCACCGCGACGTACACCCGCCCCTGCGCGTCGGCCACGGCGGACGGCCTGCCGTACACCTGACGCTCCCCCGGCGTGCCGAGCGACGACCAGTCGGACGCCGCCCCGCGCTGCACGACGCTTCCGTCCTCGCCGCGCGCGAACAGCGTCCAGTGCGCGGGGTCGGCGAAGGCCACGGACGGGGCGTCGGTGAGCCTGCCTCCGAGGTCCTGCCAGCCACCCCAGCGGCCGTGCGCGAACACCCGCCGGTACGCACGGGAGTCGGCACCGCGCACGAAGACGTCGATCCGGCCGTCGGCGGAGGCGTGGGCGGCGGGCTGACCGAGGATCTTGCCGGGCGCCGGGCCGCCGAGGTCCGTCGTCCGCGTCCGGCCGCCCGCGTCCGTGCGCTGCACGAGGGTGCCGCCGGGGCTGCGGAAGAACGTGCCGAGCGTGTCGCCGTCACGGACGATCGCCGGACTCGCCGAGGTCGGAGCGTGCAGGTCGGTACCGGGCACGACGTCCTCTGCGCTCAATTTCAGGAACGCGGTGCCGTGCGCCGGGACCTCGACCGTGTACGACCCGGTGTGCGTGCCGCGGTCGGCGCGCGCCCTGAGGTCACGGACCTTCACCGCGCCGCCGAGGGCCACGTCGGAGAAGTTCACGGTGCGTTCGACCGTCCGGTCGGAGCGATTGAGCAGCACGACCGCACGGTTGCCGTGCCCGGAGAGCACCTTGCTGTAGACGTCACCCACCGAGTCGGTGGCCACGCGGACGCCCTGCACGCCCAGCGGGTCCTGGTCGACGGCGATGATCTCCGGGTTGCGCAGCGTGCGGAGCATCGAGTCGGACAGGGTGCGCGGGTCGGAGCCGAGGACGAGCGGGGAGGCCATCTCGGCCCACATCACGAACTGGGTGGTGGACTCCTCCTCCGTCAGCTCCAGCGTGCCGTCGGCCATGCGGCGCGTCGGGATGAGGTAGTCGGGGTCGTTGTAGTGGCCGGGTCCCTGCGCCTCGGGATGCCAGGCGTTGGCGTCCATGTTGCGCAGTACGTTGGGCCACTGGCCGGGGCTCGGGGTACCCCAGGCGATGTCCGTTCCGGTGCGCCAGGAGTCGGCGATCGTCGGGGCGTAGGCGTAGGTGTTGTGGGCGTCCTGTTCGGGGGTGTGCGGCAGCCCCCAGTCGTCGGTGAGCGGGTTGCACAGGTTGAGCAGCATCCTGCGGCCGGACTTGGCGACCGCGTCGCCGAACTCCTTGAACGCCGGGCCCGGATCGAGCTTCTCGCCGATGCCGCACAGGAAGTCGACCTTGATGGCGTCGATCTTCCAGGCCGCGAACTGCTTTGCGTCCTCGGTGTAGTGGCCGCGGCTGCCGAGCCCGCAGCTCTTGCCGCCGTCGTAGGTACCGGCGTCGGTGTAGATGCCGGCACGCAGACCGCGCTGGTGCAGATAGGAGACGAGAGCGGGGACCCCGGACGGGAAGCGGTCCCGGTCGGCCGTCAGCCTCCCTTGCGCGTCACGGGGGTTGTCGGCCTGCCAGCCGCCGTCCAGCCACACGATGTCATAGCCGCTGTCGCGCAGTCCGCTGCCGACCAGTTCGTCGGCGACCGAGCGCACCTCCTTCTCCGTGGGCGCCCCGAGGCCGTAGTACGTGTTCCAGCCCATGTACGGCGTCGGAGCGAGACCACTGTCGTAGTACGCGGGCGCACCCTGGTCCACGGCAGGACCCGCGTGAGCGGAGGGCGTCACGGTGGCGGCCAGGACCACCGCTATCGCCGCCGCCAGGGCGGGCCGGGTGAACCAGGCAGGCCGGCGCTCGGGTACGGGCGGGTATGAAGTCACGTGCCTCTCCCAGAGGTTGGGGAGTGAGGGGAGCGAGACGCGGGCCGCACGGGAGTGCGCCTGCGACGTCACGGCGACGACTGTGGCGCCCGGCCGAAACCCTGTCAAGATTAATTACTAATTAACGAGAAGCGGAGTCGATATTGGCGCGGTCCATGCCCGGGAATTCGAGAGGATGCTTGACCTCAACCCCTTTCTTCACACCTTGACTTAACACCGAGACGATTGCTTGGATCCCACTCATCGGTGCGTCGGGAAGGGAGTCGGACAGTGCCTGTCGCAACGTCAGGACCCTTTGTCCACAGCGGATCGCCCTCCCCCGCGCAGCAACGGACTCCGCCGCTCACGCGGAGGAGACCCGACGCGCCCAGCGCTCCCGGCGCCCCCTCGCCGGCCAGGTGCTCCGCTGTGCCGATGCCGCCAGGACCGGTCAGGTCTGACCGGCCCGGCGAGGCACCGGCTCCCCCATCCCCAAGACGTCAGGAGAAGCTGTGAGACGCTCGCTCACCGCGTTCGCCGCCGTCGCGGTCACCACGCTGACCGCGATGCTCGGCACGGGCCCAGCCGCGCACGCCGACAGAGCCGACGACGAAGCCGCGGGGCACGGCCCGGTCGTGTCCGGCACCTACTCCACCGGCGCGGCTGAGGCATGGCAGCCGCTCTCGAATGCCTGGGCGGGCAGTGACGCCGGCCGCGCCGTCGATGCCACCGTCGTCGCCGATCCCAGCGCGGCCCGGCAGAAGTACGCGGGCATCGGCTTCTCCCTGGACGAGACAAGCGTGTCCAATCTGTGGAAGCTCACCCCTGCCGAGCGCGAGCGGGCCGTCCGGCTGCTGGTCGATCCCGTGCACGGTGCGGGCCTGGACCGGTTCCGCCTGACGATCGGCAGCCCCGACCTGATCGAGCATCTCCCGTTCTGGTCGGAGGACGACCTCCCGCCCGGTGTCACCGAGGACTTCGGCCTGAAGCACTTCTCGGTCCAGCGGGACATCGACCTCCACATCATCGACACGATCAAGCTCATCCAGCGCTACAACCCCCAGGCCACCTTCTTCGCGTCCGCCTGGAGCGCACCGGCGTGGATGAAGACGAACAACCAGTTCACCGGTGAGGTCGCGCTCAAGCCAGGGAGCACCACGGACTACTACCAGGTCGGCAAGTTGCGCGACGACTGCATAGACGTCTTCGCGCGCTACTACGCCAAGTTCGTCCAGACGTACGCCCGCCACGGGATTCGCGTCGACGCCCTCACCCTGCTGAACGAGCCGGGCATGGACGTGGTCTACCCGGCCATGGACATCAGCGTCCCGCAGCAGCAGAAGCTGGCCCTGGCGATCAAGCGTGAACTGCGCGCCGCGCACCTGAACACCCAGCTGTACGTCCACGACTTCAACTTCTGGGACTGGCGCGATCCCCACAGCACGGCGACCAAGAACTACTACCGCATCTTCGAGGACGCACCCGATGGTTCGGTCAGCGGCGAGCAGGTCCGAAAGGCCGCCGACGCCATCGCCTTCCACCCCTACTGGGGTGACCCGCGGGTGATGCGCGACGCGTACGAGCAGACCGGGAAGCCGGTCCAGCTCACGGAGACGAGCGATCTGTCGCCCTCGACGATCCTCGACGACTTCCGCCTGGACGCGGGCTCCTACATCCTGTGGGCCCAGGCCACGGACCAGGACGGCGGGACGCTGCACTGGACGCCGGCGCGCGACAACAACGTCGACTGGGACAAGGTCGCCGCCACCACCAAGTGGCCGGACCGGCTGGTCAAGGTGAACACGGTCACGAAGGACTTCACCGTCCGCGACGAGCTCTACACGATCGGGCAGTTCGCCAAGTACCTCTCCCCCGGTGATGTGCGCCTCGAGTCCAGCGCTGCGGAGAACGGCGTCAGCAACGTGGTCTACCGCTCGGGCGACAACAGGTTCGTCGCCGTCCTGGGCAACAGCACCGGCACCGACAAGGCGGTCCGCGTCGTCGTCGGCGACCAGTCGTTCGTGGTGACGGTACCGGCGGGCTCCTTCGCCACCTACCGGTGGAGCGGCCACGTTCCCACCGGCCGTAACAACCAAGCCCCGGTCTTCGCACAGGCGCCGGACGTCGTCGCCGACCAGTACGGCACCGTGCGCGTGCCCTTGAGCGCCACCGACGCCGACGGCGACCGGCTGGCCTACTACGCTCCCGACCTTCCCGACGGTGTCCGTATCGACCCGTCGACCGGACTGGTCACCATCCACCCGTCGACCGCCGGAGAGCAGGATCTGACCTTCCGTGTCACCGACGGCGCGGCACACGACCAGGTCTCCGTCCATCTGACCGTACGGCCGCACGCCGTCCCGGTGGGCGAGAAGATCGAGGCCGAGGCCTACACCGATCAGCACGGCTGGAATGCGGACGGCGGCAACTTCATCGAGAGCAACGCCGCGGCCAGCGGAGGCAAGAACGTGGGCTGGACGGCCCCCGGCAACTGGCTCAGCTACCGCGTCGACGTGCCCCGGGCCGGCACCTACGACCTCGAACTCCGCGCCTCCAACGGCACTTCGGCCACCGCCGTGAACGCGGTGTCCCTGCGCGACGGAAGCGGCTCCACCCTGGCAACGGCCTCGGTGCCCGCCACGGGCGGCTGGGGCACCTACCAGTCGGTGCACGTACCTGTCTCTCTCCAGGCCGGGGAACAGACGGTCACCGTCTACTGCGAGACCGGTGGCTTCAATCTCGACTACCTTCGCCTGACCTCATGACCGCTTGACCTCATGACCGCTTGACGGCTTGACCGGCTTGACCGGCTTACCGCTTGAGCGGATTCCTGTCGGCCTGTACGTATGGGACGCCGGGGACCGGCCGGCCCAGGGGGCGCACCCGCCGGCCGGTCCCACGTCCGTGTCACGCGCCGCATCGCCCTCGGCGCACGGTGGCCACCGTGCGCCGAGTAGGCGGTGCTTGCGCGTACACGCTCACGGAGTGCCGCGCAGGCCGGAATCGACGGCCGGGCGACCCTCGGCCGGAGACAGGAGTGGCGCTCGAGGCACACCGCCCTCCCAGCGGCACCACTCGGTGATCCGGCCCGTGTCGATCAGCAGGGCACGCCGGCATGGCACCCGGAATGGTCGACAGCATTCTGTCTACAGTATGCCTTCAGTCACTGACAAGGGGCGGGACGGCGGCTTGATCTCCTCGGGAGCCGAAGTCACGCACACCGCCGCGGCAAGTGCGTAGACTGTAGACGAAAACCAATGTCAGGCTGGGTTCAGCTGCTACCGAGGGGTGGGGCCATGGCGTCCACATCGCTGCCGACCGGCACCGTGCCCAAGCTGGAGCGTCCCGGCCCGCTGCGCGAGCGGGTCTACGAAGCCCTCCTGGAGCTCATCGTCACCCGGTCGCTCAAGCCCGGGCAGCATCTGGTCGAGACCGAACTCGCCGGCCAGCTCGGCGTCTCCCGGCAGCCGGTCCGCGAGGCCCTGCAGCGGCTCAACACCGAGGGCTGGGTGGACCTGCGTCCGGCGCAGGGAGCGTTCGTGCACGACCCCACGGAGGCGGAAGCCGACCAACTGCTCGTCGTACGCGGACTGCTGGAGGCCGAGGCCGCTCGGCTCGCGGCGGCCAACGCCACCCCGGAGGCCACGGCCCGGCTGCGCGAGCTGTGCGACGTCGGCGAGCAGGCACTGAAGGCCGACGACGTCGATGCCGTGGTCGCCGCCAACGCGAACTTTCACGCGTATGTGATGCGACTGGCGGCGAACTCCGTGCTCGCGGAACTGTCCGCCCAAGTCGACCGCCGCGTGCGGTGGTTCCACACGCCCGTCGCCCGCACCCGGGGCGCGCTGTCCTGGCAGGAGCACCGGGCGATGATCGCGGCCATCGAGGCCGGGGACGAGCAGTTGGCACAGCAACTCATGCGGGAACACACGGAGCACACGCGCACCAGCTACCACGAACGCGCGGATTCCTAGCAGTAGACGGCAGGGCGCCGCCCGGGGGCGGCGTGGAGATGGCGCAGCCGCGACGCCGACGCCGACGCCGCCGTCGACGACGACGGCAGTGAATACTGCATGCACTCCACACCCCTCAGCTCTTGTGTGACCCAGGCAACCCGGTGCATAGTCGAAATACAGATCGCATACAGTATGCGATCCCCTGGGGATGCTCAGCAGACTCCCCGCTCGCCCGGACTCCAGGGAGCCTCTCCATGTCGTACCGCTCCGCCCTCTCCTACGTCCTGAGCAGCACCATCGAGCCGTCCGCCGAGAAGACCAGCGCGCGCGAGAGGTTCCCGCGGGCCGCCCTGGCCGCCCTCGGAGAGACGGGACTGCTCGGACTCACCGCCTCCGCCCACCTCGGCGGAGGCGGCCGCGGACTCGACGAGGCCGCCGAGGTGGTGACCGAGGTGGCGCGCGCCTGCCCGGCCACCGCGTCCGTCCTCCGGTCCCACTACGCCGCCGTCGCCCTCATCGAGGCGCACGGCACGCCGTGGGTCCGCCGGAGGGTCGCCGTCGGCCATCATCTCAGCACCCTCGCCCTCGCCGAAGTCGGCGACCGCGGCGGATCGAACGGCACGGCGTCGTCGGCGGGTTCGACGGCGACGCGTACCGGCGACGTGGTGGCGCTCCGAGCCCGGAAGCGTGATGTCGTCGGGGCGGGCGAGGCCGACAGCTACATCTGGTCGTCCCGGCCGGCCGACGGCAGCGACAGGCCTGCCTTGTGGCTGGTCCCGGCCGACGCCCCGGGCCTGTTCGTTCCGGCCCGGCCCAACGGCGCGGGCCCGCGCGGCAGCGGAACGTCCACCGTGTGCGCCGACCCTGTGCTGGTCCCGGCGAGCGCGAGGCTCGGACGGGAGGGTGCCTGGCGCGACAGTGCGCCGAGCGCCGCCGACGCACTGAGCACCGTCCTGGCGTGGCTGTCCGCGCTTCCGCTCGCGGGATCGGCGGCGGCCACGCCGGTCGGCACCGAAATGGTCGCCTGACCGTCCGCGCGTTCCCGACGGTGGACGGGAGCGCTGCCTACTGCATACAGTATTCGATGAGTTGCGAGAGACAACCACAGGGGCGCTCATGCCGTACGAGCAGGACGGTCAGGGGCAGGGCCGGGCTCGTCGATCACCACCCCGTGGATCCATCCGACCAAGCCAAGGGATTCACACATGCGCGACGATCAGGGGGAGGAAGCATGACGACGAGCGTCGGTGACCTGACGACGCGGGCCGCCATCAGCGCGATCGTGGCCGCCCACCGCGGGCAACGCGGCCCGCTGCTGCCGATCCTGCACGCCATCCAGGCCGAACTGGGCCACGTTCCGCAGGAGTCCGCCGCTCTGCTCGCCCGGGAGCTCAACCTCTCACGGGCGGACGTGCACGGGGTGATCTCCTTCTACCACGACTTCCGCCGCGAGCCCGCGGGCCGTACGACGGTGCGCATCTGCCGTGCGGAGGCCTGTCAGGCGCTCGGTGCGGGCGCTCTGGTGGCCTGTGCCCGTGACCGTGCGGGCGTCTCGCTCGGGGAGACCCGCGCCGACGGTTCGGTCACCGTGGAGCAGGTCTTCTGTCTCGGCAACTGCGCGTTGGGGCCGTCCGTCGAGGTGAACGGCGAGGTGCTGGGACGCATGAGCGCGGATCGCCTGCGCTCGATCCTCGACGAGGCGGTCTCATCGTGACCCAGGCTTCGAACTCCCCGGTGCGGGTGTACGTCCCGCGTGACTCGGCGGCCCGTTCCGTCGGCGCGGACAAGGCCGCGGAGGCGATACGGCAGACGGCCGCCGAGCGGGGCCGGTCCGTCGAGCTGGTGCGCAACGGATCCCGCGGCATGCTCTGGCTGGAGCCGCTGGTCGAGGTGGTCACGCCCGAGGGGCGGATCGGCTACGGCCCCGTCGCGCCCGAGGACGTCGCGGATCTCATGGACGCGGGCCTCCTGGACGGGGCCGGCCATCCGCTGCGGCTCGGTGTCGTGGACGAACTGCCGTGGCTGGCCCGGCAGAACCGCGTCACCTTCGCCCGGGTCGGCGTCGTCGACCCGCTCTCCCCCGACGACTACGAACGGCACGGCGGCCTCGCCGGACTGCGCAGGGCGCTGCGACTCCCGCGGGGAGAGGTGGTCGCCTCGGTGACCGAGTCCGGCCTGCGCGGCCGGGGAGGGGCGGGATTCCCGGCCGGCGTCAAGTGGAAGACGGTGCTCGACTGCGCCGACGAGCTGAAGTTCGTCTGCTGCAACGCCGACGAGGGCGACAGCGGCACCTTCGCGGACCGCATGGTCATGGAGGGCGACCCGTTCATGCTCATCGAGGGCATGACGATCGCCGCCCACGCGGTCGGCGCGCGCGAAGGCTACGTCTACATCCGTTCGGAATATCCGGACGCGGTGGCGACGATGCGCGCGGCCATCGGGATCGCGCGGGAGCGGCACTGGCTCGGCGAGCGCGTCCTCGGCTCGGACCTCACCTTCGACCTGCATGTGCGTGTCGGTGCCGGCGCGTACATCTGCGGCGAGGAGACCTCCATGCTGGAGAGCCTGGAGGGCAAGCGCGGTGTCGTCCGCGCGAAGCCGCCGATCCCCGCGATCGAGGGGCTGTTCGGCAGGCCGACCGTCGTCAACAACGTCCTCACCCTCGCCACGGTGCCGGTGATCCTCGCGCACGGCGCGAAGGCGTACCAGGAACTCGGCGTGGGGCGCTCGCGCGGCACTCAGGTCTTCCAGCTCGGTGGCAACATCGCCCGCGGCGGCATCGTGGAGTCGGCGTTCGGCGTCACCCTGCGCGAACTGGTCGAGGACTACGGCGGCGGCACGCTCAGCGGGCGCCCGGTGCGCACGGTGCAGGTGGGCGGGCCGCTCGGCGCCTATCTGCCGGTGTCGTCGTTCGATCTGCCCATGGACTACGAGGCGTTCGAGGCGGCCGGCGCGATGCTCGGCCACGGCGGCGTCGTCGTCTTCGACGACAGCGTGGACATGGCCGCGCAGGCGCGCTTCGCGATGGAGTTCTGCGCCGCCGAGTCGTGCGGCAAGTGCACGCCCTGCCGCATCGGTTCGGTCCGCGGGGTCGAGGTGATCGACCGGATCGTGGCGGGCGAGCAGCGCGAGGAGAACCTCGCCCTGCTGGAGGACCTCTGTGAGCTGATGACCGACGGATCGCTGTGCGCCATGGGCGGGTTGACCCCGATGCCGGTGCGCAGCGCCGTCACTCACTTCTCCGACGACTTCCTCGCGAGGAGGGACGGCACGGCATGACTCTGCTCAAGGAACCGGACTTCGGAACCCCGGAACGGCCCGGCGAGGCGACCGTCTCGGTCGAGGTCGACGGACTGCCCGTCACGGTGCCGGAGGGCACCTCGGTACTGCGCGCGGCGGCGCTCGCCGGCATCGACATTCCCAAGCTCTGTGCCACCGACAGCGTGGAGCCGTTCGGCTCCTGCCGGCTGTGCGTGGTGGAGATCGACGGCCGCCGCGGCACACCGGCGTCCTGCACGACACCGTGCGCGCAGGGGATGGTCGTACGCACCCAGACGCCCAAGGTGGAGAAGCTGCGCCAGGGGGTCATGGAGCTGTACATCTCCGACCACCCGCTGGACTGCCTCACGTGCTCGGCCAACGGCGACTGCGAACTGCAGGACATGGCGGGTGCCGTGGGGCTGCGTCAGGTGCGGTACGGGTACGAGGGCGAGAACCACCTCGACGCGGCACCGGACCTGAGCAATCCCTACTTCGACTTCGACGCGTCCAAGTGCATCGTCTGCTCGCGCTGCGTCCGCGCCTGCGGCGAGGTACAGGGCACCTTCGCGCTGACCATCGAGGGCCGCGGCTTCGACTCCAAGGTCTCCCCGGGCGCCGGCGAGTCGTTCATGGACTCCGAGTGCGTCTCGTGCGGCGCCTGCGTGCAGGCCTGCCCGACGGCGACCCTTCAGGAACGGTCGGTCGTCGAACTCGGCATGCCGTCCCGCTCGGTGATCACGACCTGCGCCTACTGCGGTGTCGGCTGCTCCTTCAAGGCCGAACTGCGCGGTGACGAACTGGTCCGGATGGTGCCGTACAAGGACGGCGGGGCGAACGAGGGCCACTCGTGCGTGAAGGGCCGCTTCGCCTTCGGCTACGCGACCCACCCCGACCGCAAGCTCAGGCCCATGGTCCGCGAGAAGATCACGGACCCGTGGCGCGAGGTCGAGTGGGACGAGGCGATCCGGACGGTCGCCACGCGGATGCGCGCCATCCAGGAGACGTACGGGCCGAGTTCGATCGGCGCCATCAGCTCCTCGCGGTGCACCAACGAAGAGGTGTACGTCGTCCAGAAGATGGTGCGCGCGGCCTTCGGCAACAACAACGTCGACACCTGCGCGCGTGTCTGTCACTCCCCCACCGGGTACGGGCTGAAGCAGACCTTCGGCGAGTCGGCGGGCACGCAGGACTTCCGGTCGGTGGCGAAGGCCGACGTGATCATGGTGATCGGCGCCAACCCCACCGACGGCCACCCGGTGTTCGCGTCACGGATGAAGCGCCGGCTGCGTGAGGGCGCACAGCTCGTCGTGGTCGACCCTCGCCGCATCGACCTGGTGCGCTCGCCGCACATCGAGGCCGCACACCACCTGCAGCTCAAGCCGAGCACGAACGTCGCCGTCGTCAACGCCATGGCGCACGTGGTGGTCACCGAGGGCCTGGTCGACGAGTCCTTCGTCGGGGCGCGGTGCGAAGGCTTCGACGAGTGGGCCGAGTTCGTCGCCCTCCCGGAGAACAGCCCGGAGGCCACCGAGCCGGTCACCGGTGTGCCGGCGGACGAACTGCGGGCCGCCGCACGGCTGTACGCGCGGGCGCCCAACGGGGCGATCTACTACGGCCTCGGGGTGACCGAGCACAGCCAGGGCTCCACGATGGTGATGGGGATGGCGAACCTGGCGATGGCGTGCGGCAACATCGGCCGTGACGGCGTCGGTGTCAACCCGCTGCGCGGTCAGAACAACGTGCAGGGCTCCTGCGACATGGGTTCCTTCCCGCACGAGTTCACCGGCTACCGCCACGTCTCCGACGACGCGGTGCGCACGGTGTTCGAGGAGCTGTGGGGGCGTTCGCTGCTGCCCGAGCCGGGGCTGCGCATCCCGAACATGTTCGACGCGGCGATCGACGGCTCGTTCCGGGGCCTGTTCGTCCACGGCGAGGACATCGCCCAGTCGGATCCGAATCTGCGGCACGTCAGTGCGGCGCTGGCGGCCATGGACCTGGTCGTGGTGCAGGACCTGTTCCTCAACGAGACGGCGAAGTTCGCGCATGTCTTCCTGCCCGGCGCCTCGTTCCTGGAGAAGGACGGCACCTTCACCAACGCCGAGCGGCGGGTCAACCGGGTGCGGGCGGTGATGAAGCCGAAGACGGGCAAGCACGAGTGGCAGATCGTCTGCGAGATCGCCACCGCGATGGGCTACCCCATGGCGTACGACCACCCGAGTCAGATCATGGACGAGATCGCCCAGGTGACGCCGACGTTCCAGGGGATCTCCTTCGACGTGCTGGACAGGCTCGGCAGCGTCCAGTGGCCGTGCAACGACGAGGCGCCCGAGGGTACGCCGACGATGCATGTCGACGCGTTCGTCCGCGGCAAGGGCCGGTTCGTGGTTACCGCGTACGTGCCGACGGACGAACGCACCACCTCGCGCTTCCCGCTGGTGCTGACCACGGGCCGGATCCTCAGCCAGTACAACGTCGGGGCGCAGACGCGCCGTACCGGCAACGTGGCCTGGCATCCGGAGGACGTGCTCGAACTGCATCCGCTGGACGCCGAGAACCGCGGGATCACCGACGGGGACATGGTGACGCTGGCGAGCAGGGTCGGCAGTACGACGCTGCGGGCGCGGGTGTCCGACCGGATGCCGCCGGGCGTCGTCTACACGACGTTCCATCACCCGGTGACGGGCGCCAACGTGGTCACCACCGAGAACTCGGACTGGGCGACGAACTGCCCGGAGTACAAGGTGACCGCCGTTCAGGTCGGCCTCGCGCACCCGCTCGGGCGGCACGCCTCCGAGGGCTCGGAGAACGACCTGCTCGCGGGGGTGGACTGAGATGGCTGCCGCCGTGCCGTCCGAGCAGCGGATGGCGAACCAGATCGCCGCGAACTTCCGGCACGTCCCCGGCGACCGGGCCGCCGGGGCGATCGCGGGCCACATCGGCCGGTTCTGGGACCCGCGGATGCGCAGTCGGTTGTTCGAGCTGGTGGACGCGGGATCGGAGGGCCTGGATCCCGTGGTGGTCGCCGCCGCCCGGCTGCTGCGGCAGCCGCAGGAGGCCCCGGCCGGCTGAACCGACGGCCCGCGCGCATGACGCCGCCTCATCTCCCTTTTCCGAGGGGGTGAGGCGGCGTGGTGCGTGTGGGGGCCTGAGTGGGTCGATTTCAGTAGCGAGCATTGCATACAGTATTCGATCCTCATTATCCTCGTCCGACCGGGGGTCTTCGCGACGGCCCGTCGACGGGCGGGAACCGCCGCCCGCGAAGAAGCACGGATGATCGTTCGCGGCCGGCACCGCGGGACGGAGTACATCGCGGTCTGGTCACGTTGGCCCGCATCCGCCCTGCGGGTAGGTTGCAGCGATCGCAGAATCGCCCTCGAACGCTCACTCGGACGAGAGATACAGGACATGTCTGCTCAAGAATCCGCACATCACCCTCCCCAGCGCCTCGGCGTGGTCGCCGAGTCCGTCCCCGGGGAGACCCGCGTCGCGGCGACCCCCTCGACAGTGCGCCAGTTGCTGGGGCTCGGCTACGAGGTCGTGATCGAGCGCGGGGCCGGTGACACCTCCGGCTTCGCCGACCAGGCCTACGTCGATGCCGGCGCGGAGGTCGGCGAGGCGTGGGACGCGGATGTCGTTCTGAAGGTGAACGCCCCCTCCGACGCGGAGATCGCCCGGCTGCGCCCGGGCGCGACCGTGCTCGCCCTGCTGGCCCCGGCCCAGAAGCCCGAGCTGCTCGAGACGCTGTCCGACGCCGGCGTGACCGCCCTCGCGCTGGACGCGGTGCCGCGCATCTCGCGTGCGCAGTCGATGGACGTGCTGTCGTCCATGGCGAACATCGCCGGCTACCGCGCGGTCATCGAGGCCGCGCACGTCTTCGGACGGTTCTTCACCGGCCAGGTCACCGCGGCGGGCAAGGTGCCGCCGGCGAAGGTCCTCGTGGCCGGCGTGGGGGTGGCCGGTCTGGCGGCGATCGGCGCCGCCTCCAGCCTCGGGGCGATCGTGCGCGCCACCGACCCGCGGCCCGAGGTCGCGGACCAGGTGAAGTCGCTGGGCGGCGAGTACCTTCCGGTGGACGTCGCCCAGGAGGCGAGCACCGACGGCTACGCCAAGGCGACCTCCGCCGACTACGACCGCGCCGCCGCGGAGCTCTACCATCGCCAGGCCGAGGACGTCGACATCGTGATCACCACCGCGCTGATCCCGGGCCGGCCGGCGCCGCGCCTGCTGACGGCCGAGGACGTGGCCGCCATGAAGCCGGGCAGTGTCGTCGTCGACATGGCCGCCGCCCAGGGCGGCAACGTCGAGGGCACGGTCGCGGGCCGGGCGGTGGTGACCGGCAACGGCGTGACCATCATCGGCTACACCGATCTCGCCTCCCGGCTGCCCGCACAGGCCTCGCAGCTGTTCGGCACGAACCTGGTGAACCTGATCAAGCTGCTCACGCCCGGCAAGGACGGGCAGTTGACGATCGACTTCGACGACGTCGTGCAGCGGGCCGTGACCGTCGTACGCAGCGGCGACGTCACCTGGCCGCCGCCGCCCGTCCCGGTCTCGGCCGCGCCCGCCGCACAGCCCGCCGAAGCACCCGCCAAGCCCGAAACCGAGGCCGAGCAGCCGAAGCTGACGCCCGTCAGGCGCTTCGGCCTGATCGGACTCGGCATGCTCGCGATGTTCCTGCTGGTGGCCTTCGCTCCCGCCCAACTCGCCGAGAACTTCACGGTGTTCGCGCTGGCGGTGGTCATCGGCTACTACGTCATCGGCAAGGTGCACCACGCGCTGCACACACCGCTGATGTCGGTGACCAACGCGATCTCCGGGATCGTCGTGATCGGCGCCCTGCTCCAGATCGGGCACGAGAGCACACTCGTCACCACCCTGTCCTTCGTGGCGATCCTGCTGACGAGCGTCAACATCTTCGGAGGTTTCGCCGTCACCCGCCGCATGCTGTCCATGTTCTCGAAAGGCTGAGCCGAGATGACCTCCCTGACGGCCTCTCACGCGGCCGACCTCGTCGCCGCCCTGTTGTTCATCCTGAGCCTGGCCGGCCTGTCCCAGCACCGCACCTCCCGCGCCGGCGTCGTCTACGGCATCGCGGGCATGGCCCTCGCGCTGGTCGCCACGATCGTGGTGGCGGCACAGAGCATCACCGCGGGCGCGGTGACCCTGATCGTGTTGGCCATGGTGCTCGGCGCGGCGATCGGCCTGTGGCGGGCACGCCAGGTCGAGATGACGCAGATGCCCGAACTGATCGCGGTACTGCACAGCTTCGTCGGCCTCGCCGCGGTGCTGGTGGGCTGGAACAGCTACCTGGAAGTGGAGTCGCACGGCTCGGCGCAGACCGCGATCGGCGCCGATCTGCTGGGCATCCACCACGCCGAGGTGTTCATCGGCATCTTCATCGGCGCGGTCACCTTCACCGGCTCGATCGTCGCGTTCCTGAAGCTGTCGGCGCGCATCCAGTCACGCCCGCTGATGCTGCCGGGCAAGAACGCGCTGAACCTCGGCGCGCTCGGCGCCTTCGTCGCGCTGACGGTCTGGTTCACCATCAGCCCCAGCCTGCCGCTGATGATCACGGTGACCGTACTGGCACTGGCCCTGGGCTGGCACCTGGTCGCCTCCATCGGCGGCGGTGACATGCCCGTCGTCGTCTCCATGCTGAACAGCTACTCGGGCTGGGCGGCGGCCGCGGCCGGCTTCCTGCTCGACAACAACCTGCTCATCGTCACGGGCGCGCTGGTCGGTTCCTCGGGTGCCTACCTGTCCTACATCATGTGCAAGGCGATGAACCGCTCCTTCATCTCCGTCATCGCGGGCGGTTTCGGCATCGAGGCGCCGGCCGGCGGCGAGGAGGAGCACGGCGAGCACCGCGAGGTGCGCGCCGCGGAGGCGGCCGAGATGCTCGCCGGGGCCCGCTCGGTGATCATCACCCCCGGCTACGGCATGGCCGTCGCGCAGGCCCAGCACCCGGTCGCGGAACTGACACGGCGGCTGCGCGAGCGGGGCGTCGAGGTCCGCTTCGGCGTCCACCCCGTCGCCGGGCGCCTGCCCGGGCACATGAACGTGCTGCTGGCCGAGGCCAAGGTCCCGTACGACATCGTCCTGGAGATGGACGAGATCAACGACGACTTCGCCGACACCTCGGTCGTGCTCGTCATCGGCGCCAACGACACCGTCAACCCGGCCGCGGAAGAGGACCCGGCCAGCCCCATCGCCGGCATGCCCGTGCTGCGGGTCTGGGAGGCGGAACACGTCATCGTCTTCAAGCGCTCCATGGCCTCCGGCTACGCGGGCGTGCAGAACCCGCTGTTCTTCCGTGAGAACAGCAGCATGCTCTTCGGTGACGCCAAGCAGAGCGTGGAGGAGATCCTGCGCGCGCTGGGCACCGACGGCCGACGCGAGGCGCCTTCGACCACACGTCAGGTGACGGTGGCGGGCTGAGGGTTCTGTCGACTCAAGGGAACGGCCGCGGTCACCGGCAGGTGACCGCGAGGAAGGGCACGGCAAAGAGCCGGCCCGGACGAGGTGTCCGGGCCGGCTCCGCCGTGCGAGGGATCAGATGACGACCTGCTTGTCACGCATCGCGGCGATGGCACTCGCGTCGTAGCCCAGCTCGCTCAGGACCTCGTCGGTGTGCTCGCCGAGCAGCGGGGCGCCCTTGATGTCGGGCTTGAACCCGGAGAACTTGATCGGGCTGCCGACCGTCAGGTACGTCCCGCGGCCCTTCTGCTCGACCTCCACGACGGTCCCGCTGCGGCGCAGCGCCTCGTCCTCGGCGAGCTCCTTCATACTCATCACGGGCGCGCAGGGCACCTCCCACTTGCGCAGGATGTCCACCGCCTCGTACTTCGTCTTGTCGGCCAGCCACTTCTCGATCTCCTCGAAGATCTCGAAGATGTGGGGCTGCCGGGCCTTGGTGGTGCTGTACTCCGGGTCGTCCGCCCACTCGGGACGGCCGATGGCCTCGGCGGTCCGCTTCCAGTTCTGCTCCTGGACGGTGAAGTAGATGTACGCGTTGGGGTCGGTCTCCCAGCCCTTGCACTTCAGCACCCAGCCGGGCTGACCACCGCCGCCGGCGTTGCCGCCACGCGGAACGGCCTCCCCGAACGTGCCGTTGGGGTACTGCGGGTACTCCTCCAGGTAGCCCACCCGGTCCAGGCGCTGCTGGTCACGGAGCTTGACCCGGGACAGGTTGAGGACGGCGTCCTGCATGGACACCGACACCTTCTGGCCCTTGCCGGTCCGGTCACGGTCGATCAGCGCCGTGAGGAGTCCGATGAGCAGGTGCATACCGGTGTTGCTGTCGCCGAGGGCGGCGCCGCTGACGGTGGGCGGTCCGTCCCAGAAGCCGGTCGTCGAGGCGGCACCGCCGGCGCACTGGGCCACGTTCTCGTAGACCTTCAGGTCGTTCCACGGCGAGTCCTCGTTGAAGCCCTTGACGGAGCCGAAGATCAGGCGCGGGTTCCACTCCTGGAGCGTCTCCCAGTCCAGGCCCATGCGGTCCATGGCACCCGGTGCGAAGTTCTCGACCAGGATGTCGGCCCCGCGGATCAGCTTCTCCATGACCTCGCGACCCTCGGGGGTCTTGGTGTTGATGGCCAGGGAACGCTTGTTGCTGTTCAGCATGGTGAAGTACAGCGCGTCGGCGTCGGGGATGTCGCGCAGCTGCTGGCGCGTCACGTCGCCGCCGGCGGTTCGCTCGACCTTGAGCACGTCGGCTCCGAGCCAGGCGAGCAATTGCGTACATGCCGGTCCGGCCTGCACGCCGGTGAAGTCGATGACCTTCGTCCCGGAAAGGGGCAGCGCAGTCATGTTCCAGTCCTTGTCGTGAAGAGTCTCGATACGGAAGGGGTCGGACGTGATCAGTGCTTGGCCGTGATGCCCTTGGGGTTGAGGTGCGCGATGTTGCCGCTCTCCGTGCCGTCCGCCGGGTCGATCACGCAGTCGATGAGCGCCGGGCCGCCGGAGGCGAGGGCCTCACGGAGGGCGGCTGCGACCTCTGCGGGCGTCGTCGCCCGGTAGCCCTTGCCGCCGAACGCCTGGATCATGAGGTCGTGGCGGGCCTTGAGGACGGTGGGCGCCGGGTCGCCGGCGACGGCGGGGGCGTCGCCGCGGTAGACACCGCTGTTGTTGAGGACGACGGTGACGACGGGCAGGTTGTAACGGCAGACCGCCTCGATCTCCATGCCGCTGAACCCGAACGCGCTGTCGCCCTCGATGGCGACGACCGGGTCGCCGGTCTCGACGGCGGCGGCGATCGCGTAACCCATGCCGATGCCCATGACGCCCCAGGTGCCGCTGTCCAGCCGGTGGCGCGGCACCCGCATGCCGATGGTGCTGCGGGCCAGGTCCAGCGCGTTGGCGCCCTCGTTGACGACGTAGGCGCGCGGGTTCTCGGTGAGCACGTCGCGGATGGCCTGGAGCGCGCCCAGGAACTTCATCGGGTACGCCGTCCCGGCGGCCTTCAGGCGGCCGGCCATCTTGGCGACGTTCTGCGCCGAGCGGGCGGCGAGTTCCTCGCGCCACTGCGCCGGGGCCGTGATGCGGCCCGGCTTGCTGCGCTCGACCAGTGCCTCCATCACGGAGCCGACGTCGCCGACGAGCGGGGCCGCGATGGGCTGGTTGCTGTCCATCTCCGTGGCGGCGATGTCGACCTGGACGAACGTGGCGTCCGGGCTCCACTGGGGCGCGTCGCCATGGCCGAGCAGCCAGTTGAGGCGGGCGCCGACCAGCATGACGACGTCGGCCTTGCGCAGCGCGAGCGACCGGGCGGTTGCCGCCGACTGCGGATGGTCGTCGGGCAGCAGGCCCTTGGCCATCGACATGGGCAGGTAGGGGATGCCGGTGGTCTCGATGAACTCCCGGACCGGCTCGTCGGCCCGCGCGTACGCGGCGCCCTTCCCGAGTACGACGAGCGGCCGCTCGGCACTCGCCAGGAGGTCGATCGCCCGGTCCACGGCCTCGGGCTGCGGCAGCTGGCGCGGCGCCGGGTCGACGAGCCGCCACAGCGACGCGGCGCCCTTGTCGGCGTCGATGACCTCGCCCAGGACCGCGGCCGGGATGTCCAGGTAGACGCCGCCCGGACGGCCGGAGATCGCGGTGCGGATGGCGCGGGCGATACCGCGTCCGATGTCCTCGGCCCGCTGGACGCGGTAGGCCGCCTTGGCGAACGGCCTGGCCGCCGCGAGCTGGTCCATCTCCTCGTAGTCGCCCCGCTGGAGGTCGACGAGATGCCGCTCGCTCGACCCGGAGATCTGCACCATCGGGAAGCAGTTGGTGGTGGCGTTGGCGAGCGCCACGAGACCGTTCAGGAAGCCCGGCGCGGACACCGTCAGGCTGATGCCCGGCCTCTGGGTGAGGAATCCGGCCGCCGCCGCGGCATGCCCGGCGTCGCTCTCGTGCCGGAAGCCGATGTAGCGGATGCCCGACGCCTGCGCGAGACGAGCCAGGTCGGTGATCGGGATGCCGACGACCCCGTAGACGGTCTCGACTCCGTTGAGCTTGAGTGCGTCGACGACCAGATGGATTCCGTCGGTCAAGGCGGCCGGTTCGTCGGCGCCCTCCGCCCCCGTGTCCTGTGTGACAGCGTCCGTCATGCTCCGGGTCCTCCCTAGCGGCTCCGTCAGTTCCTCTTCTGTGCTTCACCATCCGCGTCATGGGGTCGACGCGTCCAAGATCTCTTGCCAACCAGCTGATTTACGGCGCTTATCGAAGTGGGTGCACTGCGGCCACCTGCGCCCCCGGGTACCGGCCGAATGCAGTGCGCGGGAGGTTCCCTTCCGGGCCTCGAACGACCTCACGCCGACCCGCGGAGCTCCGCGAGCTGCCCCTCCTGGCCCGTCTCGGCGGCGCCGCCCATGGCGGTGCGGTCCGACCACTCCGGTACGAAGACCTCGTCCAACGACAGCCCCGCGACCACGTTGCGGAACGCCCTGGCCGCGACCGAACCGGGAGTCGCCGCGTGGATGGCCACCGAGATCTGTGCCCTGGCCTCCGGCTCGACCAGCCGCACCGCCCTGACCCCGTCGGTCGTCGGCATGGCGTTCAGCCAGGTGTGCGGGACGACGCTCGCCCACGCGCCCGTGGCGACATGGGCGTAGAGGGAGGCGACGGAGTCCGTCTCCACCTGGGGGGTCGCCGTCGCCCCGGCGTTGTCGAAGGCACCGTCGATGAACTGCCGGAAGCGCATGTCCGGTGAGAGCAGCGCCAGCGGCAACCGGGCCGCCTCCGCCCAGGTGATGGTGGGGCGCGAGGGCACAAGGTGCTCACCGGACGTCAGCAGCACGTACTGCTCCTGGTACAGCGGCACCACGTCCAGACCCTCGCGGTCTTCGGGCCCGAAGTGGGCTATGGCGGCGTCGAGTTCGAACTCGCGCAGTTGCCGCACCAGCTCGGTGGAGGACAGCCGGGAGCAGACCTTCACCCTGGCCAGGGGGTGCATCGCGCAGAACGCGGCCACCGGGAGCGCCGTCGTCGTCGACACGGTGGGTCCCGTACCGAGCCGTAGCGTCCCGGTGATGCCGGACTGCATGACGGCCACTTCGGCCTTGAACGCGTCGTGCTCGGCGAGGATCCGCTTGGCCCAGACGACGAGCCGCTCGCCCTCCGGGGTCAGGCCCTCGAAGTTGTGGCCCCGGTTGATCAGGGTGACGTTCAGCTCCCGTTCCAGCTTGGCGATCGCGATCGACAGTGCGGGCTGAGAGACGTAACAGGCGTCCGCCGCCCGCGCGAAGTGCTTCTCCTTGGCCACCGCCACGAAGTACTCGAGCTGCCGGAACAGCATGGAGCGGCTCCTCTCACACCGTGGAACATTGTATGCAGTATTCCTTATTCAAGGAGTGGGCGCCATACTGTCGACGGTGCCGATCAACGAGAAGGCGCGCCCCGCGCAAGCCGCCACAGCGGCCCCGGGACACGCGCCGGCAGGAGGGAGAAACACCGTGGGCGACAACAACGCGGCCGCCGGGAACGAGACTTCGTCGACACAGCCGGACCCGGCCGGTGTGCGCGCAGGAGAGCCGGAACCCTGGCTGGCCCAGGCGATCGTGCGCGAGTCGTCCGAGGCCGTCGTGGTGGCCGACCCGGAGGGGATCATCCAGGTCTGGAACAGCGGCGCGGAACGCATGTTCGGCCACACCGCGGCCGAGGCCGTGGGCGCCGGTCTCGATCTGATCATCCCGGAGAAGCAGCGGGAACGGCACAACAAGGGCTACGAGAAGACGGTGGCCACCGGTGAGACCCGATACGGCGACGAACTCCTCGCCGTGCCCGCCACCCATCGGGACGGCCACCGCCTGTCGATCGAGTTCACGGTGGCACTCCTGCGCGACGAGACCGGCCGGCTCGCCGGAATCTCCGCGATCATGCGCGAGGTGACGGAGCGGCGCAACACGGAGAAGGCACTGCGCATGAGGCTGGCGGAACTCGAACGACGCCTCCCGGAGGCGTCACCGGCGTGACGGCAGGCCTGCCTTGCGCCCGCTGCGTCTCACGCGGGGCCGAGGCGGCCACACTTGCCGACCGCGCTTGCCGAGTCACCGGATGTCGTCGGTGCGCGGTGCTCCCGGGGTCACGGCTGCTCCGGGGACACGGCCTCGGTGAACTCACGCTCATTGCGCTCCGCCCGGCGGACGTACCACCATCCGAGCCCCACCAGGACCGGATAGGGCGCCAGGCCCAACGCGAGCCACACGACGAGCGGTTCGCCGTCCTGCGAATCGGCCGGCGCCATCACCCGCAGGACCACGGGGAGCAGGCCGAGCAGAACGGTCAGCAGCGCGCACGCGACGAGGCTGAGCCTCGCCTGCCTGCGCAACAGCGTCGCGACCACCGGAACACCGCCGCCGTCGGCGCCGCTCTCCGGCGCGGCGGTCGGACCTGGCCGGAAGCCACCGCTCGGGTTCGCGCTCGGCTCCCCGGTGACCACCACTCTGCGAGGGACGGATTCGGCACCCACCTCGCACCCCCAGCGGCCCAGTGATCACTCTGCGAAGTCGAGTGTACGCAGCACTGCGACCACGAGTCATGCGAAAGGCATGAGACGGCATATGCATGGTCAAGGGGGCTGCGGGCGAAGACGGCTGCCCGGTCGCGGGAGGCTTGCCTCCCGGGGGTGACGACAGAGCAGCCGTGTCTCAACGGGCCGGGGGAATGCGCCCCTTGGGACGTCGCGGTCGGAGGAGGTGTGGGCCTGACCGCGCCTCACTCAGGAACACGGGCGGGGACGGGGATGGGTTCAGCGGGTGCGCTCACCTTTTGAGCTGTCCCTTCCGGGCGGCCTTCGGACACCGCAGGACTCCTGCAGCGAACAGCCGCACTACCGCCTCCGCGCACGGTGACCTCGTACTGCCGGGCCGCATGTCTCAGCGGCGGTCGCCGGCGCTCTCCCGGACGTCCCTGTGGGCTATCTCAAGCTCCACATAGGACTCCTCGGCCTTACGGAAGGCGATCTCCAGGGCGGCCGACGCGCGGGGGCCCGCGTGGTGCGAGGACCACTGGCGGACCTCGTAGAGGACGTCCGCCCAGTGCCCGGCGGCGCTCTTGATCCTCACCAGGATCTCGGCGAGCTCGCGCACGGTTTTCGGAGCGCTGGACGGCAGTTTGCCGAGCTCTTCCAGCAACTCCTCGATCTCGGACATGAACCCCCTTCCAGGCCGCCGGGTGAGGAGGCCTGGGGCAACGATAGGGCGCACGCCCACGCTCCCGTCCGTCCGCCGGCTCGCGGATCCGTGAACGGTCGTGGCTGATCGCCGGGCGGTCGCCCATGGCCGACGAGCGGCAGTGGACCGGCAGTTGGCACGGACGGCGTGGACCGTTCTGAGCAAGGGTGACCTCGCCGCTGCGCTGAGATCGTCCGTGCTCTACCCGACGCGAGCGGACGCGCTGCCCGGTTCACGCCGCAGCGGGCACATCTCACCGGGTCGGCGGTGCCGGCTGGACGCCCGCACGGAACTTGGGGATGCGTACGGTGACCTTCATGCCCGCTCCCACGGCGGTCTCGATGACGAGGCCGTAGGCGTGTCCGTACACCTGGCGAAGCCTCACGTTCACGTTGCTGAGCCCGATACCCGTCGACGGGCCGCCGGTGCCCTTGAGGATCTCGCGCAGCCTCTCCGGTTCCATGCCCACACCGTTGTCCTCGATGCTCACGCGCGCGTCGGGGCCGTCGTCCTCCGCGACGATCGTGATGGTGCTGCGCTCCATGCTCTCCTCCAGACCGTGCCTGAGAGCGTTCTCCACCAGCGGTTGAAGACAGAGGAACGGCAGCGTCACGGACAGCACCTCGGGCGCGATCCGCAGGTTCACCTCCAGACGGTCACCGAAGCGGGCCCGGACCAGCTCCAGGTACTGCTCGATGGAGCGCAGTTCGTCGGCGAGCGTGGTGAAGTCACCGTGCTTGCGGAAGCTGTACCGGGTGAAGTCAGCGAATTCCAGAAGCAGTTCGCGGGCCCGGTCGGGGTCGGTGCGGACGAAGGAGGCGATGCTGGCGAGGGAGTTGTAGATGAAGTGGGGCGAGATCTGTGCCCGCAGTGCCCGGATCTCCGCCTCGATGACGCCGGAGCGGGCCCGCTCCAGGTCGACCAGCTCCAACTGCACGCAGACCCAGCGGGCGACCTCGTCGACGGCCCGGGACAGGACGGCGGACTCCTCGGGGCCGAACGCCGCCAGGGCCCCGGCTCCGCGTCCGTCGACCACGAGCGGGGTGACGACACCCCAGCGCACCGGGCAGCCGGGCTGGTCGCAGGAGACCTTGACGGTGCGGGGCTGCCGTTTGGCGACCACGTCGGGTATCAGGCGTTCCACCACGTCACTGTGGTGGGTGCCGGGGCCCTCCCAGGCCAGCACCCCGTCCTCGTCCGTCAGGATCATGGACGCCTCGCCCAGCAGAGGTCTCAGCCGTCGCGTCGCCTTGCGGGCGGTGTCGGAGGTGAGGCCGGCCCGCAGGGGAGGCGCGGCGAGGGACGCGGTGTGCAGGGTGTGGAACGTGGCACGCTCGACCGCGGTTCCGAAACCGGGCGGCCCGCTGTGCCGGCGTCGCGCGGCGAGGTAGCCCGCCCCGGCCCCGACGGCGAGCAGCAGGGGTCCAGCGGCTGCGACTGCCACAGTGGCCAGAGCGCTCATGGGCGGATACCTCACCGGAAGTTCGATGGACGTGAGTATGGAGGGGCGGCGGGGCGGCGGGGCGGCGGGGGCGGTGGGGGCTGCGCACGCCCGGTCACGGGAGCGAGGGCCGTGGGCTGTTGGTCTCGGGCAGATGCAGCCTGGCCATGACCGCGGACGTACTGCTGGGGATGCGGTGCCGGGTGGCGAGGGAGACCACGATCATCGTGGCGAAGCCCACGGGCACGGACCAGACCGCCGGCCAGGCGAAGAGCGCGTGCAGGAAGCGGGAGCGTGGCGCACCGCCCATCGTCGCGGCGACCGCGATCAACGCGGATCCCCCGCCCACCAGCAGACCGGCGGCCGCTCCCGGTGGTGTCAGACCGCGCCACCAGATCCCGAGCACCAGGAGCGGGCAGAAGGACGAGGCGGAGACGGCGAATGCCAGTCCGACGGCACCGGCGGCCGACAGGTCGGGCACCGCGAAGGTGGCGGCCACGGGCACCGCGACCGCCAGGAGTGTCGCGAGCCGGAAGTGCCGTACGCCGAGGGTCGGCAGGACGTCCTGCGCCAGCACGCCGGCGACCGACAGGGTGAGGCCGGACGTCGTGGAGAGGAAGGCCGCGAACGCTCCGGCGGTGACCAGCGCGCCGAGCAGATCGCCGGTGATGCCGCCGATCAGCCGCTGGGGCAGCAGCAGGACGGCCGCGTCCGTGTCTCCGGAGAGCATGAGGTCGGGGGCGTACAGGCGGCCGAGTGCGCCGTAGACGGGCATCAGGAGATAGAAGGCACCCAGGAGGCCCAGGACGATGACCGTGGTGCGGCGGGCGGCCCGTCCGTCCGGATTGGTGTAGAAGCGGACCACGACGTGCGGCAGCCCCATGGTGCCGAGGAACGTGGCCAGGATGAGGCCGTAGGTCGCGTAGAGGCTGTTCTCGTCCCGGTTCGACGAAACGGGGCTGGCCCAGCTGGACGGGACCGGACCTGCGTGGCTTCCGGTGGCCGCGCGGGGTACGCGTGCCCCTTCGGGGAATCGCAGCGAGGCGCCGGCCGCGACCTCGTGGGACCCCTTGGCGAGCAGCAACTGGTCGCGGTCATACGGTTTCCCGTCGACCGTACCCTTCACCGTGACACGGACCGCCTGGTCCACGGCGATGCGCCGCACCGCTTCGAAGTCGACCACGGTCGCCCGGTGGAACGTGGCCGGACGGTCCCAGGACGGCCGCGGCGTGTGATCGCTCCCCCAGGCGGCGAGCAGGAACACGGCGGGCACCAGCAGCGCGGTCAGTTTCAGCCAGTACTGGAAGGCCTGGACGAACGTGATGCTCCGCATGCCCCCGGCGGCCACCGCCGTCGCCACCACCGCGGCGACCAGCAGGCCGCCGAACCACTGTGGGGCGCCGGTGACCAGACGGAGCGTCAGACCGGCTCCACGCAGCTGCGGGAGCAGGTAGAGCCAGCCGGTACCGACGACGAACACGGAGGCGATACGGCGCACCGCCCGGGACTCCATGCGGGCTTCGGCGAAGTCGGGCAGGGTGTAAGCGCCGGACCGGCGCAGCGGGGCGGCCACGAAGATCAGCAGCACCAGATACCCGGCCGTGTATCCGATGGGGAACCACAGCATGTCGGCGCCCTGCGCCAGCACGAGGCCGGCAACGCCGAGGAACGAGGCGGCCGACAGGTACTCACCGCTGATCGCGTAGGCGTTCAGTCGTGGCGGGACGCTGCGGGAGGCGACGTAGAAGTCGGAAGTGGTACGTGAGATACGCAGGCCCAGTGCTCCGACGAGCAGCGTCACCAGCACGATGACCGAAACCGCGGCCGTTCCGTAGGTCTGGTTCAACCGGGCGCCCCCGTGCTCCTCGTGCGGTCCGGCCCGAACCGGCTCACCACGGATCCGGCGATTCTCAGCCTCAAGTCCCGCACGTCGCTGTCGTCTTGATCGCCTGTGGCGGTGAGTGTACGCAGCAATCCCGCAGCAGAACAGGTGCTGTGACCGGTTCCGCTCACGAAGGCCGGCGCCCGGGTCGGCGAGCGCCTGCGGCGTACACGGAGCGACCGCCCCGTTCGGCCGCCGGGGGGAGGGTGGCGGGCCGATGGGGCGGTCGCGCTCCCGGGCCGGGGGGCGGCCCGGGGCTGTCACCGCGGGGGCGTGGTGTGGCGGTGACACATCGAGTGACACGGCCGGTACGGCCAAATGGTTCAGAGCGACGTGGAATCCATCGGCGAGGGGGGTCAGCAGGCGTCGCCGCGTCCGCCGTCCTCGGCGGACTCCTCGCCCCACGCGTCGAGGAGGTCCGCTTCCGTGATCATCGCGAGGAGGTTCCGGGCTTCCTCCATCTCCAGGTACTCGACCTGGCAGGCGGTACAGTGCTGCAGGTGGCCGGCGGTCTGCTCGTCCTCCTCCGGCGTGAGACTGCCCAGCACATAGGCTCCGAGCTGCAGGCGCACGTGCGGCTCGTCGTGCGGCTCGGTCACGAGTGCCCCCTCTGCCTGTGCGCGTCGGCCGATCGGTCGCGGCTGGTCTCCTGAAGAAGACTTCCTACCACCCTCACGTAAACGCTGTGTGAACACGCTTGGAAAGTGCCCACGTTCCAGTGTCATCCGGTGCGGCGGGCGCGTCGGTCCGTTTTCGGTCATTCACCGTCGCGCCCGGCGACGGCGCACTTCGTGACCCTCGTGGAGGAAGCCGGGGAAGCGCGGCGTACGACAGAGGCTCCGCGGCCCGAGGGGGGTCCGTGGCCGGCGGGCGTGCCGGCCACGGACCCCCTCGGGGCGATCGGGCTGGGTCAGCCGTCGTTCTCGGCGGACGGGATGTAGGCGCCCGGCACGTCGTCCGGGGCGAACAGCTTGTCGTCGCCGGGGTAGCCGCGGACCCGCTCGTCGGCGACATCGGTGAGCCCGACCTGGTGGAGCACGTCATCGATCCCCGCCGACCGCGCGCCACCGACACGGAGAGCGGCCAGCGCGGCGAGGTTCTGCCTGGCGGTGAGCCAGGGGTAGAGACCGGGCCCGTCCACGGACCCGGCGACACCGTCGGGAGCGGCGAGCGCCCGGCCGACCGGCGTACCCAGGATCATCGAGGCTGCCACTGTCGGCCATGGCCAGGCCCAGCATGAGTCAGAGCAACGTCGTCTTGCCGGCACCGTTGGGGCCGACCAAGCCGTGGATCTGACCTTGGTGCACATCCAGGTCGATCCGGTCGAGGGCGACGACGTCTCCGAAGCACTTGGTGATCCCTCGAGCCCGGACGGCGAGAGGTTTCTCCATGAGTCCCTTCTTTCGAAGTCCTCAGGGAGGCTAGGGACGGCACACAGCGCTGACACGAACGTCGGACTGAACGCTGATGAAACGGATCGTCAAAGCATCGGCAAGTCGCGTGTCAGAAGTAACCGTTGCTGAACCGGACTTGGGCAGGAAGTGAAGGCCCGGCCTCGCTCCGGTTTCCGGGACCGGGCAGCCGGCGCGTCCGCAGGCTGCCGGTGCCGGATCTTCCGGTTGGCTCCGGGTCGGACGATGCTGTGGGTCGGCGCCGAAGCGGAGGGCGACGGCAGCACGCGCAGGCACGGGGCACACAGTCAAGGAGCAGGGGTATGGACCGGGTGGGGTTGTCCGAGCTGTCTCCCGCAGGCCGTGTCCACTTCGTCCTGGGCTGGGCACTGTGCACGCTCTCGCTGCTGCTCGCGGCGGCAACGTGGCTGCCCGGTGCCGACAAGGTGCCCTTCGCCGCCGTCGGCGCCGTGTTTGGCACGGCCTTCCCGGTCTTCGGCATCGCCCTGCTGCGGGCCATGTTCTCCGCGGGCGGCCGGACTCTGTTCGGAAGGGCGAACACCGGCCGGATGCTCCGGTTCCTGCGCAGCCTGCCGACCGGTCTGAAGTGGGCCTACGCGGTGGTCCTCGCGGCACTGCTGCTGGCCGTCGTCACCGCGGGCGGTGCGCGGGACGCCAAGACCGACGGGAAAGGCGGCCATTACTACACCCGGTGGAACAACACGCAGTTGCGCAGCGAGCAGGTGCCGATCAGCGAGGACGAGTACGACAGGGCCACCAAGGCCCAGGCTCGCATCTTCGCCTCCGGGGCAGCCCTCTTCCACTCCGTCGGCGGCCTTCTGGTGCTCGTCTCAGCGGTAACGGTCGCTCCGGCGAAGGCGGTTGGGCCGACAGCCAGAAGAATTGCGTGAACCAGCGAGGCAGATCCCGGGGCAGCGACACAAGGGGCGGCGTCCGGCCGGCCTTCACAGAGTCGTTCCCCTCAGTCTCGCTGCGGCGACGGCCCGACGCATCAAGGACGTCGTGGGCCTGCTCGGGCGAGGAGACCGAGCAGGCCTACGATCAGCGCGTACCGGGCACATGGACGTCCACGACACAGATGTCGTCGTGCTGATGCGGCCGCTTCGCGGCCAAGGTCGTGGCGAGGGTTTCGCCGCGCCCTTCACGCAGGAGCTGAAGCGTGACCTCGGCGAACCGTTCCAGACCGTCCTCGATGTCCTCGCCCGGTTCTTCCACGAGGCCGTCCGTGTAGAGGAGGAGGTGGTCCTCAGGCAGCAGGTCGATCACCGACTGCCCGTACGACGGGTTGGGGGTGGCTCCGAGGAGGATGCCCTCGGGCTGCGGAAGATAGGTCGCCTCACCACGGCGTATCAGCAAGGGCGGGAGGTGGCCCGCCCTGACCCAGGTCATGCGGCGATTCCAGGGGCGGTAGCAGCCCATGACCACGGTGGCGGTGGCGCTGTGCGCCTCCCGGGCGGTGTGGAGCAGGAGGGTGTTCAGCCGGTGCAGGACGTCAGGGAGCGGTGATCCCGTGATGGCCATGCCCTTCGCCGTGAACCGCAGTTGGGCCATCGTGCCGACAGCGGCAAGGCTGTGACCGGCGACGTCGCCGACGACGAACAGAGCACTCTTGTCGGGCAGTTCGATGGCGCTGTACCAATCCCCTCCGACGTTCACTCCGCGGTCGGCGGCAACGTAGGCGACGTTGACGCACAGATCGGCCAGTTCCAGCGACTGCTCGGGGATGGGCAGCAGGGTTTCCTGGAGCCGGGCGGCGAGCGCGCGTTCGGCCTGCAGCATGCCTCGCTGCACGAGGACAGCACGTTCGCTCTCCCCCAGGGCGATCTCGGCGTCGCGCTGCACCGTGAGGTCCTGGAGGAAACCGTGTACTTCGACGGCGGCACCGTCCGCGTCCGTCTGCGCCTCGGCGACGATGTGCAGATGGCGTACCCCGCTCGCGACGTTGATGCGGAAAGGCTCGTCGATGGACCCACCGTCGTCGAGCAGCCGTCGTACGGCCGCGCCCAGTCGCGGCCGATCGTCCGGCATCACGTGCCGGGGCAGTTCCTCCAGGGCCACGGGCCCCTGGGAGGGGTTGCGCCCGAAGATGGCGTAGACCTGATCCGACCAGGTGACGCTGTCGTTCATCAGGTTCCAGCCCACCCAGCCGAGATTGCCCAGTCGCTGCATGTCGGCGAGGCGGCGGGCCTGCCGCTCCGTCGTGTCGTGGCTCACCCAGGACACCACCAGGCTGTCGCCCAGCCGGGACGCTCGTACCGAATAGGTGGACGCGTGCGGCACGCCGACGAGCGTCTCCTGGTAGCTGAAGGGTCCGCTCTCGTAAGGGGAGCCCGTCAGCAACGTCTCCAGGTAGCCGCTCCACGCAGGAGTGCCCGCCAAGGTCGGGTACGTCTCCAGGACCCTTCGGCCCACCAGCTCCCTGCCGCGGCGTCCGGCCACGTCGACCGATTCCGGGGCCGCCGCGTCGATCCGGAAGTCCTCGACGGCGCCCGTCGGTGTCCATAGCAGGGTGAGGAGGACCGCGGGTCCGGGCAGGGCGTCGAAGATCCGCTGGACCACGGCCTCGTCGATGTGGTCGGCGCCGGGCGCGAGCCGGCTCACGCCCGCGCTGAGCGTTTCGGCACACAGTGCCACGGCCCGGCGCAGCAGGTCCCTCGTTCCCGTGTCGAACGGGTCGCGGCAGGTCCGGAGGACGCCGACGACTGCCGCCGCCTGCCGCTCCCCCGGCACGGGAAGCCAGGCGCGGGTCGGAAACCGCTCGGCCAGGTCACCGGTGAGCAGGTAGCGGGCGGTCTCCTGGTCGGGCTTCTCCAGCCACAGGGGCCTCCCGTCGGCGACCGCCGCCAGGGCCGCCACACCACTGAACGGCGGGATGTGACTCCACTGCTCGGCCATGTCTTCGTCGATCCCCGCGTACCCGACCAGATCGAGGTTTCCGGTGGCCGCCACGGTGTAGATCATGACGGCGTCCACGTGCTCGATGCCGCGGAGCTCCGTCCGGAGCAGCTCTGCCACGTCGTCGGGTGTGCGGGCGCCGGCCAGGCCCTCGGCGACCGCGGCCAGCGGTGTCGTTCGGCTCGGATGGACCGTCCTGCCGGCCTCGAGCCGCTCCGCGCAGGACGGCGGGATCTCCGTCGCCGGGGTGGTGCCGGACGACGGGCCGACGGGGTCCGCCGGTGAGTGCGTGGTGCCCTGGCCGACGCGGGCCAGGGTGTTCCAGCACTCCTGCGTGAGTGTGCGTCCGCGCTGCTCGGCCCGTGCCCGCAGCAGTTCGTACGCGGCCTCCGGCGACATGCCTTCCTGCGCCATGACGACACCTTTGGCGCGTTCCACGGCAGCCGACATCGTGGCCACGCGTTCCAGCTCCGCCACCTCGGCGCGCAGCCTCGTCACGATCTTGGCCAACGCCAGAACCTCGGGCGTGGCACCGTCACCCTGGGGTGCGGTATCGCTCTCCACCCTCCGAGCATGCCATGCGGTCGCGCGGATGCGTCGTTGAAGGTGCGTGCCGGAACGCGAACCGAGGGAGGCACGGCGCGCGGGTGACGCCCCGGCACTCGCCGTGCCCGTCGACCGGCCGCGCTGCGGCGCCGAGGCGGTCTCCGCAGTGACCCTGAGTGTCGACACACACACTATGCGTGACACGGTGCGAGGCGGGGCGGGCGGGCACCACGAAAGGTCTCGCTTCCTGGCCCGCTCGTCCCGTACCCGTCGTGATGAACCCACGCGGGAGAGTGCGAAGTTGCGCGACCGGTCGACGCAACTGGTGGGCCGAATCGCGGTGACCGGGGCGCGACGACGTCAGCCTGGATCTCGGGCCTCTCGGAACGCCGCTCCCCTGAGGCGGGTCACCGCAACAGCGTCCGTTCCCGACCGGAACGGACGCCCCGGTTTTGACGGACCTCCACCCATTCGGTGCCTTGCGCGCCGAATTCGCCGCGCTGACCTGGGTACTCGAACACCGCAGGAGGGTTGTGAATCAGGACGAAATCACGACCTGACATTCACGGCCACTCCTCGATGAACAAGCAAGGGCTCAAGAAGTCCCTGGCCGGTGACGCGTTCACCGCCCGTCTCCCACACGCGTGTCCCGCGTATCCGCCTCCCTGGAGGTCGAAGTGATCATCCTCGGAATCATCCTGCTCGTCATCGGGCTGCTCACCGGAATCGGAATCCTCTGGACCATCGGAATCCTCCTCGTGGTCATCGGCATCATTCTGTGGGTTCTGGGCCTGGTCGGACATGCCGTCGGCGGCCGCCGCCACTACTGGTGACGGCCGGCCGGGCGGAGGTGGGCTACGGACAGCCACACCATCCGGTTCCGTCAGCTTCAGCGCGGCACTTCGCACCGCGTGCGCAACAAGCGTCATCGAGCGCACCGGTGAAGAAGTGCCGCAGAACGAGGTCGTCAAAGGGATGTACTACCTGGGGCCGAAGGGCCGGGCCGACGTGCTCTGTCGGTGGGTCGACGAGAGTTCCGTCGTCAGCGTCAGATCTCCTGTTCCAGGCGGATCGCGGCCTTCAGCTCTTCGTGAGCCCTGCCCGGCGAGCCCTCCTGTGCTTCGAGCAAGGCGGCGGCGATGGCGTCCAGTTCGCGCTGGACGGCGCGCTCGGCCCGTAGCTCGGAGTTCTTCAGCAGCGCGAGCAGCAGCAGGGTCACTGCCGTCATGCAGTCACCGGCGAGCACCTGCCATTGCGTGCCAAGCCCGACGGCATGGGCGATCACCATCCATGTGACCAGCGCCAGGCAGAACAGGAAGAAGGACGGAGAACTGGTGAACCTCGACGCGCTTTCCGCGAGTCGTTCGAATCCCCGGCGCCGGTCGCCGCCCCGGTCGGCGGGATGCCCCCGGTAGCGCCCACCTCGGGTACGCGCCCCACGCCTGGGCCCCGCTTCGGTAGGAATTCGCGCGGCACGACGCGATGGCTCTGGAACGCTGCGGGCCTGGGCCCAGCGGCCTCGGAGGTCAACGGGGCAAGAAGAGCGGAGCGATCGTCGGCGAGGCGTCCGCGGAATCCTTCGGCGGCCTGGTGCTGCCAGGTGGCGTGGCTTCCCTGCCCCTGTCGAACATCCCGCTCCGTGGGTACTCGGAAGGCGAAGGTCCTGGCACGGACGAGTACAGGGCTCACTGTAAGGAGGAACAGGCCATGGGAACGGTGAGGGAATCGGTCGAGGTCGACGTTCCGATCCGGACCGCATACAACCAGTGGACACAGTTCGAGGAGTTCCCGAGGTTCATGGAGGGTGTGGAGACGGTCGAACAGCTCGACGACCTCCACAACCACTGGACCATCACGATGGGCGGACTGCGACGGGACTTCGACACGGAAATCGTGGACCAGCTCCCCGACGACAGGATCACCTGGCGTTCGATCAGTGGTGACACCCGGCAGCGCGGCAGTGTCCGTTTCCAGAGTCTGGGCGACACCCGCACCCGTGTGGAACTCGTCATGAACATCGAGCCCGCCGACCCGGCGGAAACAGTCGCCGACTGGCTCGGAGCCTTCGACCGGCGAGTCAGGGGCGACATGCTGCGCTTCAAGGAGTTCATCGAGACCCGCGGTGGTGAATCCGGCGCCTGGCGCGGCCGGGTCACCCCGGGCTGACCGCAGCAGCAGGTTGTACCGGTCTGACCGCACCAGGGGATTGTTCGGGCTGCACGCACCGGTGGACTCGGTGAGGACGTGGCCGTCGAACGATTTCCGCGGTTCGTCACGTCCGGCGACTACTTGTCCGCCGAGTTTTTCGATACGGACGTGGTCGGCGGTGACTCGGTCTTCTGGTCGGGCGCTCCGAACGGCGCCACAGAGGCGTGCTCTTCGTGCAACCAGACGGTCATCTCCCGCGGTGTGGGGTCCTGCGGCACGCCTTTGACGACGAACAGGTCCCCACCGCTGACGATGGTGGCGCGGAGCCTGGTGAACGCGTTCCAGCGGTCGAGGCCACCGTGGGCGTCGAGGACCTCTGCCAGCAATGTGTTCATGTCGGTCACCTGCTCGGTCGTCGGATGCGGCGGGGGCCCAGGGTTATGGCAAGGGGACGGCCCCGCTCATCGGCGGGCTTCCCCGAAGTCCGCGAGGCTCGTCTGGCGGGCGCTCTTCTCACCGTTCACCGGTTCACGGCCGTCACTCACCTCGGCACCTACTTGTGCTGGGCGATCTGGATCAGATTTCCGCAGGTGTCGTCCAGTACGGCCGTGATGACCGGGCCCATCTCCACCGGCTCCTGCGTGAACCGCACGCCCAGAGCGCGCAGCCGCTCGAACTCGGCTCGCACGTCCTCCACGGCGAAGGAGGTGACCGGGATGCCGTCCGCGGCCAGCGCCGCCTGGTACGGCTTCGCCGCGGGGTGACCGCCTGCGGGCTCCAGCACCAGCTGCGTACCGTCCGGCTCCTCCGGCGAGACCACGGTCAGCCACTTGTGCTCGCCGAGCGGGACGTCGGACTTCTTCACGAACCCCAGGACGTCGGTGTAGAAGCGCAGGGCTTTGTCCTGGTCGTCGACGAAAACGCTGGCAAGGTTGATCCTCATGGGGTGCTCTCCGGCATATCGGGCCTGAGCCATCGGGTCACGATGCGCTCGAGCGGTTCGGTGTTCAGGTCATGGAACTTGTAGCGACCCTCGCGTCGGGTCCGGACCAGGTCCGCGGCTTCGAGCACAGCGAGATGCTGGCTGATCGCCTGGCGGGACAGTCCCAGACCGTGCTTGGTCGCCAGGCGCCCGCAGATTTCGAACAGGGTCTGGCCGCTGCGTTCCGTCAGCTCATCGAGGATGCGCCGTCGTGTGGGGTCGGCCAGCGCCTTGAAGACATCGTCCGCCACAGCCACACCATAGGCAAGTAACGACTTGCATGACAATTCGATGCTCGGATACCGCCCGCCGCAGGCACGCCCGCGTACCGGCCGACGCGGAAGCGAGAAACGCGAGAAACTCGGTGGCGCTCATGGGCGGTCACGGAAGACCATGCACCGCATGAGCGACCAACCCGTGCGATGGACCCAGGCGACCGTCTACCCCGACATGTGGGCCGATCCGGACGACGACCCCCGCGAAGGCCCCAGTCCGGACGGGGAGCTTGCGACACTGCAGGAGTACCTGAAGAACTACCGCATCACCCTGCTGATGAAGTGCGAGGGCCTGGACGCGGAGCAACTGGCACGCCGGTCGGTTCCGCCGTCGACGATGTCGCTTCTCGGCCTGCTCCGGCACCTCGCCGAGGTGGAACGGGACTGGCACAACTGGATCACCGACGGCGACCCGCTGCCGAAGCTGTACGGCAAGCGTGACGCGGACTTCGACGGAGCGGTCGCCGACCAGGCCGTGGTCGACGCCGCGTACCGCGATCTGGAACGCGAGCAGGCCGCGACCGACGCGGCGCTCGCCGAGCACCCGGACCTGGGCAAGCGCGTGGGGAGGGAAGGGATCGCGGTTCGGGACATGATGGTGCACCGGATCGAGGAGTACGCCCGTCACTGCGGACACGCCGACCTGTTGCGCGAGTGCGTCGACGGAAGGGTGGGCCAGTGACGCGGGTCAGTGGGCACTGGCCACGCAGGCGGGCCGCGCGCGCCCCTCAACCGCGCGCGGCGACGTACAGACTCTGGGTGCCGCGCCCGAGCGGCCCCTTCTCGTCGTGCAGGGCGGATTCGGCGAGGCCGATGCCCGCACCGTCCACCGTCGTCCGGGCGTCCAGACAGACCCACTCGCCCTCGGGGAAGCGGTGCAGGCTGACGGTGAGATCGGCGTTGATGAAGACGTAGCGGCGGAAGTCCAGCGAGGCGCTGACGCCGTTGCCCGAGTCGGCAGCCGTCAGTACCCGGCTGAGCGGCGTGATCTCCTCGCCCGCGACCAGCGGGACCCGCATCCGCATCCACGCGGTGGCCGGACCGGGCTCGAGGAACGAGCCGGCGGCGAAACGCACGTCCATGGCGGTGTGGTAGCCCTGCTCCCAGGGGACGGGAAAGAACGCCTTCGGCGGCAGGGCCCCGGGCCCTGGCAGCTGCCGCTCGGGCATCACCTCGGGTACCGAACCCGGCGCGGTCTTCATCAGCAGGGCCGTCGCCCGCATCACCTCCTGGCCACCGTCGGGCGTCAGGGAGGCCTCCACGAGCTCGACCTTCCGCCCGGCGCGCAGCACGCGCGTCCGCACGGTCAGCGGGAGCAGCGGGACCGGGCGCATGATCTCGTACGTGAGCCGGACGATCCGCATGTCCGGCCGTCCGCCCGGTCGTTGCTCGGCAGCCAGCGCGAGCAGGGCGGCCGGCGGACCGGCGTGCTGGGAGTCGGCGTCCCACGGCCCTCGGGTGCGGGCGGTGGGCAGGAAGCGGTCGTGGGCCTCCCGCTCGTAGAAGGCCTCTGCTTCCGAAACCGGCATGACTGCCCCTCCTTGCCGCGCGGACGACTCGGCAATCATGTTACTGAGCGCTTGCTCATTGTACGAACGGTTTCGATCGCTCACCGCTGGTCGAGGTCAGCGCCTTCAAGGGCACTGCATCACAGCGGAAGGAACGGAACCATCAACAATCACGCCGTCAAAGCCGAGCGGCACACGTCACTCGGCGTCGAGCTGGTGGTCGGCCCAGACATAGCTTTCGGGCAGCAACTCCGTGATGAGGACGGCCCGTTTGCGATCACCATTGCCGACGATGACCTTGAGGGCCGGGAAGTAGTCGAGAAGGACCTGACGGCACCGACCGCACGGGGGAACGACCCCTCGGTCGCGGTCGCCCACGGCGACGATCGTGTCCAGCTCGTAGGCGCCCTGGGCGGCTGCCGTGCCGAGGAGGACCAGCTCGGCGCAAGGGCCTCCCGTGAAGTGATAGGCGTTCACCGCGGTGACGATCCGGCCGTCCCGGGCACGGGCCGCCGCTGCCATGGTGTGGTTGTCGCCCCGGCAGCGAGTGCGAGCGACATGCGCTGCGGCCTCCACGAGTTCGTGGTCGACGGACTGGGCCTGCGTGGTCAACTTCTCTCCCTTCGTCAGGTGTCAGGCGACCGGTGCGCGTGTCGACCAGTGCCGCGCGGAAACCGGGATACGACGAACGCCGCCTACGGCATGGGCCCGGACGGAGGTCCCGAGGTGGGACCGAAGGGTGGCGGGCCCCACTGCGGCGGAGGGGCCGACCGGGCGGTGAGCCGCCCGCGGTGGCGACTGCGGCGGACGGCGGTGACGACGACGATGGCCACGGCTCCGAAGAACGCGGCAAGGAAGCAGCCGACCGCGCCGGCGATGCTCCCGATCGCGGCTCCCACCTCGGGCTTGTCACCGAGCGCGAACTCGGCCGGCAACTCCGAGGTGCAGGTGAGCGTGTAGTCGCCGCTGCTCGCGGGCTTCACCTCGAAGACGCGCTCCCAGCTGCGGGATCCGATGGTGACGTGGAAGGTGCTGCCCGGCTGCGTCATCGCCCCGGACCCCATCCCCTGGATCCGGCAGTCGACTTGTCCCGTCCCGGACTGGGAGACGTAGATCGCCTTGGTCTCTCCCCGGACGAAACCGAACGTCCGCGCGTCGCCGCTGCGGAACGTCCGGGCGGTGTCGATCGAGTCGACCGTGTTCTTCACCGTCGTCACGACGAGCGCGGTACCGACACCGGCCAGTACGAGTCCCAGCAGAGCGGCCACCAAGTACCAGACGCGCCTGGGCCGCAGGTCCTTCGACGGGATGTTCGGCGGCAGGGGCTGCGGTCCGCCGTACGGTGCTCCCCAGGGGGTCTGTATCGCCACAACGCCGCATGCTAGGGCACACGCGGCAGGCGGCAGCGGTCTCGGCCGGGTCGTGGCGGCGGGTGCCCGCCGCCGGGCGTTCGTCCGCCTCGTCGGTTCACTGCACGTCGCGCACGGCGAGGAGTTCGTACAGCCGCCCCTCCGGTAGCCGTGCGAGCATCAGGTAGGTGACAACCACTGGACCCTCCCCCAGACGGTGAGTGGCGATCTCGAAGGCAGTTTCGCATCCGAAATCGCCACCCGCAGCGGATCACCGCGCTCTCGGCAGGGCTGCCGGACAGGGATCAGGCGGGGACGGGGAAAAGCATGCAGCTGCTCGTGGCGTGCGCGAGCAGGCGGTCTGTCGAGTCGCGCAGCTCGGCCTGGGCGAGGGCGGTGCGGCGGCCCTGGTTGAGGACGGTGCCGACGGCGCGGATCTTGCCGGTGTCCACGGTGATCGGGCGCAGGAACTTCACGTTCAGGTCGAGCGAGGTGTAGCCCATGCCGGCCGGGAGGACGGACTGCACGGCGCAGCCGGCGGCGGAGTCGAGCATGGTGGCGTAGACGCCGCCGTGGACGCTGCCGATGGGGTTGTAGTGCTCCTCCCCCGGTTCGATCGCGAAGACGGCGCGGCCCGCCTCGACCTCCTCCAGGGTGAAACCGAGGGTCGCGGCGATGGGCGGCTCCGGAAGGCGCCCGGCCAGTATGTCCCGGAGGAACTCAAGACCGCTCGCCCGGCCGACCGCTGCCGCCGAGACCTTGGGGTCCCCCCACTCGAACGTGCGTGACCTGGACATCGGGCGCTCCCTCCGAACCTACTGGCTTCTGTATTCGAAGTTAGCTGCGCCCAGCTCTGGCTGTCAATCGCGAAGTCAGCCTACGATGGCCGTATGACCTGGCTGGAGACCAGTACCGAGAACTGCACGGTGCAGCGCACCCTCAACCTCGTCGGTGAGAAGTGGTCGCTGCTGGTTCTGCGGGACGCGATGAACGGAGTGCGCCGCTTCGAGGACTTCCGACACCACATGGGGATGTCCGAGGCGGTACTGGCGGACCGGCTGCGCAAGCTGGTCGCCGCGGGGATCCTGGAAACCGTCCCGTACCGGGAACCGGGCAGCCGTACCCGCAACGAGTACCGGCTGACCCCCAAGGGCTGGGACCTGTGGCCCGCGATGATCGCCCTCAAGCAGTGGGGCGATCGGTACACCGCGGACCCGGAGGGCCCGCCCCTTGAGGTCCGCCATCGCGACTGCGGTGACGTCGTCGAGACGGTGGTCGTCTGCGCCGGCGAGCACGACACGCTCACTCCGCGGCAGGCCTACACCCGCCCCGGCGCCTCCGCCCGCGCCCGCCCCTGAGGGAAGGGCGGCCGCTGACTTCGTTCCGCGGGCAAGGCATCCCGGACACCTTCGCGGCCTTCGACGCGTACGGGGCCCGCGCATCTTCGTGGTGCGCCGCACCTGCGGTGCGGGACCCCGTGTCGGTCAGGACGCCGCCGCTCCGTTCCCGCCTGTGGGGACTGCTCCCTGGGCGCGTAGCTCGGTGATCTGCGTGGGGGTGAATCCCAGTCCGGCCAGGATCTCGTCGCTGTGCTCTCCCGGGTCGGGTGCCCGCTTGGCCGGGACCTTCGGGACGCCGCGCAGGGTGAGCGGGCTGTTGACGGTGTACTCCAGCCCGGTGACCCCTTCGATCGGGACGACGATGTCGTTGGCGCGCAGCTGTGGGTCCTGGGCGGTCTCCTCCGGTGTCTGGATGAGGCTGAAGGTGACGCGTTCCCGGGTCAGGGCGTCCTGCCAGTAGGCGAAGGGCTGGGTGCGGAACTCGGTGTCGAGGAGTTCGGCCAGGACGGCGGAGTTCTTGACGAAGCTCTCGAGATCGGCGAAGCGGGGGTCCTCGACCAGCCCGGGGTGCCCGATGGCCCGCGCCAGTCCCGGCAGGCGCGTCGGCGACATGGCCAGCATGAACCACCTGCCGTCCGCGGCCTCATACGGGTTGGTGAGCGGGTTGGCCGGTGCTTTGCGGTCGTGCAGCTCGAACGGTGTGCCGTGGGCGAGCGCGCCGGCGACGAGTGTCCCGGTGGCCCAGGTGCCGACGGCGAGCAGGGACGTGCCGACGTTGGCGCCCTGTCCGGTGCGTTCGCGGTGGTAGAGGGCGGTGGCGATCGCCGCGTAGATCGCGATGGCGGACCCGTAGTCGCCGCTGCCCCAGACCGGCACGGTCGGCGGTGCGCCCGCGTCACGGGTGGAGGCCAGCAGGCCGCTGCGTGACCAGTAGGCGGTCAGGTCGAAGCCGGGCTGCCGGGCGTCGGCGCCGGCGTCCCCGAAGCCGGTGATGTCGGCGTAGACGACCTTCGGATTCCAGCCCGAGACCTCGTCGTAGCCCAGGTGCAGCTTCTCGCGCGTGCCGTGCGGGAAGTTGGTGATCACCACGTCGGCCCACTCGACGAGCCGCTTGAGAACCTCGACGGACTCCGGCTTCTTGAGGTCGATGACCATGCCGCGCTTGTTGCGGTTGGCGAGGTGCCAGCTGTAGTTGGCCTTCGCCTGCGGGCTGGGCGGCACGGAGCTGAGCCGCCGCTGCGGGTCGCCCATGCCCGGAGGTTCGATCTTGACGACGTCCGCTCCGAAGTCGGAGAGGATGGCGGCCGCGGCCGGTCCCGCGATGAAGGTCGACGCGTCGACGACCTTCAGACCGGTGAAGACGGATTCGGTGGTCATCGCCGTCACCTCACGAAGGCGCTCAGGCCACCGGTCACGGCTCGTCCCACGATGAGGGTCTGCATCTCCCGCGTGCCCTCGTACGAGTACAGAGCCTCCGCGTCGGCGACGAAACGGCCGACCTTGTAGTCGAGGACGATGCCGTTGCCGGCCAACAGCTCACGGGCCCAGCCGACGTTCTCGCGCATCCGGACGGTGGCGTAGGCCTTCGCCAGCGCGGACTGCTCGTCCCGGTAGATCCCTGCGTCCTGCAGCTGGGCCAGGCGGGTCACCATGCCGCACGAGGCCGTGGCGTTGCCGAGCATCTTCACCAGCAGGTCCTGGACGAGCTGGAAGCCTCCGATCGGGCGCCCGAACTGCTCGCGCTCCTTCGCGTACTCCAGGGCGATCTCGTAGGCGCCGAACATCACGCCCACCGCCTGCCAGGCCACCCCGCTGCGCGTCTGGCGCAGGATGTTCGCGGTGTCCTTGAACGACTTCGCGTTCGGCAGCCGGTTGGCCTCCGGGACTCGGCAGTCCTCGAGCACGATGTCGGCGTTCTGGACGATGCGCAGCGCCATCTTGTGTTCGATCTTCGTCGCGGTGAACCCCGGGGTGTCCTTCTCCACGACGAAGCCCAGGACGTGCTTGGTCTCGACGTCACGGGCCCAGATGACGACCAGGTCGGCGAAGGTCGCGTTGCCGATCCACCGCTTGGCGCCGTTGAGGATCCACGCGTCGCCGTCCCGGCGCGCGGTCGTCTCCAGGCCGCCCGAGACGTCGGAGCCGCCGTGCGGCTCGGTCAGGCCGAAGGCCCCGATCTTCTCGAAGCGGCTCATCGCCGGCAGCCAGCGCTGCTTCTGCTCTTCGGAGCCGCAGGCCATGATGGTGCCCATCGCCAGACCGGCGTGCACGCCGTAGAACGTCGCCATGGACGCGTCGGCATGCCCGAATTCCAGCGCCATGAAGCCCGTGAGGAGGTTGCTCGGCCTGGTCTCCGAGGAATTCGGGTCGGCCCAGTCCAGAATCCCGAGCTTCCCGAAGCGCTCGACCAGCTGGAACGGGAACTCGGCCCGGGACCAGTAGTCGTCGACGATCGGATCGACCTCCGTGCGGAGGAACGCACGAAGGGTTTCGATCTTCTTCCGTTCCGTGTCCGACAGCAGTTCCTCGAAGGCATAGAAGTCGGCAGGCAGCAGCCCGTCGCCCAAGTAGGGGCCGGCCGGTGTCGGCAGACCCGGTGTGCCACTCATTGCGGTCTCCTTCAGGCGATGTGGGCGTGGCTCGGCGATCCCCGCCGGGCAGCGCGCCGCGCCGGGCGTTGGGGGATCTGTGGCGCGATTTAACGCGTCATCGGTTCAGGTGCCCGGACCCCGCGCCGCCCGGAGCCGCCGTAGCCGCCTCAGACCACCCCAGTGGCCGGTCGCCGCTCCGTCCCGAAAGGTGCGGCACGGCTTCAGGAGTCGGCTGTTTTCCGAGTGAAAGGTTTCCCGCGACGTTCAGCAACCCGCGGGCGTACTCGTCGGCGTGGGCCTCGATCCGTACCAGGGCCGCAGGGTCCTGCCCCAGGCTGTCGCCCCTGGTGTCGGTCATCGGCAGGTGAAGCGCTGGTCCCGGTCGGCCAGGCGCACCAGGGTGTCAGCACCCTGGACGAGCGCGCCAGTAGGCGGCAGGCAGCAGGGCCCTGTCGTCCAGCGGCATTCCGCCAGGGCCGGACTTGGCTGACACGGTCCGCGGCCGCACGCCCCACCACGGCGGCGACCAGCTCGGCGAACTGCTGCACACCCAGCCCGGCGAACGGGGCTGTTCAGGACGGCTCCGACATCGTGATCACACCGGTCAACGCGAGATCGTTTCATCGTGGCCGCCGACTGAGGGACGGCCAAGACGCGCGGATTCAGCTCGCTGTCGCACAACGTCGCATGGACCAGAAGCCCATGGACCAGAAGCCCACACGCCGGGCCGACTGCGGCGCGCCCACGGTGCTGCCGCCCGGACAGCCCTGCGGAACATGCTGCGGGACCACAGCCGCGATTCAGCCCGACGGTCCCCCCGGGTGGTCCGCAGGGGAGCCCCTCAACGGCTCAGGCTTTGGCGACAGGTGGTGGCTTCTCCCAGGAACGCCAGGATGGTCGCCAAGAACCGGTCGGCGTCGTCGAGCCACGGGAAGTGCCCGGCTCCGGGCTGAATGAGCAACTCGGCATTCGGAATCAGTTCGGTGAACTCGGCCAGCGCGCGGGGAGGGGCTGCCAAGTCGACCTCCCCGGCGAGCAGCAGCACCGGCGACACGAACTGTGCGAGTGCCATGCGGGTGGCGTCCGGGTTGTAGGCGCCGTCGGCGGCGAAGACCTCCGCGGCCTCCTTGTTCTTCTGCGCGGCCTCGGCTGCGCGATGAGCCCGCGCCGCATCGTCCCAGTGGCCGTAGTAGAACGGCGAGATGGCCTGCCAGGAGTCGGCGGTCCCCTTGCCGGCGACGATCGCTTCCAAAGCCGCGAACGCCGCCGGGAACCACGGCTCGTCCCGGCGGAGCCGCGCGGTCTCGCGTCGGACGTCCCCGGTGATCGTCACACCGACGGCCATGACGCTCGGCGTGATCAGCGCGAGCCTGCCGACGCGTTCCGGATGGCGACTCACGTACAGCGCCGCCAGATTGGCGCCGGCCGAATGCGCGAGCAAGTCCAACCGGTCCAGGCCGAGGTGCTCTCGCAAGGCTTCCACGTCATCGACAAGCCGGTCGCAGCGGAAGGTGCCGGCATCCTTCGGTTGCGCCGACTGCCCTGTGCCCCGAAGGTCCAGCCTGATCAACCGACGGTGCGCGGACAGGCCGCCGAGGTCGCCGAGATAGACGGAGTCCTGCATCGGCCCTCCGGGCAGGCAGACCACGCAGGGGCCGTCCCCGATCACCTGGTAGGCAAGCCTGGTTCCGTCGTACGAGGTGAAGAAGTCCATGCCGGGCAGCCTGACGGTGCCGACGGGCCGACGCCTAGCATTCAGCCACAGCTACATGATGGGGCGGGACGGATGGCGGTCGAGATCGGATTCACCGCGGCGTCGGTCGCGAAGGTACGGTTCGCCCTCTCGCCCCTGGGCGAGACGGTGCTGGCCCTGCGGATCCTGCTGGGCACGGGCGGCCACGAGGTGCATCAGCCGTGGGTGCGCGGGGCGCGGCCGCTGTTGACGGGCGAGCACGAGCTGTCGTTGCTGAGGGCGCTGATCGCCGGACCGCTGCCGTCGTTCCTGTTCCCGGTACCGCGGGAGCGGCTGCCCTCGATGGCGACGGAACTGGACCTCCTGCGGGCAACAGGAGAGGCGTTCTTCCAGCGGGAGTACAGCGCGGTGCTGGGCGTACGACGTGACGACGTCCCCGAATCCGCAGCGGTGCTGCCGCGGCTCGCGGAAGCACTCCGCCGCTGCCACGAGCTGCTCATCGCTCCGCACTGGGGCCGGATACGCGCGGTACTGGAAGCCGACATCGCCAGGCGCGCGCTCACCTTGGTGGAGGGCGGGGTTCAGGCACTGTTCGCCGAGCTGCACCAGGACATCGCCTGGGACGGCGGCCAGTTGGTGGTGCACGGCCGACGTACCCCGCACGCGGTCAACACCGTGGATACCGGCGGGCACGGCCTGGTCCTGCTGCCCAGCGTCTTCAATTGGCCGAACGTGGGCGTCGACAAGTCCCCGGTCACCGCCGCGTCGATCCGCTATCCGGCGGTGGGCGTCGGCCTGCTCTGGCGGCCGCCCCCGCCGGCACTGACGGGCCTCGCCCCGGTACTCGGCCGTACGAGGACCGCACTGCTCACAGCCCTGGCCGAACCCCTGACGACGTCAGCCCTGGCCGGCCGCCTGGGCATCACCCCGAGCGCGGTCTCGCAACACCTCGGCGCGCTGCGTGGAGCGGGCCTGGTCTCCACACAACGCACGGGCCGCACTGTCCTCCACCTGCGCACGGAACGAGCGACCCACCTGTTGGGCGGCTAGCCTCATAAGGCCGTGAGGCACGGCGCTCAGGTCGCCGTCTTCCCGTGGCGACGTGCCTCACATGGCTCACCGACGAACAGCGTCGCGGCCGGGACAGAGAGCCGACAACTCCCGGCAACGCATGTGCGAGTGACCGTTCCGAGGATTCTGGCCCCGATTGGGGTCAGCGGTCCTTGGCCAGGGCGACCAGTTCCGAGAACAGGCCGCCCGCTTCGGCGAGTTCCTCGTATCGGCCCCCGCGTCTGCCAGGGGATTCTTTCCGTGTTTTCCCTCGAAGCTGATGGTGGCCGGGGGCGGTGGTGGCGGCGTCTCCGCGCTCGCGGTCGAGGCGTCGGTCACAGTCACCTGCATCCCTCCTCGGGCATCGTTGCCGCACCTGGATGGCTCGGCGGTGCCCGGCACAACGACGTGCCACGAGATTCGAACGCACTCGATTCCGGACGCAGTCGGGCCCTTGAAACACCAGGGGTCGAACGCGTGAGCGCCGCGAGGAGGCCGCTCTCGGGCCCCGAGGATTGGCCGAAACGCCGACCGTTGAAACGCCTGTGGCGTATGAGGTTTTCGGTGGTCACGATCGATCTCACCGGATAACCGCTGTCCCGATGCCCCCGCGGCCGGAAGACTGCCGGCATGGAATTCCTCTGCTACCACCGTGATCGGCAGGACTCCCTGGCACTTCGCATGGAGTTGCTGGAAGCGCACTGGTCCTACATGGACCAATACGAGAAAGAGATGATCGCCCGCGGCCCGACCCTTGCCGCCGACGGGGACACGCCCACCGGCAGCGTGCACGTCGTCGACCTGCCCGACCCAGCCGCCGCCCGCGCGTTCGCCTTCGACGAGCCCGGCTACCAGGCGGGCGTGTACCGGGACGTGATGCTGCGCCGGTGGCGCAACCTGTTGGGCCGCACCATGTGGGAGTTCCCGGGCGGACCGACCGAGGGCGCGCGCTACCTGGTCCTCGGCCTCGGCCACGGACCGGCCGCCGACCTCGCCGTACCCACGGACCGCGACGACCTCATCGCCTACGGCCCCTTGCTGTCCGACGACGGCACGACCTGGCTGGGCACGGCGGCTCTGGTGAGGGCACCCGACCCGGACACGGCACGCGCCCTTCTGACCCCGGACCGGTACGCCGAGATCGAGGTCCACCCCTGGCGGTTCGGCGGACGATCATGACGCACCGGCAGGCGCGCGCCACGGCACCAGCAGCAGCCCGATCCGGTGTTCGCCGCGCGCGCCGAACCGGCCCCCTCCCCTCCTCGCCCTCCTCACTCTCCTCGCCCTCCGCTCCTCCTTCCCTCCCGCCCGTCCTGCGGCCCGCCGCGGGGGCGTCCGTGCCTAAGGTGTGCGTCACGAAGATCCACTGAGTGACGCGGAGGTGCCATGTCCCTGCGGATGAGGTTGTGCGCGATAACGCTCGACTGCGCCGATCCACTGGCTCTGGCGGCGTTCTATCAGCAGGCCATGGGCCTCGAGCTGCATCCGAAGTCCGACGCCGACTTCGCCGGCCTCAACCACGAGGACGGACTCTTCATCGGCTTCCAGCGGGTCGACGACCACCAGGCTCCCCGCTGGCCCGATCAGACCGTTCCCCAGCAGCTCCACCTCGACTTCGCGGTGGACGACCTGGACGCAGCCGAGGCCCGACTGCTGGAGCTGGGCGCGGGTAAACCGGAGCACCAGCCGAACGACAGGTGGCGGGTTCTCACCGATCCGGCCGGGCATCCGTTCTGCCTGGTCACCGGCTGACAGCCGCCACTCGGGACGGCTGCTGCCACCCGGGTCGCGATCTCCTACGGCACCTCCGGCGGTTCCGCTCCCGGAGAGGAACCGAAGGGACCGGAAAGAGGGCCCGGGACCCCGGAAACGGGTGACGCCGCGCACAGGACGCACATCACGTCCTACCCCGCATCGTAGAACCAGACCGCCCCGAACAGCACAGAAACAACCCAGACGGGCACATATCGGGCATTGCTCCGTAGTCGGGTAGTACGTCACATCATTGCGCTCCACCCCACCGGCTGCTCAACATGAACGACGTCGCTAGGAGCCACCCGACGCAACCGGCTGAACCTGCCACCCGCACCGGACTCCAGCGCGGGGCCCCGCCCCCACGCCACCGCACCCCACCGCGGCCGGCGCCGACGACGACCCCCACTGGAGTACCCCCATGACCCGCACCCGCACCTCCCGCCTGCGCACCCTCGCCCTCACCGGCATCGCCACCACCGGCGCCGCCACCGTCGCCCTCACCCTGATGCCCACCGCCGCCCAGGCCGCCGAACCCACCCACACCGCGACCAGCGCGGTCACCAGCGAGACCCTCACCGCCCTCAAGGCCCACGGCCACGCCAACAACCTCGACGGCTGGATCAAGGAGTCCCTCGACATCATGAAGTCCAA
>NZ_JBSFXG010000027.1:0-129685 GCF_053595235.1 Streptomyces sp. NPDC002520 | reverse complement strand
GTCAGCCGACCTGCTGCACCTTGATCGCGTCGCTCACCCGAACCGTCCCGGCTGCAAGGACGTCCAGGTAGACACCGAGCACGATGCCGGCCCCTCACCCTTTGTGCAACTAGTTGCACAAAGGCGCGCGTGTCCTCTACAAAGAAGATGACGACACCGCGCACGGAGGGCCCGATGAGCCGTTACCCGCACCTGATGTCCCCGCTCGACCTGGGATTCACCACGCTGCCCAACCGCGTGCTCATGGGCTCCATGCACGTCGGTCTCGAGGAGGCCGAGCGCGGCTTCGAACGGATGGCCGCGTTCTACGCCGCCCGCGCGCGCGGGGGAGTGGGTCTCATCGTCACCGGCGGCATCGCCCCCAACGACGAGGGACGCCCGTACGAGGGCGGCGCCAAGCTCACCACCGAGGCGGAGGCCGAGCAGCACCGGGTCGTCACAGACGCCGTGCACCGCGAGGGCGGCCGGATCGCCATGCAGATCCTGCACTTCGGGCGGTACGCCTACCACCAGGACCTCGTCGCACCGAGCGCCCTGCAGGCCCCGATCAGCCCCTTCGTGCCGCGCGCCCTCACCGACGCCGATGTCGAGCGGACCATCGACGACTACGTCCGCGCCGCGCGCCTCGCACGGCAGGCCGGCTACGACGGCGTCGAGATCATGGGCTCCGAGGGCTACCTCATCAACGAGTTCATCGCCGCCCGGACCAACCGGCGCGAGGACCGCTGGGGCGGATCGTACGAGAACCGGATGCGGTTCCCCGTCGAGATCGTGGGGCGCGTGCGCGAGGCCGTCGGCGACGACTTCATCATCGTCTACCGGCTCTCCATGCTCGACCTGGTCCCGGGCGGCTCCACCCTGGAGGAGGTCGTCACCCTCGCACGGGCCGTCGAAGACGCCGGTGCGACGATCATCAACACGGGCATCGGCTGGCACGAGGCGCGCATCCCCACCATCGCCACCTCCGTCCCGCGCGGCGCCTACACCTGGGTCACCAAGAAGCTCATGGGCCGGGTGACCGTCCCGCTGGTGACCACCAACCGCATCAACACCCCCGAAGTCGCCGAGGAGTTGCTCGCGACCGGCCACGCCGACATGGTCTCCATGGCGCGTCCGATGCTCGCCGACCCCGACTTCGTCGCCAAGGCCGCCGCCGGCACACCGGAGGCCATCAACACCTGCATCGGCTGCAACCAGGCCTGCCTGGACCACACCTTCAGCGGCCGGATCACCTCCTGCCTGGTCAACCCGCGCGCCTGCCACGAGACCGAGCTGGTGCTCTCGCCGACCCGCCGGCGCAAGAACGTCGCTGTCGTCGGCGCCGGTCCGGCCGGCCTCGCCTGCGCGGTCTCCGCCGCCGAACGCGGCCACCGGGTCACCCTGTTCGACGCCGCGAGCGAGATCGGCGGCCAGCTGAACGTGGCCCGCAAGGTCCCCGGCAAGCAGGAGTTCGACGAGACGCTGCGCTACTTCCGCCACCAACTGGAGAAGCACGGCGTGGACGTACGCCTCGAAACCTGGGTCACCTCGGCGGACCTGGCCGACTACGACGAGGTCGTCGTCGCCACCGGTGTCACCCCGCGCACCCCCGACATCCCCGGCGTCGACCACCCCCGCGTCGTCGGCTACCTCGATGTCCTGCGCGACGGCGCCCCGGTCGGCGACCGCGTAGCGATCCTCGGCGCCGGCGGCATCGGCTTCGACGTCGCCGAGTTCCTCACCGACGGCGGCGACAAGGCGAGCGAGGACCCGGAGGCGTACTTCCGCAACTGGGGCGTCGACATGGACTACGCGGTGGCGGGCGGCCTCGCGGCCCCGGAGCGGCCGGCCCCGCCGCGCACGGTCCACCTGTTCCAGCGCAAGGCCACCAAGGTCGGTGCCGGCCTCGGCAAGACCACCGGCTGGATCCACCGCACCGAACTGAAGCACCGCGGCGTGACCATGGTCCCCGGCGTCAGCTACGACCGCATCGACGACGCCGGACTGCACATCACCGTCGGCGAGGAGAGCACGGTCCTCGAGGTCGACACGGTCGTGCTGTGCACCGGCCAGGAGCCGCGTCGCGATCTGTACGACGAGCTGATCGCCGCCGGACGCGGCGCGCACCTGATCGGCGGCGCCGACGTCGCGGCCGAGCTGGACGCGAAGCGGGCCATCAAGCAGGGCACCGAGCTGGCGGCGACGCTGTAGGCGGCGCCGGGCACGTCCCTAGGATGAGTCCATGTCACTCCCGCACGCCATCCTCACCGCCCTGCTGGAGAAGCCGTCGTCGGGTCTGGAACTGACCCGGCGCTTCGACAAGTCGATCGGCTACTTCTGGTCGGCGACACACCAGCAGATATACCGCGAGCTGGGGAGGCTGGAGGCCGAGGGGTACATCCGCGCACTGCCGGCCGAGCAGCCGGCCCGCGGGCAGAAGAAGAGCTACGAGGTCCTGCCCGCGGGCCGCGCCGAACTGGCCCGCTGGACCGCCACCGCCCAGGACCCGAGGCCCCTGCGGGACGTCCTGCTGCTGCGCCTGCGCGCCGCGGCGGTGGTCGGCACGGCCGGCCTGGAGACCGACCTGCGCAGCCATCTGGAGCTGCACCGGCGGCAGTTGGCCGAGTACGAGGACATCGAACGGCGCGACTTCCCGCCGGACCGGGACACCCCCGAGGACCGGCTGCGCCATCTTGTCCTGCGGGCCGGCATCGAACTGGAGACCTTCTGGACCCAGTGGCTCACCCACGCCCTCGAGGAGTTCGCCGAACTGCCCGGCGACCCGCCCCCGGACGCTCCAAAGCCGGCGGACGGCACGCCCGGCTGACCGCCGCGGCGTGCCCGCTCAGAACCGGTACGGCTTCGAGCGGCGGCGCAGGAACCAGGCCGTGGCGATGACGCCCGCGCCGACCAGGGCCGCGCCGATACCCAGCGTGAGCGGGCCGTAGTCGCGGACGGCGCCGCCCAGGCCGCCCGCGACACCGCGGGACGGCGCGGGCGGTGGGGGCGGTGCGGCCTTGGCCGTCGATGCGGCGGTCGGGGCGGAGGGCGAGGACACGATGACGGACTGGGTGCCCGCGGTGACGCCGTTGGAGCAGACCACCACCACGGTGTACGTCCCGGGGCTCACCCCGGACCAGGCCGCGGACTGGCTGATGGTCGTGCCGGAGAGTGTCACCTGACGGCCCTGGGCGAAGTTCGCCTGGCCTTTGCCGAGCAGCGAGGCGTTGCCCCAGTTGCCGTTGTTCTGGGTGCAGGCGCTGGTCACCACCGAGACCGTGGCCCCGGTCGTGCTCACGGAGATTCCCGACGCCGCGGCCGACGGCCCGACGAGGGAGACCGGGAGCGCGGCGGCGGCAGCCAGGGTCAGGCCGGAACGGAGGAGAAGTCGGGAGTTGCGCATTGGCTGGCCTCCGGCGGCACGGTTGGCGGTACGTCCCATGCGCCGCCGAGGTCGGGAAACGTCCGTGCTGCCTCAAGTGCAGCCAACGCGGCCCGGGACCGCTCCGCACCCGAAGCGCCTCCGGTCGGGTGACGGACTCCTCCGCCGGCGTCGGGCTCCCGCAGCCCGGCGCAAGCCGACACGCCGACACCGCGACTGTGGCCGCGCGGAAGTCGGCCGCACGGACGCCGACCGCACGGGCTCCGGTCGCGCCGAGAGTGACCGTACCGGCGTCGACCGCACCGACAGCGGCCGTCAGCCGGCCGTGCCCGTGGTCACCGTCCGCTCCGCCGAGAAGCCGCCCCAGGTGCCGTCGGGCAGCCGCGCCCGCAGGCGCACCCGGTGCTCGGACCCCGCCTCGCGCCCGAGGTAGAAGCTGTAGTGGGCCCGGCCGCGCGGCGGATCGCCGCCCCACACCAGGGACGTGGCGGCCCGGCCGTCGAGCTGGATCTGGTACTCGGTGATCACCCCGTCCACGTCCGGGGGATCCCAGGACAGGTCGAGGGAGTAGGCGCCCGCGGACCGGTGCGTCGTGGCGGAGAAGCCGGTGGGCGCGGTGTCCCGGCCGTCGCCGGCGCCCGGGGTGGTCAGGCGCACCGGCGCGCTGGCGGGCGAGAGGTTGTCGGCCGCGTCCCGGGCACGGACGGTGAAGGCGTAACGGGTGCCGGGGCGCAACCCGGTGACCACCGTCGCGGTCTGGCTCCCGCCCACACTGTGGATCTTCACTCCGCTCTGCAAGATGTCGTACGACAGCACGCCCCGGTCGTCCCGGGAGGCGGACCAGGACAGCTGGACCGCCCGGTCGCCCACCGTCCGCCCGGCCGGCCTCGACGGGCGGGTCGGTGCCGAGCGGTCGGCCGTCGCCCTGGCGGGCGTCCGCGCCCGCACCGCCCGGCTCGGCGGACCGAGCCGGCCGTCGGTGTCCCGGGCCCGCACGGTGAAGACGTACAGGGTGGACGGCCTGAGCCTGACGACGTCCACCATGCGCTGCGAGCCCGGTACTTCGGTGACCTTCGTGCGGCCGCGATAGATCTCGTAGGCGCGGATCGCGGGCCCGTCCCGACCGTCCGGCACCTTGTTCCACATCACGTGCACGCTGGTCGCGCTCCCGGCCGCCGCCGTGATGCCGGTCGGGGCGCCTGGCGCCCGGCCCTCGTCGGCGGTGGCGCCCCAGCCGCAGGACGCGACCGTCACCAGGGCCGCGCAGGCCGGCAGAGACCGGAGAGGAACGCGTCGCACGGTTCTGCCTCCCAGGGGACGGCATCACGGCAAAGGTCCGGACCAATATGGCGTGGCTGATGGGGCGGTGACAAGGGGGCCGTGTTGGTGACTGCGCGGGGGAGTTACGTATGCTGAGGTCTCCAGCGGCTGAACTACCCGAGAAAACAGGGGAGTTCATGCCTGTGGCGCGGACACGCTGTCGTCGCCGAACCCGCGCCGACGCGGGCGGCCCGGGGATCTGAGCCGACATTCACTCAGATCCCGGGCCCCTGCTGTCTTCTCACGCAGTGTCAGCCCGCTGTGGGGCGTCAGGGTGCTGCTCCATCCGGCCTCATCCGGCTCTCGGTCCGTGCGAACCCGCACGAAATTGTGCAGGGTGTTCGAAATGTCCCCCAGGAGAGGGTCCCTGAGAGTGCATGTCCAGTCGCTGACTCTGGCCGCGGCCGGTGCCGCCCTGCTTGCCCCGACGACGTTTCCCGCCGCCGCGGTCCCACCCGAGCGGCGCCCGCCCGCCCACCGGGAGGGCGGCGTGAGCGCCGCCGACCTGCTGGCCCGGGTGCGCTCGTGCCACCAGGTCTCCCGGGGCCGGTACCGCACCGACGACGGCGCGGCCGCCAGGGTCGCCGTCTGCGGCACCCGCGACGCGGTGTTCTGGAAGGCCGACATGGACATCGACTGCGACGGCCGGCCCACCGCCCGCTGCAATCGCCGCTCCGACCCGTACTTCTCCCCCACCACCGCCTACTCGCAGTCCGACGGCCGGTACCTGAACGCCGAGACGCTTCCCTACATCGTGATTCCGGCCCCGAGCGGCGTCCGGAACCAGTGGGCGCAGGGCATCCGGGGCGGCTCCGTGGCCGCCGTGATCTACCGGAACCGGGTGCAGTACGCGGTCGTCGGCGACACCGGCCCCCGCGACCTCATCGGCGAGGCCTCCTACGCCACCGCCCGCAACCTCGGCATCCGGCCCGACCCGCAGAGCGGCGGAGCGGCCTCCGGTGTCACCTACATCGTCTTCAAGAACGCCCGGATCAACCCCATCGAGAATCGCCGGGCAACAGTGACCACCGGCGAAAGACTGGCCCGCCGGTTCGTCCGACAGGGCGGCTGAGGGGCCTTTCCTCCTGCCCGGCCGACACGGGAGTCGGCCGGGCCCCGCTCACACTTTCCGGTAGCTGTACGCCTCCGCCGCCGCGGCCTCCACCGCGTCCAGGTCGGCGCCCGTGGAGGCCGTGACGACCGCGGCCACCGCGCCCTCGACGAACGGCGCGTCCACGAGGCGCGTGCCGCCCGGGAGTTCGTCGCCCTCGGCGAGCAGGGCCTTGACGGTGAGGACCGCACTGCCGAGGTCGGTGAGGACGGCGACACCGGCACCGCGGTCCACGGCGGCGGCCGCGGCGGAGATCAACTCGGCGCTGGTGCCGAGTCCGCCGCCCTCGGTGCCGCCCGCGGCGGCGACGGGCACCGCCTCGGCCCCGCCCGCCAGCCCCTTCGCCAGCTCGGCGACCGAGGCCGCCACCTCCGCGCTGTGCGACACCAGCACGATCCCGACCAGCTTCTCGTCACTCATCTCAGGCTCCCGCTGCCGCTTCTTCCAGCCCGGCGATCAGCAGGGCCGAGGACGTCGCCCCCGGGTCCTGGTGGCCGATGCTGCGTTCCCCGAGATAGCTGGCCCGGCCCTTGCGCGCCTGCAGCGGGGTGGTGGCCACAGCACCTTCCTCGGCGGCCGACCGCGCCGCGGCGAAGCCGTCGCCGAGCGCGTCCACGGCCGGGACCAGGGCGTCGACCATGGTCTTGTCGCCCGGCGCGGCGCCGCCGAGCGCCATCACCCCGTCCACACCGGCCCGCAGCGCCTCCGCCAGCTGCGCCTCGCTGACCTCGGCGGCGTCCCCGAGCGCCTTGCCGGTCCGGCGCAGCAGGGTGCCGTAGAGCGGCCCGGAGGCGCCGCCGACCGTGGAGATCAACTGGCGCCCGGCCAGGGTGAGCACGGCGCCCGGGGTGGCCGGCGCCTCCTTCTCCAGGGTGGTCAGGACGGCCGCGAACCCACGCTGCATGTTGCTGCCGTGGTCGGCGTCGCCGATGGCCGAGTCGAGGTCGGTGAGCCGTTCCGCCTCACGGTCGACGGAGGCGGCGGTGGCCGTCATCCAGCGGCGGAAGAAATCGGCGTCGAGCACGGGATCTCCTTGCGTGGTAGGGAACTTGACCGCTGCGTCCGCCGTGTCACATGCCCCAGCGCAGCGCCGGCGTCCGCACCGGCGCGTCCCACAGCCGCAGCAGCTCCTCGTCGACCTGGCACAGCGTCACCGAGGCGCCCGCCATGTCGAGGGAGGTGACGTAGTTGCCGACGAGCGTGCGGGCCACGACCACGCCCCGCTCCGTGAGAACGCGCTGCACCTCGGCGTTGAAGCCGAAGAGCTCCAGCAGCGGGGTGGCGCCCATGCCGTTGACCAGGACGAGTACGGGGTCGCGTGGGGTCATGTCGTCGAGAATGGCGTGCACCGCGAAGTCGGCGATCTCCCCGGAGGTCATCATGGCCCGGCGCTCCCGCCCCGGCTCCCCGTGGATGCCGATGCCCAACTCCAGTTCCCCGGAAGGCAGGTCGAAGGTCGGTGAGCCCTTCGCCGGGGTGGTGACCGCGCTGAGCGCGACACCGAAGCTACGGGAGTTCTCGTTCACCTGGCGCCCGATGGCCTCCACCCGCTCCAGCGGCTGCCCCTCGGCCGCCGCGGCACCGGCGATCTTCTCCACGAACAGGGTCGCCCCGGTGCCGCGCCGGCCGGCCGTGTACAGGCTGTCGGTGACCGCCACGTCGTCGTTGACCAGAACTTTCGCGACCTGGATGCCCTCGTCCTCGGCGAGTTCGGCCGCCATGTCGAAGTTGAGGACGTCGCCGGTGTAGTTCTTCACGACGAACAGCACGCCGGCCCCGCTGTCGACCGCGGCCGCGGCCCGCGCCATCTGGTCCGGGACCGGCGAGGTGAACACCTCCCCGGGGCAGGCCGCCGCGAGCATGCCCGGACCCACGAACCCGCCGTGCAGCGGCTCGTGGCCCGACCCACCGCCCGACACGAGCGCCACCTGCCCGGCCACGGGTGCGTCCCGCCGGACGATCACCCGGTTCTCCACGTCCACGGTCAGATCCGGATACGCGGCCGCCATGCCCCGCAGCGCATCCGCCACCACGGTCTCCGGGACGTTGATCAGCATCCTCATCTGTCTCTCCTGGAAGCCTGGAAGGCAGGCCGTCGACCTGCGCTTCCGCTGGTCACAATTAGGTATGAGGTGAGGTCGGGTTCTTGGTGACGAATCGTCAGGTCGGGGCGGTCGCAACGCTGCGTGCGGCCCGGGATCTTGCCGGTTCGGGCTACTGGTACTGACAGTATCGGCCCAGCGGCGTCCAAGGTCACCTCCGTCGCACGAATGCGCGACGTCCTCGTCGGCAGACGGCGGACCGGATTCGTCCGGCCCCGAGCGGCTCTCCGATCGGCACCTCGCCGGGCTTCGGTGGGGTGTCCCGGGGAACTCGGTCCACCGGGAGCGGAGAGCGTCAAGGCCTTCGGCCGGAGAAGGAGCCGTTTCCCGTGGACGAATGGCAGAACCCCGACGACGTACGGCTGTCGCCGCGCGAGCGGATCGCGTTGCTGGAGATCGAGGCGCACCTGCGGCAGGACCGCCGACTCGCACACCGGATGCGCCGGGCGGGGCGGACCCTGTGGCTGCCGCTGTCGGTCGCGCTGCTCGGGGTCGCGTCCGTCTTCGTGGCCGTGATGGGGATCCGCACGTCGGACCCCGCGCTGCTGTGGTGCTTCGCCCTGCTGTGGCCGCTGACCCTGCTGCAGGCCTTCCGCCTGCTCTGCCGTGCCGCGCGACGGCGCGGTTGCCGCGAGCACGTCACGCCCTGGCTCTGAGGGATAGGCTCCGTGCCATGCGGATCTCCGTCTCCTCCGACATGGACGAACCCGTGGCCCGTCTCCTCGTCGAGGAGCTGCGCCGGCGCGGCCACGAGGTGCGCGAGCACGGCGCGCTGCGAGCCGGTGCCGACCCGCAGTGGGCGGCGTGCTCGGAGGCGGCCGCCCGGGACGTGGCCGAGGGACTGGCCGATCAGGCGGTCGTGTGCTGCTGGACCGGCACCGGGGCCTCCATCGCCGCGAACAAGGTGCCGGGCGTCAGGGCCGCACTGTGCACGGACGCGTACACGGCAGACGGCGCGCGCCGCTGGAACGACGCCAACGTCCTCGCGCTCGGCCTGCGGCTCACCTCGGAACCGGTACTGAAGGAGATCCTCGACGCCTGGTTCGCGGCCGAGCCGAGCCAGGACGCCGAGGACCGGCAGAACGTGGCCCGCGTCGGGCGTCTCGACGCCGTCAGGACGGTCTCCTGACGACGGCGTACGGCGGCCGGTGCGGGCCGACGGGAAAATCGTCGTTCGTCGGTTGTCCGAGATTCGTTGTCGGTCGTGGGTCGTGGGTCGTGGGTCGTGGGTTGTCCGTCGTGTCTTGTCGATGGTGCCTGGTCGGTCGTGGTCCGGGGTTCAGTGGGCGCCGAGACCGCCGCCGCCGAACGAGCCGCTCGACCCCTTGCTCCAGCGCGGACGCTCCTTGGTCGCGCTCGGCCTGGTGCCCTGGTTCGTCAGCTGGTACGGAGTGAGCGGGCGCTCGCCCTTGGGGATGTGCGGAATCTCTTCCGGTTCCCTGTTCTCCCTGATCTCGCGCACCGCGCCGTCCGGTGGCAGGTGCGGCTGCTCCTCGGGGCGCGGCCGGGGAGACTCGCGGTACTTGACGCGGGAAGTCATCCAGAAGCCTCCGGCGAGGAACGCCAGTACGGCCACTGCCACCACGAAGAGACCGAGACTCCACAGGCCGCTCGGCGCGGCCATCTGCATCGTTGCGGTACTCATAGGACAGGAATACCCCACCCGGAACAGGACGAACCGGACACCTTGGGTGGCCGGGGATCCACGCCGGGTCACGAGCGTCGGCCCCTGACGTCCGCGCGGCCGGGTCTCTGGGCGCCCGTGCGCCCGGCGGCCGGGCGTCCGGGGCGGCGGACCGAGCCACCTCCGTGCCGCCCCGCGGGTTTGCGCCGCCGCGGCCCGGCTACCCGCCCGGTGTGACAACGCCGGCCTCAGAGCAGCAGCTCTACCGGTTCCTCGAGGACCGGTTCACCTGTGCCCAGGCCTGCGCCGACTGCGCGCGGGTGTGCGCGGTGCGTGCGAGCCTCCTGGACCCCGACGGCACCGTGCCCCGGGAGCGTGTGCGCCGGCTGGGCGTCATCTGTGCCGAGGTGTGCGACGCGACCTGCGGCATGCTGTCCGAGCAGAACCAGCAGGAAGAGGAGGGGATCAGGGTCCGGCTGAAGTGGTGCCGCTCGGTCTGCCTGGACTGCGCGCAGGCCTTCGACGAACAGGCGGGCGCCGAGTCCGCCGCGGCCGCGTGCCGGGCCTGCGCCGTGGCGTGCGCTGACTTCATGGCGGCCCTCGGCTGACAACGGCCCGCCATTTCACCGCGGACTCGCCATTCCCAATTTCTGGAACACGTTCTACGGTGTGCGCCGTCAGGACCGCCCGTGGGGAGCCTGGAGGCGCCGTGCATCTCGACCACACGCCCGAGCAGCAGCGGCTGCGCAGCGAACTGCGCGCCTACTTCGCGGAACTGGTGCCGGACCACGCGTACACCCGGTACGCGGAGCCGGCCGCCCAGAAGCGGTTCTACCGCGAGACCATCCGCCGCCTCGGCGCGGACGGCTGGCTCGGCGTGGGCTGGCCCGAGGAGTACGGCGGGCGCGGAATGACGGCGATGGAGCAGTTCATCTTCTTCGACGAGGCCGCGCAGGCCAGCGTACCGCTGCCGCTGATGGCCCTGAACACGGTCGGCCCGACGATCATGCGGTTCGGCACCGAGGAGCAGAAGGCGTACTTCCTGCCGCGCATCCTCGCCGGCGAGATCGACTTCGCGATCGGCTACAGCGAGCCCGGCGCCGGCACCGATCTCGCGTCCCTCAAGACGCGTGCCGTACGGGAAGGCGACGAATACGTCGTCGACGGGCAGAAGATCTGGACCACCAACGGCGACACCGCCGACTGGGTGTGGCTGGCCGTGCGCACCGACCCCGAGGCGCCGCCGCACAAGGGCATCACCATGCTCCTGGTGCCGACCTCCGACCCGGGCTACTCCTGCACCCTCATCAACACGCTCGCCTCGCACGACACCACGGCCAGCTACTACGAGAACATCCGCGTCCCCGTCTCCCGCCGGGTCGGCGAGGAGAACCAGGGCTGGCGGCTGATCACCAACCAGCTCAACCACGAGCGCGTCACCCTCGCCGCCCACGGCACCATGGCGATCCGCGCCCTGCACGACGTGCAGCGCTGGGCGATGGAGACCAAGCTCGCCGACGGCCGTCGCGTGGTCGACCTGCCCTGGGTGCGCCGACTGCTGGCCCGCACCCACACCCGGCTCGACGCCCTGAAACTCCTCAACTGGCAGATGGTCACGGCTGTGCACGACGGCACCCTCACACCCCAGGACGCCTCCGCCGTCAAGGTCTTCGGCTCCGAGGCCCGCCGGGACGCCTACGCCTGGCTGATGGAGATCGCCGCGGCGGCCGGCCCCCTGAAGGAGGGCTCGGCGGGCGCGGTCCTGCACGGCGAGCTGGAGCGCGGCTACCGTTCCGCCGTGATCTTCACCTTCGGGGGCGGCAACAACGAGATCCAGCGCGAGATCATCTCCTGGCTCGGCCTGGGGATGCCGCGCGTACGGCGATGACCCCATGTGACCAAGCATTTAGAAGCGAAACGCCGTCCGTCAGTCCCGGTGGAGCCGGGGGCGATCGCCACGCGTCGGCCGGACCCATCCCCGGGAACAGGCGGACGGCGGCCCTCGGGTTTCCTTACCGCTTGTGGCCGTTGCCGTGTCCGTTGGGATGCAGGACCACCTTGGTCCAGCCCTCGTCACGGGCGTCGAAGTGCTCGTAGGCGGCGGGGGCCTCGTCCAGGCACACATCCTCGCGGGCATCCCGGATGACCAGGTGCGCTTCGAGACGATCGACGCCCCTCCGCTGGACGAACGCGCCCGGGTGCGGCGCTGGACGACGGGTCTGGCCAAGAAGCACGTCGGACAGCTCCCGGACCGTCCCGAGACACCTGCGCAGAAGGTCGCGGCCCAGGTGGCCACGCCACATGTCAACAAGGCGCAGACCACGCAGCACGAGACCGAGATCGTCCACGACCTCATCGAGGACGACCAGGTCGCAGCCCACGTCGCCTCCGACGTGCTGCGCCGTCCGGAGGTCGCGTCCAGGGTGGTCGCCGACGACACCGTCCGTCACGCGGTCAACCGGGCCCAGACCGACCGCTCCCAGCGGCGGGCCGAGCCTTCCGCCGCGAGACATCGACCAGGCGGACCGTCCGGAAGATCGAGCGGACCCAGGAGTTCCTTGACCTGGTCGGCGCCTGCCACCACTTCGTCGTCCGCTGTTCCGCCAGGGGCGCACGACCGGCCGGTGTACGCGGATACCGCTGGGCGTGCGCCGCTCCGGAGCGCGTGAACGTGCAGCTGGTGCGTGATGTTTTGAACTGGTTTGCGTGGATCGCTGGTCAGGGGGGTCTGCCAGGGGGACGCGTTGCGTCACACCTCTGGGCAACGGGTGAGGTCAGGGGGGGTGAGGGTGTCGAGTTGTGCTGCGAGGTCGGGGTGGGCGGTGGCTAGGTGGGGGCGGGTGTCGCTGAGAGGGCGGATGAGCTCGGCGGGGTCGTCGTGGGCGAGGGCGGCGTGGAGCCGGCTGAGCGGTTGGCGGGCCGCGGTGGGCAGGTTGGTGAGGGCGGTGATCTGGCCGGCGATGCGGCGCAGGTCGGCTGCGTTGCGGCGGGCCCAGGTGGCGGTGGTGCGTTCGGCGGCGCGGCGTTCACGGGTGGCCTGGACGCGTTGCTCGCCGGTGGTGCCGGCCGGGCCGGGCCGGCCGCGCAGGTAGCGGCGTTCGGCGGCCTGGCGGCTGGCGACGCCAAGGGGGTGGGCGAGATCGGCCCAGCTGGCGCCCGCGTGGCGGGCGGTTTCGATCAGGCCGGTTTCCCATCCGGCGAGCTGCTCGCGTACCTGCCGCAGCAGCAGGAGCGAGGCCAGGGCCTGCTCCGGGCCGATGTCATGGTTCTCGCCGGTGCCGGGGTCCTTGTGCCGGGCGGCATGCAGGGCGTCCTCTATGGCGTGAAGGGCTGCCGCGGCGGCGAGGAACGACGCCGGGCTCGGTGTGTCGGCGCTGGACGATGCCGGCTGGTCGGCCGGGGTCATGGGCACCTCCCTCAGATGGTCATCCTTTGGACGACGCCATGTTTGTCATCCATTGGATGACATGTTACAACGGTGTCAGTGAGGCGCATTGGCAGCAATCTGCCTGAACTACCTGGAGGTGTTTTCCAATGTTGATGCGCACTGACCCCTTCCGTGAGCTGGACCGGCTGGCCCAGCAGCTGATGGGCCCGGGCACCTGGTCCAGGCCGTCTCCGATGCCGATGGACGCCTACCGCGAGGGCGACCAGTACGTGGTGGCCTTCGACATCCCCGGCGTCAGCGCGGACGCGATCGACATCGACGTCGAACGCAACATGCTGACCGTCAAGGCCGAGCGCCGGCCCGTGACGAAGGCCGACGACGTGCAGATGGAGCTGTCGGAACGGCCGCTGGGCGTCTTCTCCCGCCAGATCGTGCTCGCCGACACGCTGGACACCGAGCACATCCAGGCCGACTACGACGCAGGCGTGCTCACCCTGCGCATCCCGATCGCCGAGCGCGCCAAGCCCCGCAAGATCTCCATCGGCGTCGGAACCGGCCACAAGGAGATCTCCGGCTGAGCCGGACCCGATGAGGGGTGAACAGCGGCGGAGGACGGGTATCTGATCTCCCCCTCGCCCGTCCTCCGCACCCCGTGGACCTGAGGAAGGGGTGACAGCCGACGTGACAGTGCGACGAGAAGCGTTCCTCGACCACGTGAAGGAACGCGGCGATTACGACACCCCGCAGGAAGCCGAGCGCGCGGCCCGTGTGGTGCTCGCCCTGCTGGGCGCACACCTGGTGGGCGAGGTACGCGCCCAGCTCGCGGCGCGTCTGCCGGACGACTTCGCCCTGATCCTGCTCAACCCGCTGCAGAGCGCCGAGCCGCTGCCCCCGGAGCGGTTCGTGCGCGCGACCGCGGCCTGGATCGAAGGGGCCACCGAACACACCGCCGCCTGGGACGTCAGCGCCGTCCTGTCCACGGTCGCCGACGCCACCGGCGACGACCTCCTCAAAGAGATCCTGCTCCAGCTCCCCGCGGGCTACGACCTCCTCTTCGGCCGCCCCCAGCCCACCTGACCACCCAACCCCGGTGACCGCACCCCGGCCACCACGACCCTGGTGACAGAAAGGCAACCACCGCAGTGATGTCCGACCAGAGCGCGCCGCTTCAGCAGCCCTACGGCAGGGCGTACGAGCACATGCTGGAGAGGGTCCGCTACGAAGGCGCCTACCCCGCCCGGGAGAAGGCCGAGGAAGCCGTCCGCCTCGTTCTTGCGGGACTGGGACGCCAGCTGACCGGCGACGAACGCGTCGAACTGGCAGCCCGCCTCCCCGTCGAAGCGGCACGCATCCTCACCGCCCAGATCCCCGACACTCAGCCGCTGGGTGGCTGGGCCTTCGTCAAGGACCTCGCCGCCCGCACCGGCGCATCCCTGGCCACCACCCGCTGGGACACCGGATCCGTCTTCTCCGCCGTCGCGGCCTACGCGGGCCCTGACCTGCTGACCCGCATCCTGCGCCAGCTCCCCTCCGGCTACGCGCTGCTGTTCGGCCGCGCCGAACTCACCCAAGCCGCATAGGCGGGCCGCGCCTTTCCGGCGCCACAGTGTGCCGGTGACCGTGACGCGTACACGCGCAGCAAAGGCTGCACAGCGCGTCACGGTCACCGGCATCATGCTGACGACCTCTCACAGTCCGGAGGGTGTCCGCACAGTTGGTGAGACCTGTGTGAGAGCTCTTTAGACGACGAAGCCCCGCCGGGATGCTCCTGCCAGGGACCAGGATGCGGTAGAGGCCAAGCTCGTCGAAGAACGTCGTGCCGTAGCGCTCAGGCGGGTGACGCGGCAGGTGATCTCGTCGAGTTCGGCGGGCATCGAGTCGATCTCGGTACGCAGCCGGGCGCACGCCTCGAGTGCGCCGCCGCGGGGACAATGAAAGCGGTGGGGCGGCTTCCCGGCGGATCGCGGAGGTGCTCGTGGGGCTGCGGACCCGGATCGCCGACGAGCTCAAGGCGACCGTGCACGGCGGGGATCTCAAGCTGGAGCGGTACGAGGGGCCGGCCGGTGACCGGGGGCTGCTCGGGATCACCCCGGGCGATCCGGCCTGGCGGGTGCACGGGCATCCGGCCGGCATGCTCGCCGGGGGATTCGCGGCGCTGATGCTGCAGACGCTGCACCCGCTGGCCATGGCCGGCGTCGACCAGCACTCGGACTTCCGGACCGACCCGATCGGCCGGCTCGTCGGCACCGCCCGGTTCGTCACCACGACGACCTTCGGCTCCACGGCGGCAGCGCAGGATGCGATCGCTCTGGTGCGGCGGATCCACACCCGGGTGCGCGGTACCGCCCCGGACGGACGGCCGTACCGCGCCGACGACCCCGAGCTGCTCACCTGGGTGCACACCGCTGAGGTGCGCAGCTTCCTGGCGGGCTACCAGGCGTACGCGCCGCGGCGGCTGCGGCTCACGCCCGCCGAGTGCGACACGTACTACGGCCAGGTCGCTCCGGTCGCCGAGATGCTCGGCGCGCGGGACGTGCCGCGCACCGTGGGGGAGGTGGAGGGCTACCTGACCCGTATGCGTCCGCAACTGCGGGTGACACCGGCCGCGTCGGAATCCGTGCGGTTCCTGCGTGGCTTCGGCCGGACGGGGCGTGAGCGGCTGGTCGTGCGCGTGCTGATGAACGCCTCGGTGGGGCTGCTTCCCGAGTGGGCGCGGGCCGAACTGGGCATGCACCGGCCGGCCGCGGTCCGCTCCTGGTGGGACCGGCCGGTGGCGACGGCGGTGGGCCGCACGATCGAGTGGGCGCGAGGCCCGTCCGAGATCCACGCCGCGGTGCGGCGCAGGCTGGCCTCGGTGCCGACGGCGACCGGGCCGGGTGGCCGACCTTGATCAAGTCGGGCCGCGCCCACCTCTGGTCGTCGTAGATCGTCGCGTGTTACGAAGAACCATGTCTGCAAACGAAGGAACCCGGACGTACGACGCCGTCATCGTCGGTGGGGGGCACAACGGTCTGGTCGCCGCCGCCTACCTGGGCCGGGCGGGCCGTTCCGTGCTGGTGCTGGAACGCCTCGACCACACCGGCGGCGCCGCCGTCTCCACCCGCCCGTTCGCCGGCGTCGACGCGCGACTGTCCCGCTACTCCTATCTGGTCAGCCTGCTGCCGCGGAAGATCGTGAGCGATCTCGGCCTGGACTTCCGGGTGCGCGGACGCACCATCTCGTCGTACACCCCCGTGGAGCGCGCCGGAGGGGCCACCGGGCTGCTCGTCGGCGGCGGCGAGGAGCGCACCCGGGAAGCCTTCGCCCGGCTGACCGGCGGCGAGCGCGAGTACGCGTCCTGGCAGCGCTTCTACGGCATGACCGGCGAGGTCGCCCAGCGGGTCTTCCCGACCCTCACCGAGCCCCTGCCCACGCGGGAGGAACTGCGCCGCCGCGTCGACGACGAGGCCGCCTGGCGGGCGCTGTTCGAGGAGCCGATCGGCGTCGCCATCGAGGAGACCTTCGCCGACGACCTGGTGCGGGGTGTGGTCCTCACCGACGGTCTGATCGGCACGTTCGCCGACGCCCACGACGCCTCCCTCGCCCAGAACCGCTGCTTCCTGTACCACGTCATCGGCGGCGGCACCGGCGCCTGGGACGTGCCCGTCGGCGGCATGGGCGCCCTCACCGACGCGCTGGCCGCGGCGGCGCGGCAGGCCGGAGCGGTCATCGAGACCGGGCACGAGGCGCTGCGCATCGACACCGACGGGCAGAGGGCCGAGGTCACCTACCGCACCGCCGACGGCGAAGGGGTCGCCGCCGCCCGCCACGTCCTGGTGAACGCCTCGCCGCAGGCGCTGGCCGCCCTGACGGGGGACATCGCCCCGGAGCCCGCCGAGGGCGCGCAGCTCAAGGTGAACATGCTGCTCAAGCGGCTCCCCAGGCTGCGCGACAGCTCGGTCGACCCCCGCGAGGCCTTCGCCGGCACCTTCCACATCGCCGAGGGGTACCAGCAGCTGGCCACCGCCCACGCCCAGGCCGCGGCGGGCGAACTCCCGGCCGCACCGCCGTCGGAGATCTACTGCCACTCGCTGACCGACCCCAGCATCCTCGGACCCGAGCTCGCCGCCGCGGGCTACCAGACGCTCACCCTCTTCGGCCTGCACGTCCCGGCCCGGCTCTTCGCCCGGGACAACGACGCGGTCCGCGAGGAGCTGCTGAAGTCCACCCTCGCCCAGCTCGACGCGCACCTCGACGAACCCGTCGCGGACTGCCTGGCCACCGACGCCGACGGTCGCCCCTGCGTCGAGGCCAAGACCCCGCTCGACCTCGAACGCGACCTGCGCCTGCCCGGCGGCAACATCTTCCACCGCGCCCTGTCCTGGCCCTACGAGCAGGAGGGCACCGGGCGTTGGGGCGTGGAGACCCGGCACGGCAACGTCCTGCTGTGCGGCGCCGGCGCGGTGCGCGGCGGCGGCGTGAGCGGCGTGCCGGGGCACAACGCGGCGATGGCCGCACTGGAGGGGTAGCGCCGCGCAGGGGAGCGGGAGCTGCGCGCGACCGCCGCGCAGGGCTTCGGCGGGGTGCCCCGGTTCAGGGCACCCCGCATCCTGTCGGCAGCGCCGACCCGGAAACAGGTCTGGCAGCGCCATCCCGGCAAGGAATCTGACGGTGCATCAGAAAAAGCCTTCCGTCGTCCGCACGACTGCGGCATCCTGCGCGCATGCAGACGGAGCTGAGCAAGAGACTGGGAATCGAGCACGCCGTCTTCGGCTTCACACCGTTCCCGGCCGTCGCCGCGGCCATCAGCCGGGCCGGCGGTCTCGGAGTGCTCGGCGCGGTCCGCTACACCGCCCCCGACGACCTCAAGCGGGACCTCGACTGGATCGAGGCGCACGTCGAGGGCAGACCGTACGGGCTGGACGTGGTGATGCCGGCGAAGAAGGTCGAGGGCGTCAGCGAGGCCGATGTCGAGGCGATGATCCCCGAGGGGCACCGGCAGTTCGTGCGGGACACCCTCGCCAAGCACGGGGTGCCGGAACTGGCCGAGGGCGAGGCGTCCGGGTGGCGCATCACCGGCTGGATGGAGCGGGTCGCCCGCACCCAGCTCGACGTCGCCTTCGACTACCCGATCCGGCTGCTCGCCAACGCGCTCGGCTCACCTCCCGCCGACGTCGTCGCCCGCGCTCACGAGAGGGGCGTGCTCGTCGCCGCGCTCGCGGGCAGCGCCCGGCACGCCCGCAAGCACCAGGAAGCGGGCATCGACATCGTCGTGGCCCAGGGCTACGAGGCCGGCGGCCACACCGGGGAGATCGCCTCCATGGTGCTGACCCCCGAGGTCGTGGAGGCGGTCGATCCGCTGCCCGTGCTGGCCGCCGGCGGCATCGGCAGCGGACAGCAGGTGGCGGCCGCCCTCACCCTCGGCGCGCAGGGTGTGTGGCTGGGCTCCATATGGCTGACCACCACAGAGGCCGACCTCCACTCGCCCGCCCTGAACCGCAAACTCCTCGCCGCCGGGTCCGGGGACACCGTCCGCTCCCGCGCCCTGACCGGGAAACCGGCCCGCCAATTGCGGACCGAGTGGACCGACGCCTGGGACGACCCGGCCGGACCCGGCACCCTGCCCATGCCGCTGCAGGGCCTGCTGGTCGCCGAGGCCGTCTCCCGCATCCAGAAGCACGAGGTCGAGCCGCTGCTCGGCACCCCCGTCGGCCAGATCGTCGGCCGGATGAACTGCGAGCGCAGCGTCCAGGCCGTCTTCGACGACCTCACCCGCGGCTTCGAGCAGGCCGTCGACCGCGTCAACCACATCGCCGGAAGGAGCGGCCGGTCGTGACCGCACCCGTGAGCACACCCCCCGCCGGCTTCTGGGCCCAGGCCGCCCAGGACCCCGACCGTACGGTCCTGATCGCCCCCGACGGCGAGCCCTGGACCGCGGGACGCCTGCACGCCGCCGCCAACCAGCTCGTCCACGGACTGCGCGCGGCCGGCCTCCGGCGCGGCGACGCCTTCGCCGTCGTCCTGCCCAACGGCGTCGAGTTCTTCACCGCCTACCTGGCCGCCTCCCAGGCCGGCTTCTACCTCGTTCCCGTCAACCACCACCTGGTCGGACCCGAGATCGCCTGGATCGTCGCCGACTCCGGCGCCAAGGTGCTGATCGCGCACGAGCGGTACGCCTCCGCCGCCCGCGCCGCCGCCGACGAGGCCGGCCTCCCCGCCACCCACCGCCACGCCGTCGGCGAGGTCGAAGGCTTCCGGTCGTACGCCGAACTCCTCGACGGACAGCCAGAGTCGGCGCCCGCCGACCGCACGCTCGGCTGGGTCATGAACTACACCTCCGGCACGACCGGACGCCCGCGCGGCATCCGCCGCCCGCTGCCCGGAAAGCCCCCCGAGGAGGCCTACCTCGGCGGGTTCCTCGGCATCTTCGGCATCAGGCCGTTCGACGACAACGTCCATCTCGTCTGTTCGCCGCTTTACCACACGGCCGTCCTCCAGTTCGCGGGCGCGTCCCTGCACATCGGCCACCGCCTGGTCCTCATGGAGAGGTGGACACCCGAGGACATGCTCCGCCTCATCGACAGCCACCGGTGCACGCACACCCATATGGTCCCGACCCAGTTCCACCGGCTGCTGGCACTCCCGGACGAGGTGCGGGCCCGCTACGACGTGTCGTCGATGCGGCACGCCATCCACGGCGCCGCTCCCTGCCCGGACCACGTCAAGCGGGCCATGATCGACTGGTGGGGGACCTGCGTGGAGGAGTACTACGCGGCCAGCGAGGGCGGCGGTGCCTTCGCCACCGCCGAGGACTGGCTGAAGAAGCCCGGCACGGTCGGCAGGGCCTGGCCCATCAGCGAACTCGCCGTCTTCGACGACGACGGCAACCGGCTCCCGCCCGGCCGGCTGGGCACCGTCTACATGAAGATGAGCACCGGCGCCTTCTCGTACCACAAGGATGACGCCAAGACCCGCAAGAACCGCATCGGCGACTACTTCACCGTCGGCGACCTCGGCTACCTCGATGAGGACGGCTACCTCTTCCTCCGCGACCGCAAGATCGACATGATCATCTCCGGCGGGGTCAACATCTACCCGGCCGAGATCGAGTCCGCGCTGCTCGCCCACCCCGCCGTCGCCGACGCCGCCGCCTTCGGCATCCCGCACGACGACTGGGGCGAGGAGGTCAAGGCCGTGGTGGAAGCCGCCCCCGGACACGAACCGGGGCCCGCCCTCGCCGCCGCCCTCCTCGACCACTGCGGCCGGCTGCTCGCCGGCTACAAGTGCCCCAAGACCGTGGACTTCATCGCCGAGATGCCCCGCGACCCCAACGGCAAGCTGTACAAGCGACGGCTGCGGGAACCGTACTGGGAGGGGCGAGGCCGGTCGGTGTGAGGCCTCTTGACCAGTCGGTCGGCCGGCCCGAAGATCGGCTGTCATGACGCAGGGACACGGCAGCACGGTCGACGGGGTGCTGCGACGCAGCGCCCGGCGCACCCTGGCGCGCGTCGCGCTGGAGTACCGCGAACGCACCTGGACGTACGAGGAACTCGACGACGCCGTCTCGCGCGCCGCCGCCCTGCTGCTCGCCCAGGGCGTCGGCCCCGGCGACCGCGTCGGTGCCTACGGCCACAACTCCGACGCCTACCTGATCGCCTTCCTGGCCTGCTCCCGCGCGGGTCTGGTCCATGTGCCGGTCAACCAGAACCTGACCGGCGACGACCTGGCGTACATCGTCGGCCAGTCGGGCAGCACGCTCGTGCTCGCCGACCCGGACCTCGCCGGCCGACTCCCGGACGGGGTACGGGTGATGTCCCTGCGGGACGCGGAGGGCTCCCTCCTCGCCCGGCTGACGGACACACCGCCGTACGACGGGCCCGAACCGCGCACCGAGGACCTGGTGCAGTTGCTGTACACCTCCGGGACCACCGCGCTGCCCAAGGGCGCGATGATGACCCACCGGGCGCTGGTGCACGAGTACCTGAGCGCCATCACCGCCCTCGACCTGAGCGCCGGCGACCGGCCCGTGCACGCGCTGCCGCTGTACCACTCGGCGCAGATGCACGTCTTCCTCCTGCCGTACCTCGCGGTCGGCGCGACCAGCATCCTCCTGGACGCGCCGGACGGCGACCGCCTCTTCGACCTGATCGAAGCGGGCCGCGTGGACAGCCTGTTCGCGCCGCCCACCGTATGGATCGGCCTGGCGAACCGCCCCGACTTCGCCACCCGCGACCTGAGCGGCCTGCGCAAGGCCTACTACGGCGCCTCGATCATGCCGGTGCCCGTGCTCAGCCGGCTGCGTGAGCGGCTGCCCGGGCTCGCCTTCTACAACTGCTTCGGGCAGAGCGAGATCGGCCCCCTGGCCACCGTCCTCGCCCCCGACGAGCACGAGGGGCGGCTGGACTCCTGCGGCCGTACCGTGCTGTTCGTGGACGCCCGTGTGGTCGACGACAAGGGCGAGGACGTCCCCGACGGCACCCCCGGCGAGATCGTCTACCGCTCACCACAGCTGTGCGAGGGCTACTGGGACAAGCCCGAGGAGACCGCCGAGGCCTTCCGGGGCGGCTGGTTCCACTCCGGCGACCTCGCGGTGCGGGACGCGGACGGCTACCTCACGATCGTCGACCGGGTGAAGGACGTCATCAACTCCGGTGGGGTGCTGGTGGCTTCACGCCAGGTCGAGGACGCGCTCTACACCCATACGTCCGTCGCCGAGGCGGCCGTGATCGGCCTGCCCGACGAGCAGTGGATCGAGGCCGTCACGGCGGTCGTCGTCCCGTATGGCGAGGTGACGGAGGCCGGGCTCATCGCGCACGTACGCGAGAAGCTCGCCTCCTTCAAGGCGCCCAAGCGGGTGGTGTTCGTGTCCGAGCTGCCGCGCAACGCCAGCGGCAAGATCCTCAAGCGGGAACTGCGGGAGCGGTTCGGCGACCAGCAGGGTCTTTCGGATCTGTCGACGGGGACCTCATCGGGTGGCCGGCTCCTCCGCGACGTCCCTACGGTTGGTGGCATGGCACACAACACTGGGGATCCGGAAACGATCACCCTGGAGATGGCCGTACAGATTCGTACGTGGCGAGTCGATGAGGACTTCTCCTTCCGCGCCGTGGCCCAGGCCGCGTCCGACCTGTGGGGCTCCGGACACGGCAGCAACCAGCTGTACGGCGAGGACCTCTGCGTGACCGCGGCGAGGATGCTGGGCGAGAACCCCAACCGGGAACCGTGGAACTAGCTAGCGCGGCCGCAGATCCACGATCCGGCGGATCTTGCCCACCGACCGCTCCAGCGACTCCGGCTCCACGATCTCCACGGCCACGGACACGCCGACACCGTCCTTCACGGCCGCGGCGATCGACACGGCCGCCGCGTCCCGCGCCTCGGGTGTGGCGCCGGTGCGGGCCTCGGCCCGCACCGTGAGTGCGTCGAGGCGGCCCTCCCGGGTCAGGCGCAACTGGAAGTGCGGCGCCACGCCGGGTGTACGCAGCACGATCTCCTCGATCTGGGTCGGGAACAGGTTGACCCCGCGAAGGATCACCATGTCGTCGCTGCGCCCGGTGACCTTCTCCATCCGGCGGAACGCGCGGGCCGTGCCGGGCAGCAGCCGTGTCAGGTCCCGGGTCCGGTACCGGACGATCGGCATGGCTTCCTTGGTCAGCGAGGTGAAGACCAGCTCTCCCTGCTCGCCCTCGGGCAGCACCTCACCCGTGATCGGATCGACGATCTCCGGATAGAAGTGGTCCTCCCACACATGGAGTCCGTCCTTGGTCTCCACACACTCCTGGGCGACACCCGGGCCTATCACCTCGGACAGCCCATAGATGTCCACGGCGTCGATCGCGAACCGCTCCTCGATCTCGCGCCGCATCTGCTCGGTCCAGGGCTCGGCGCCGAAAATGCCCACCCGCAGCGAGGTGGTGCGCGGATCCACGCCCTGCCGTTCGAACTCGTCCAGCAGCGTCAGCATGTAGGACGGGGTGACCATGATGACGCGGGGCTCGAGATCCCGGATCAGCTGCACCTGGCGGGAGGTCATGCCGCCGGACGCGGGGACGACCGTACAACCCAGGCGTTCGGCGCCGTAGTGGGCGCCCAGGCCGCCGGTGAACAGCCCATAGCCGTAGGCCACATGCACCACGTCGCCGGGCCGTCCGCCCGCCGCGCGGATCGAGCGGGCCACCATGTCGGCCCACACGGAAAGGTCGTTGTCCGTGTAGCCGACCACCGTGGGCAGCCCCGTCGTGCCGCTGGAGGCATGGAGGCGGCGCACACGTTCCCGCGGCACGGCGAACATGCCGTACGGGTAGTTGTCGCGGAGGTCGGTCTTGGTGGTGAAGGGGAAGTGGGCGAGATCGGCGAGCGAACGACAGTCCTCGGGGCGGACACCGGCCTTGTCGAAGGACGCGCGGTAGAAGGGCACGTGGTCGTAGGCGTGCCGCAGCGAGGCGCGCAGCCGCTCCAGCTGCAGTTCCCGCAGCTCCTCCGGCCCCAGCCGCTCGCCCGCGTCGAGCAGGTCCGTCGCATCCGCCATCGGGACGTCTCCCTCGTCAGCCGTACAATCCGGACGACCGATCATTCGGTCGAACTGTTCGGGGCCAGTAATTCAGGCCATCCGGGTTCAGGCAAGAGGCCGGCCCGGAATTTTCCCACCGGACCGTGCCGGAAACGGGCTCGTGGAGGTGCGGACGAGGGATCGCCCGGTCGGTGTCCGCCCGGGATCCGCCGTCGTCTCGGCCCCACACGCAAAGGCGTTGCGGCACGGTGCCCCGGAACGGGATGATCGCGCGCATGCCGACCTTCACCACAGCCGACGGCACCCGGCTCGCCTACCACCTCCGGGGCGAGGACGAGGGCGCACCGCTCGCCGTGCTGCCCGGCGGCCCCATGCGGGCCTCCGCCTACCTCGGTGATCTTGGCGGGCTGGCCGGACATCGCCGCCTCGCCCTGCTCGACCTGCGGGGCACCGGTGACTCCGCCGTGCCGGCTGACCCGGCGACGTACCGCTGCGACCGGATGGTCGAGGACGTGGAGATGTGGCGCGCCCACATGGGTCTGGAGCACATGGATCTGCTCGCCCACTCGGCGGGCGCCTGCCTGGCGCTGCTCTACGCGGCCCGCCACCCGCACCGGATCCGGCGGCTCGTCCTGGTCACGCCGAACCTCTCGGCTCTCGGTCTGCGGGCCACGCCCGAGGACCGGCTGGCCGCGGCCCGGCTCCGGACGGGCGAGCCGTGGTTCGCCGAGGCGTTCCCCGCGTTCGAGGCGTGGCTCACGGAGGGCGCGGACTTCGACGAGGTGTTCCTGCCGTTCTTCTACGGCCGCTGGGACGACGCCGCCCGCGCGCACACGGAGCCCGAGGAGGAGCAGACGAACGACGAGGCCGCCGACCGGTACTCCGGCGAGGGCGCCTTCGCCCCGGACGCCACCCGGGCCGCCCTCGCCGCCCTGAACGCGCCGGTCCTGCTGTACGCCGGTGAGGTCGACGGCTCGCCGCGCCCCGACGCCACCCGTCGCTCCGCCGAGGCCTTCCCGAACGCCGAGGTCACGGTCCAGCCGGGCGCCGCCCACTATCCGTGGCTGGACGACCCGCAGCACTTCGTCCGCAGCGCTCTCGCCTTCCTCGACGACACCACGGGCGCCGCTCCGCCGTCGGCGAAGTAGACCTCGCGGTCGCGGACCGGCCCGCTGGCGTGCCCCACATGGACACCGCTCTCCCGTACACCGTCGAGGCGAACGGCATCACCCTGGCCTGCCGCAGCTGTGGCCCGCAGGACGCGCCGCCCGTCCTGGGTCATCTCCCGCAGGACGAGGTCGCGCGGCTGGCGGAGCTGATCCCGGACACCCGGATGGTGACCGTCGACGCCGGGCACCTGGTGCACGAGACGCGGCCGGAGGAGTACCTCGCCGTGCTGGAGCCGTTCCTGTACGGCTAACGGTCCGCCGTCACCGCCACCTCCCGTGCCCACCGGTAGTCGGCCTTGCCGCTCGGGGAGCGCCGGATGGAGTCCGTGATCACCAGCTGGCGGGGGATCTTGTAGCCGGCCAGCCGGGTCCGGCAGTGGTCCTGGATGTCGGTCAGGGAGGGGTGCGCGGCGCCCTCGCGCAGCTGCACCACGGCCGCCACATGGTTGCCCCACGTGGCGTCCGGCACCCCGGCGACCAGCGCGTCGTACACGTCCGGATGGGCCTTGAGGGCCTGCTCGACCTCCTCCGGGTACACCTTCTCGCCCCCGGTGTTGATGCACTGCGAGCCCCGGCCGAGGACGGTGACCACGCCCTCCTCGTCCACCGTCGCCATGTCGCCGAGCAGCACCCAGCGCCGCCCGCCCTTCTCGAAGAACGTCTCCGCCGTCTTCCGCGGGTCGTTGTAGTAGCCGAGCGGGACGTGGCCGCACTGCGCGACCCGGCCGACCTCGCCGACGGTGACCGGTTCGCGCGTGGCCGGATCCACCACCTGCGTACGGGAGTTGACCCGGATGCGGAAACCCCGCTCGGGTCCCGAGTCTTCCGTCGCCGTCCCGTTGAAACCGGACTCGGACGAGCCGAAGTTGTTCAGCAGCAGGGCGTTCGGGACGAGTTCGCGGAACTGCCGGCGCACCGTCTCCGACATGATGGCGCCGGACGAGGAGACGCTGAACAGTGCCGAGCAGTCCGTTCCCTTCAGCGGGCCGCTGAGGGCGTCGATGAGCGGCCGGAGCATCGCGTCGCCGACCAGGGACATGCTGGAGACCTTCTCCTTCGCCACGGTCCGCAGCACCTCCTCCGGCACGAACCTGCGGTGCAGGACGACCCGTTGACCGAAATTGAAGCCGATGAAGGCGGTGAGGGTGGACGTGCCGTGCATCAGCGGGGGAGTGGGGAAGAAGGTGATCCCGGACCCGCCCGCCGCGACCCGCTCCGCCAGCTCCTGTGGCGTCTTCACCGGTTCACCCGTCGGCGCTCCGCCACCCAGGCCCGCGAAGAACAGGTCCTCCTGACGCCACATCACCCCCTTGGGCATGCCGGTCGTGCCGCCCGTGTAGATGATGAACTGGTCGTCTCCCGACCGGGCCGGAAAGCCCCGGCCGGGCGATCCGGCCGCCTCCGCCCGCGCGAACGGCACCGCGCCCGGGACGTCTCCCGGCGTGCCCACCCGCACCAGGTGCCTGAGCCCCGGGGTGCGCGGCAGCGCCGCCGCCACCCGGTCGGCGAACTCCGCGTCGAAGACCAGGGCGACCAGATCCGCGTCCCGGTAGAGGTAGACCAACTCCTCTTCCAAATAACGGTAGTTGACGTTGACCGGGACGATCCTCGCCTTCAGGCAGGCCAGCACCGTCTGCAGGTATTCGACACCGTTGTACAGATGCAGGCCCAGGTGTTCCCCGGGGCGTATCCCGCTGTCGATCAGATGATGGGCGACGCGGTTCGCGGCCGCGTCAAGCTCCCCGTACGTCAGCCGGCGTTCCGCGCCCGTACCTGGATGGTCGACGTACACGAGCGCCTCGCGGTCCGGGACCACGTCGACGACCGACTCGAACAGGTCGGCAATGTTGTACTCCACCGCTCCTCCTGACCCTGGGCAGTCCGGCCTGGCAGCTGTCGGTCCGCCGGTCATCAGAGCAAAGGGCGGCGCAACTGTGAAGGGTGCGCGCGAATAAATCTGACTGGCTGTCAGAAAACCCTTGAAGTGCCTCCGCCGCTCCTGCAACCTGTTCTCGTTCTTACCGAGGGGAGATGGCCCATGGGTGGGACCGAACACCTCACCGTGCAGCGCGAAGGCGCCACACTGGTACTCACGCTCAACCGGCCCGAAGCGAAGAACGCGCTCTCGCTGCCGATGCTCGTCGGCCTGTACGACGGCTGGATCGAGGCCGACGAGGACGACACGATCCGCTCGATCGTGCTCACCGGCGCCGGTGGCGCCTTCTGCGCCGGCATGGACCTCAAGGCCCTGGCCGGGGACGGCATGGCCGGACAGCAGTACCGGGACCGGCTCACGGCCGACCCCGACCTGCACTGGAAGGCCATGCTGCGCCACCACCGCCCCCGCAAACCGGTGATCGCCGCCGTCGAGGGCTACTGCGTGGCAGGCGGCACCGAGATCCTTCAGGGCACCGACATCCGGGTCGCCGGCACGTCCGCGACCTTCGGGCTCTTCGAGGTCCGGCGCGGCCTGTTCCCGATCGGCGGCTCGACGGTGCGGCTGCAGCGCCAGATCCCGCGCACCCACGCCCTGGAGATGCTGCTCACCGGGCGTCCGTACAGCGCGGAGGAGGCCGAGCGCATCGGGCTGATCGGGCACGTCGTCCCCGACGGCACCGCGCTCGCCGAGGCGCTGCAGATCGCCGAGCGGATCAACGCCTGCGGGCCGCTCGCCGTCGAGGCCGTCAAGGCGTCGGTGTACGAGACCGCCGAGCTGACCGAGACCGACGGCCTCGCCGCCGAACTGGCGCGCGGCTGGCCGGTCTTCGACACCGCCGACGCCAAGGAAGGCACCCGCGCCTTCGCCGAGAAGCGGCCCCCCGTCTACAAGCGCGCGTGACCCTTTGGACCACAGAAGGAGCAACCCCGATGCCCGAACTCCTCAGAGCCCCCCTCGTGGTCGAGTTCCCCTTCACCCGGTCCCTCGGCCCCGTCCAGAGCGCCTTCCTCACCGGGCTGCGCGAACGCCGGGTCCTCGGGGTGAGAACCGCCGACGGCCGCACCCTCGTCCCGCCCGTGGAGTACGACCCCGTCACCGCCGAGGAGATCAGCGACCTCGTCGAGGTCGCCCCCACGGGCACGGTCACCACCTGGGCCTGGAACCACGAACCCCGTCGCGGCCAGCCCCTGACCACCCCCTTCGCCTGGGTCCTGGTCCGCCTCGACGGCGCCGACACCGCCCTGCTGCACGCCCTGGACGCCCCGGGTCCTCAGGCCGTGCACACCGGCATGCGCGTCCGTGTCCGCTGGGCCGAGGAGCGCTCCGGGGCCATCACGGACATCGCCTGCTTCGAGCCGTACGAAGGGGCGCAGGACCGGGTGAGCGGGCACAGCGGGGAGTTCGAGGACCCGGTCACCGGCATCGTCGCCGCCGCCCGCCTCGACTACACATACTCGCCCGGCCGCGCCCAGTCCGCGTACATCGGGTCACTTTCCGAACAGCACATCGTCGGCGAGCGCTGCCCGTCCTGCCGCAAGGTGTACGTCCCGCCCAGGGGTGCGTGCCCCACATGTGGCGTCGCCACATCCGAACGGGTCGAAGTGGGGCCCGGCGGCACCGTCACCACCTTCTGCATCGTCAACATCAAGGCCAAGAACCTCGACATCGAGGTGCCCTACGTCTACGCGCACATCGCCCTCGACGGCGCGGACCTCGCCCTGCACGCCCGCATCGGCGGCATCCCCTACGACGAGGTGCGCATGGGACTGAGAGTCGAGCCGGTGTGGACGCCCGGTGCGCGCCACCCGGATCACTACCGGCCGACCGGCGAACCCGACGCCGACTACGACACCTACAGGGAGCTGCTGTGACCAGCGAGGGAACACCGGGCGCCCGGGACATCGCCGTCGTCGCCTTCGCACAGACCGACCACCGGCGCACCACGGACGAACTCTCCGAGGTCGAGATGCTCATGCCGGTGCTGCACGACGTCCTGGCGCAGACCGGTCTGAAGACCGCCGACATCGGCTTCACCTGCTCCGGCTCCAGCGACTACCTCGCAGGCCGCGCCTTCTCCTTCACCCTCGCCCTCGACGGGGTCGGCGCCTGGCCGCCCATCTCCGAGTCGCACGTCGAGATGGACGGCGCCTGGGCGCTGTACGAGGCGTGGATCAAACTGCTCACCGGAGAGGCCGACACAGCCCTCGTCTACTCCTACGGCAAATGCTCACCCGGCTCGGTCCGCGACGTCCTGACCCGGCAGCTCGACCCGTACTACGTCGCCCCGCTGTGGCCCGACTCAGTGGCTCTGGCCGCGCTGCAGGCACAGGCCCTCATCGACGCCGGCGACACCGACGAAGGGGCCCTCGCCGCCATCGGCGCACGCAGCCGGACCGACGCGGCCGCCAACCCGCACGCCCAGCTCACGGGCCAGGTCCCCCAAGGGGACTACGTCGTACAGCCCCTGCGCACCGGCGACTGCCCGCCCGTCGGCGACGGCGCCGCCGCCGTCGTCCTCGCGGCCGGCGAACGCGCCCGCGAGCTGTGCGAGCGGCCCGCCTGGATCCGGGGCATCGACCACCGCATCGAGGCCCACGCCCTGGGCGTCCGCGACCTCACCGACTCCCCGTCCACCCGGCTCGCCGCCGAACGCGCCGGCGCCTTCGAACGGCCCGTCGACACGGCCGAGCTGCACGCCCCCTTCACCGCGCAGGAGATCGTGCTGCGCAAGGCGCTCCGGCTCGACGACAGTGTGCGCGTCAACCCCTCCGGCGGCGCGCTTGCTGCCAACCCCGTCATGGCCGCCGGACTCATCCGCATCGGCGAGGCCGCCGCCCGCATCCACCGCGGCACCTCCGACCGCGCTCTCGCCCACGCCACCTCCGGCCCCTGCCTCCAGCAGAACCTGGTCGCCGTACTCGAAGGGGATCCACGATGAGCAAGGAGCCCGTGGCCGTCACAGGCGTCGGCCAGACCAGGCACGTGGCCGCCCGCCACGACGTGTCGATCGCCGGACTCGTGCGGGAGGCCGCCCAGCGAGCCCTCGAGGACGCCGAGTTGACGTGGGCCGACATCGACGCCGTCGTCATCGGCAAGGCGCCCGACTTCTTCGAGGGCGTGATGATGCCCGAGCTGTACCTCGCCGACGCCCTCGGCGCGGTCGGCAAGCCCATGCTCCGGGTGCACACCGCCGGCTCGGTCGGCGGGTCCACCGCGCTGGTCGCCGCGAACCTCGTCGCGGCCCGCGTCCACCGCACCGTCCTCACCCTCGCCTTCGAAAAACAGTCCGAGTCCAACGCCATGTGGGGCCTGTCCCTGCCCATCCCCTTCCAGCAGCCCCTCCTCGCCGGCGCCGGCGGCTTCTTCGCCCCGCACGTCCGCGCCTACATGCGACGCAGTGGCGCCCCCGACACCATCGGCTCCCTCGTCGCCTACAAGGACCGGCGCAACGCCCTGAAGAACCCGTACGCCCACCTGCACGAGCACGACATCACCCTGGAGAAGGTCCAGGCCTCGCCCATGCTCTGGGACCCCATCCGCTACTCCGAGACCTGCCCGTCCTCCGACGGCGCCTGCGCCATGGTCCTCACCGACCGCGCCGGAGCCGCCCGCGCGCCCCGGCCGCCCGCCTGGATGCTCGGCGGCGCCATGCGCAGCGAACCGACCCTCTTCGCCGGCAAGGACTTCGTCTCCCCGCAGGCCGGCAAGGACTGCGCCGCCGACGTCTACCGGCAGGCCGGCGTCACCGACCCGCGCCGCGACGTCGACGCCGTCGAGATGTACGTCCCGTTCTCCTGGTACGAGCCCATGTGGCTGGAGAACCTCGGCTTCGCGGCCGAGGGCGAGGGCTGGAAGCTCACCGAGTCCGGCGTCACCGAACTCGACGGCGACCTGCCCGTCAACATGTCGGGCGGCGTGCTCTCCACCAACCCCATCGGCGCCTCCGGCATGATCCGCTTCGCCGAGGCAGCCCTCCAGGTGCGCGGCCGGGCCGGAGAACACCAGGTGGACGGCGCCCGGAAAGTGCTCGGTCACGCCTACGGCGGCGGTTCGCAGTTCTTCTCCATGTGGCTCGTGGGATCCGAGCCGCCCGACTCCTGAAAGGTCCTCAGGACATGGCCTGTCGGCCGTCGTGAGCGGTCGCTAGGCTGACCGCGCACGACGAACCGGGAGGAGCACGGACGTGGCCGAGAGCATCACCCAGCAGCAGCCGCTGATGGGCTGGGACAAGCCGGAACTGGACCTCAGCAACGCGAAGTGGCAGTCCAGCAGCCGAGGGCAGGGCGATGTCCAGATCGCCTTCGTCGAGGGGTTCATCGCGATGCGTAACAGCGGCCGCCCGGAAAGCCCGTCCCTGATCTTCACCCCCGCCGAGTGGGGTGCCTTCGTCTCCGGGGCGCGCGAGGGCGAGTTCGACCTGACCTGACTCGATCCGGCGGACCTGCCGCGCGAGCCGAACCGGGGAGTTCCGGTCGTATTTCCGGACACGCGACCGCTCACGTCCTGTCGGGGCCGCCGCTTGAGCGAGGCTGGCCCCAGCACGGGGGAAGCTCGTACACCGGAGGTGAACAACGATGAGCGCTGCGCCGGTCATCGCCGCGGTCGACGGATCCGAGGACAGCCTGCGCGCCCTGGAGTGGGCGCTGGAGACCGCCCGCCGCCGCGCGGCACCACTGCGCGTGGTGCACGTACGGCAGTACGCGGCCTGGGGCCAGGCCGACGTCCTGGTCGCCGGACCGCCCGACCAGGGTGGCGACCCGGTTCTCGACGAGGTGCGCGCCCGGCTGGGCGAGCGCGCCGGTACACCGGCCGTGGAGTATGTCGCGGTGGAGGGGGTGCCGGGCGCGGTTCTGCGCGAATTCGGCGCCGACGCACAGCTGTTGGTGCTCGGTTCGCGCGGCCGGGGCGGTTTCGCCAGTCTGCTGCTGGGCTCCACCGGGCTGGCCGCGGCCCGGGACGCCGCGTGCCCCGTGGTGATCGTGCCCCGGCCCGGCCGCGAGGTCCACGGCGAGGGCACCCCCGAACCCGGGCCCCGGGTCGTCGTCGGCCTGCACGTCGACAGTCCCGACGAGGCCGCGCTCGACTTCGCCTTCGCCGAGGCCGCCCTGCGCGGGGCACGCGTCCAGGTGATCGCGGCCTATCCGTGGCCCGTGCAGACGTGGGCGGCCGGCCAGCTGGTGGTCCCGCTCGTCGAGCAGGAGGCCGTGGAGAGCGAGACCCGGTCTCTCGCCGAGGGCTACCTCGGCCCGCCGCGCACCCGGCATCCCGAGGTCCGCGCCGTCACCGAGGCGCTGCCCGGCGACGCGGCCGGCCACCTCGTCGCCGCCTCCCGGGGCGCCGACCTGGTCGTCGTCGGCCGCCATCGGCGCCGCCTGCTCGTCCCGGCCCGCATGATGGGCTCGGTCGCCCAGGCCGTCCTGCTGCACGCCGCGAGCCCCGTGGCCGTCGTACCGCCGGCCCCTTCGCAGGAGTGACACCGCCGGCCCCGTGCACCGGCCACGCTCCGTGACGGACACGCCCGCACGGGCGACACCGAGGCGGCGCCCGCACGTCGTCGAACATGCCCGGGCACGTACCATGGCGGCATGTCGTTCCTCCGCCGCCGCAGCGCCACTCCCGCCGGTCCCGACTTCGACGTGCTGGCCATGGACCCGGGCGACTGGCCGGGCAATCTCGGCGCGGGCCTGCTGCCCGCCCCTGACGGCACCTGCCAGGGCGTCTTCCTGCGCTACGACCTGTTCGGCGGCCGCGGCCCCGCCATGATCATCGGCAATCTCCCCGAGGGATCCCCGGCCCGGGACGTCGTCGAGGGCGAGATCCCCTTCGAGGTGGGCCAGCTCCTCCTCGCGCTGGAGAACGACGAGGAGGTCACCGTCGTCAGTACCGAGGACACCCCCGTCCTGCAGGGCGACAATCTCCTGATCGTGCGCCGTCTGAAGCTCTCCGAGAGCCGTATCTCCTGCGTGCAGTTCGACCGCAGCGACGGCGTCCTGGTGACCATCGCCGCCTGGGACCGCCCCATCACCGACGACCTGTACGCCCTGCTGAAGCCGCTCCCGGCGGAGCTTTTCCAGCAGGGCTGAACAGGGCCCGTCCGGGCTAGCCGGCGGATCCCTCCAGACGGACGTCCGCCGCACGGACGAACGCCACCCGGTGGCCGTACTGGATCTCGTAGTACAGGTCCTTGCCGATCACGACCCGGTGCGAGTCGGTGGTGAAGGTGACCGCGTAGTAGTACTGGCCCGGCATCGCGTCACCGACCACGTACTTCTGCCCCGCCGCAATGGTGTACGGCAGCGGCACCACCGACTGCGCGGGGACACCCGCCGGGTAGGCCTCCTTCTCCGGGTACGCGCGGCCGTACACCGGGACGCTCGCCAGACCGTCCTTCGGGGTGACCAGCAGACCGGACGCCGGCACGGCCGTCTTCTCCTTGGCCGGGTTCCGGAACCAGGCCTTCTGCCCCAGGTACCAGATCGCCGTCCAGTCGCCCCAGCTGTCGGCCAGCGCGAACTGCTGCCCGGTGGAGACCCGCGAGGACAGGTCGTTCACCCCGTCGGTCGGGGCGGTCTTCACACCGATGTCCTTGATCAGCGGCGCGTTCACGTCGTGGTCGGAGTACAGCCGCACCTCGCTGGAACCGTGCGCCGTGCAGGGCACGCCCCGGGTGGTGCAGCCCGAGTACACCGGCTGGTTCGTCGCGTAGTCCGGCAGGATCGTCACCAGTGCGGCGTGACTGCCGCCCGTGCGCTCGAAGGGGTGGCCGAGCAGCTCGAAGTAGTGCCGCCAGTCCCAGTACGGACCAGGGTCCGTGTGCATGCCGGGAATGGTCGACGTGGTCGGCCCCGGCACGTTGTCGTGGCCCAGGATGTGCTGCCGGTCCAGCGGGATGCCGTACGCATGGGCCAGGTACTTCACCAGCCGCGCCGAGGACCGGTACATCGCCTCCGTGTACCAGGCGTCCGGCGCGGCGAGGAAGCCCTCGTGCTCGATGCCGACGGACCGGGCGTTGACGTCCCAGTTGCCCGCGTGCCAGGCCACGTCCTTCGCCTTGACGTGCTGGGCGATCAGCCCGTCGGTGGAGCGGATGGTGTAGTTCCAGGACACATAGGTGGGGTCCTGGATCAGGTTCAGCACCCCGTCCCACGCGCCCTCGGTGTCATGGATGACGATGTACTTGATGCTCTGCGAGAGGGGGCGGTCACCCAGATCGTGGTTGCCGTAGTCGTTGTCCCCGAACTCCTCGTACGGCGCCGGGATCGACACACAGGACACGGAGTTCGGGCATTCGACGCCGTCGTCCGCCGCCGCGGTGCGCAGGCCGGTCCGGCGCAGCTGCGTGGTGTCGGCGTCCAGTCGCGGCCGCGCGGCCAGCGTGACCAGCTGGCCGTCGTCCGTGGTGCGCTCCTCGCCGGTGCGCAGCACGTCGTACACGTCGTTCGCGTACGCCGCCGCGGTCGCGCTGTCGTCGGCGCCGGAGAAACGGGCCACCGCGCCGTACCAGGCGGCCGGGTCGGCGCTCAGCGACTCGCCCATGTCCTTCTGGGCCGCGGCGAGCAGCGCGGCACCGCCGGCCACATTGGAGGCCGGGTCGGTGCGCAGCCGGTTTGCCGGGATGCCGGTCAGCTCGGCCGCCCTGGGCAGCGTCCTGAGGCGGGCAGGGAGTGCCGCGCCGCTCGGGACCTTGATCTCCGGGTGCAGGGCCGCGCGGGCGCTGTCACCGCGGGCGTCCTCGGTGCCCTCCGCGAAGTGCTCGGTGGTGGCGAGGGCGGTACGGGCGTCGGTGAGGTGCATCGGGCCGTAGCCACCGGTCACGCTGGGCGCCCCGGCGTGCGAGTCCCAGCGGGACTGGAGGTAGGAGACGGCCAGCAGGACGCTCTGCGGCACGTGGTACTCGGCGGCGGCGGTGGCGAAGGCCTGCTGCAAGTGGCCTGCCGAGGACGAGTCGGTCGCGCTCTGGGCCGGGGCGGCGCCGAGCAGGGGCAGCAACAGCGCGGCGGAGGCGAGTGTGCCGGCGGTGCGCCGCAGATGTCTGTGGCCGGGGGCGGATGTGGGGTCGGTGGCGGATCCTCGCAAGGCGACCTCCTGGGACGGGCGGGCGTGGCGGGGCGTGCGGGGCCGAGCTGGCTCTGTGGTACCGGCTTGCCGACGATCCGTCAATGATGCCCCCAGGATGGTGAATTCCCATGTCACGTAGGGGGTCGGCGAGTTTCGCGGCGGCGGGGCGCGGGCCTGCGGGGCATCACTGGTGTACACCAGTGGTTCTCGTGGCAGGCGTCGTACGGCCGCCGCGACGGGGCCGGGCACACGAAGGCCCGCGGTGCGCCGCCGCTCTGGCGCACCGCGGACCCGTCGCCCCGTCAGCGCGTGCCGACCGCCGCTCGGACGGCCCGTCGGGCCATCTGGCAGTCGTCGTGCAGCCGCCGCAGCAGCAGCCGCTGTTCCTCGCCGGACGGCACGGCACCCGGGTGGGCCGTGCCCGGTGCCGCCGGGGCCGTGTCGTGCATCGAACGCTGCACGGCCGTCTCGTACGTACGGATCTCCCGGGTGAGCAGCAGCATCAGGTTCACCAGGAAGGCGTCCCGGGAGGCCGGGCCCGCCGACTGGGCGATCTGGCTGATCTGGCGCCGGGCCACCGGAGCGTCCCCGAGGACCAGCCACAGTGTCGCCAGGTCGTACCCCGGCAGATACCAACCCGCGTGCTCCCAGTCCACCAGTACCGGACCGGCCGGTGAGAGCAGGATGTTGGAGAGCAGGGCGTCGCCGTGGCAGAACTGGCCCATGCCCTGGCGGCCGGCCGAGTGCGCGATGCCGTGCAGCAGCTTCTGCAGGTCGCCCAGGTCCCGGTCGGTCAGCAGCCCCAGTTCGTGGTACCGGGAGATGCGGGCCGCATAGTCCAGCGGGGCGTCGAAGGTGCCCGCCGGGGGCCGCCATGCGTTCAGCCGGCAGATGGCGCCGAGCGCGGCCCGGATGTCGGGGCGGGGCGGCGCCTCCAGCGGATGCCGCTGCAGCGCCGCCACCCGGCCCGGCATGCGCTCGATCACCAGGGTGCAGTTGTCCGGGTCCGCCGCGATCAGTCTCGGCACCCGCACGGGCGGCCGGTGCCGGACGAACGAGCGGTATGCGGCTATTTCGTGGCGGCCGCGTTCCGCCCAGGCGGGGGAGTGGTCCAGGAGACACTTGGCCACGGCCGTGCTGCGTCCGGTCGTCCCGATCAGGAGGACGGACCGCCCGCTGCGGCGCAGCACCTGCACCGGAGTGAACTCCGGGCAGATCCGGTGCACCGACGCGATCGCGGTGCGCAGCTGCGCTCCCTGCGGGCCGGACAAGTCGAGTCTTCCACTGACCGGTTGGGGACCGGACGGGCCGGGGACGCGCCGTGGTCTGCCCGCGCCCAGCACGGGGGCTCCCGGTCGCGCCGCCGGGTCGAGGTACGGTCCGCCGCCCGCCGGGCGGGGACGCAGCGGCCGGGGCGGAGCGGACACGGAGGACGATGCTGCGTACATGGGAGATACAGATCCCTTCGTGTGCCTGCGGTGCCTGGCTGTGGGCCGCCTTCGAAGCGTGCTGTCGAACGCGTCCCTCAAAGTGCTTGCTTCGGATGCGAACGCCGTCCCGGCCCGGTCGCCCGGGTGCACCCTGGGGAATGCACCTGCCGTAGCGAATTACCGAAGGCGACCGGGTCGGGGTGGCTCGTTCCTAACTGACACCCGATGGCCACTGGCACACCATCTGGCGCACCCTGGCGAACCGTGGCGAATAGTCGCCCGGCAACCTCCACGGGGCTAGTGTCAACTCAGCCGAGTACCTGGGGGCTTGACGTGAGCGGACAACCCAACACCCGTCTCTGCGACCTGTTCGGCCTGGCCGGCTGGTCGAAGGGCGAACTCGCGAGGCTGGTCAACAAGCAGGCGGCGGCCATGGGCCACCCTCAGCTGTCGACCGACACCTCACGGGTGCGGCGTTGGATCGACATGGGAGAGATCCCGCGCGATCCCGTGCCGCAGGTGCTGGCGGCTCTGTTCACCGAGCGTCTCGGCCGTGTCGTGACCATCGAGGACCTCGGTCTGGTGCGGCACGGGCGTACGGGAAAACGGCAGCGCGACGGGAATGCGGAACATCCCGACGCAGTGCCGTGGGCGCCCGAGCGGACCGCCGCGGTCCTCACCGAATTCACGGGAATGGACCTCATGCTCAACCGACGCGGCTTGGTGGGCGCGGGTGCAGCGCTCGCCGCGGGATCCACACTCAGCAGCGCCATGTACGACTGGCTGCACACCGACCCGACCCTGAAGGCCGACGCCCCTGTCGTCCACGATCCCCTGCACGCCGACCTCGCTGGGTTCGACCGCTACGAGGCCGCCCCCATCGGGTCGCAGGAGATCGAGGAACTGGAGCGTTCGGTCGACGTGTTCCGCGCCTGGGACGCGGCCCGCGGCGGCGGGCTCCAGCGCAAGGCGGTCGTGGGCCAGCTCAACGAGGTGGGCGGCATGCTCGCCTACCACCACCCATCCCATCTCCAGCGGCGTCTGTGGGGCGTCGCCGCCAACCTCGCCGTCCTCGCGGGCTGGATGTCGCACGACGTCGGCCTGGAGCCCACGGCCCAGAAGTACTTCGTCATCGCCGCCCACGCGGCCCGCGAGGGCGGTGACCGGCCGCGTGCCGGGGAGGCCCTGTCCCGGGCGGCCCGGCAGATGGTGCACCTCGGCCGGCCCGACGACGCGCTGGACCTGATGAAGCTCGCCCAGACCGGTGCGGGGGAGCGCCTCCAGCCGCGGACGAAGGCGATGTTCCACACCATCGAGGCCTGGGCACAGGCGTCCATGGGCAAGGGTCAGGCGATGCGCCGCACGCTCGGGCACGCGGAGGATCTCTTCGTCTCCGACCGTCAGGACACCGAGGCCCCGGGCTGGATGCAGACCTTCAAGGACGAGGACCTGTACGGCATGCAGGCGCTCGCCTACCGCACCCTCGCCGAGTTCGATCCGACGGCGGCGGCCCTCGCCCAGTACTACGCGGAGAAGGCCCTGTCCCTGCGCATCGACGGGCGGGAGCGGTCGAAGATCTTCGACCATCTCTCCATGGCCTCGGCCTGCTTCATCGCCGACGACCCCGAACAGGCGGACCGCTACGCACGGCTCGCGCTGATGTCGATGGGGTCCAACTCGTCCCGTCGCACCTGGGACCGGCTGCGGCAGATGTACCGGCTCACCGCGGAGTACGCCGGCTACCCGAAGATCCACGAGTTGCGTGAGGAGATCCTGCTCGCCCTGCCGAGGGCGAGGAAGAGCGACGACAGCGCACAGGCCTAGGGGGCCTGTGCGCCAGGTGCTCCATCGACAAGAGGGCCGGATTTCAGAAGGCCGGCCCCTGGGTGACCCTGTCGGCTCAGGTCAGTTCACGCGGTGACCTTGGCGACGAGCACACAGGCGTCGTCCAGGCGCTCGGCTCCGCCGAACTCCTCGACCACCGTGCGGACGCAGTCCTGCGCGGTGCGCGCCTCGCCGAAGCGCGGGGCCAGGTCGAGCAGGCGGTCCGCTGCCGTGGTCCGGTGGTGCTCCGGCACCAGTCCGTCGGTGTGCAGCAGGAGCAGGTCGCCGGGCTCGAGGGTCACTTCGGCCTGCCCGTAGACGGCACCCGAGGTGGCGCCGAGCAGGACACCGTCCGGTGCGGTCAGGACACGCCCCGTCCCGTTGCGATACAGCAGGGGGGCGGGGTGTCCTGCCTGCGCCCAGACCAGCGTGCGGGTCTCGGGCCGGTAGTGGCAGCAGAGGGTGCTGCAGAGGGCCGGCTGGACGGTGGCGTCGAGCAACTGGTTGAGCATGGCGAGGAGTTGACCGGGCGAGCTGCCGGCCATCGCCATACCGCGTGCGGCGCCGAGCAGCATCGCCATGCCCGAAGCGACTGTCACGCCCTGCCCGGTGAGGTCGCCGACGCTGAGCAGCGTGGCGCCGTCGGGCAGTTCCAGGGCGTCGTACCAGTCGCCGCCGATCGGCGGGCTGGTCGCCGGGGGCAGGTAGTGGGCGGCCAGGTCGAGGGTCTGGGGTCCCCGGCGTGGCAGGCGCAGGGAGCCGCGCCATGGCGGTAGCACGGCTTCCTGCAGCTCGACGGCGAGACGGTGCTCGGTCTGCTGGGCCTGCGCGCGGTGGCGCTGCAACGAGTCATGGGACTCGCGCACCGTGTGCCGGTGCCGGCGCAGCTCGCTGACGTCGCGCAGCACCGCCCACATGGAGACGGTGCCCCCGTCGGCGCCCAGCACGGGCTCGCCCATCATGTGCACGGTCCGCACGGAGCCGTCGGGCCGTACGACACGGAACTCGCCGTCGATCGGCTTGGCGTCCACCAGGCAGTCCGTGACCATCGAGGTCAGCGTGCGCCGGTCCTCGTCGTGGACCAGTGCCGGGAGTTCGTCGAGGGTAAGTGCGGGCGCGGCCGGGTCGAGGCCCAGGATCTGGTACAGCTCCCCGGACCAGCTCGCCTCGTCGGTGAGCAGGTTCCACTCCGCGCTCCCGACCCGGCTGAGCAGGGAGCCGGACGGACCAGACGGAGGGGACGCGGGCGCGGGCCGGGCGATCGGGACCTCGGCGGATGCGGCGGACGCGGCGGGCTCAGCGGCCTCGGTGAACTGCGCGTGCTCTGTCCGCGGGAGCTCCGGGCCGTCCCGCAGCTGCGCCAAATGGGAGTCAAGATCGTCGAGTTGGTGCAGAGCGAGGTCGTACAGCGCCCGCTGCCAGCGTTCCTCGGGGTCCGAAGCGTCGCTCCGCGCGTCCCGCCGTACCGCGTCCATGTCGCCCTTGAGCCGTCGCGCCTGCGTTATCAACGCCTCGACGGGGCCGCGTCCGGGCGGCTGGGCGGCTGGGCGGTCCGCGGAGACAGGGGACGGCATGACGCACTCCGATGGGGAACGGTACGGCCAACGGGGACGGAGGGACCGTTACGACTGTTGCACAGCCCACGACGCCCCGTAAGGGATTTGGCAACACACGATACGGTGGTGCTTCAGGCATATGCCAGAGTCTCCCGGGCGTGCTCCGTCCGGACGTTTCGCCTAGTTGTGAACGGGTGTAAGTCGTAGAAGATCTACGGGAGTTGACGGACTCTCGCACGTTCGGCCGGGGAACTCAAGCGAGTGTTCGACGCGCGTGTGTTCCATCGTGACGCCCGCCGGTCGGTACGCGCCAACTCTGTCCGGATCCGATGTCCTGTGAACCGCGGCTTCCGCCTCCTTAAAGGCATGGACACCTTCATCGAGCAATCCGCACAGGCCCGTCTGATCACCGCCGAGGACCAGGAGGTCCCGGTGTCGGCCACACTGCGCTACACCGCGGACGATCCGCTGGCCGTCCTTGTGGACTTCCCGCCCGAGGCCACCCTGGAGGGCGGCGGGGTCACCTGGACCTTCGCGCGCTCGCTGCTGGACCAGGGGCTGCGTGCCCCGGCCGGACACGGGGACGTACAGATCTGGCCGCACGGCCGCACCCGGACGGTCGTGGAGTTCCACTCGCCGCACGGCCTCGCGATGCTCCAGTTCCGCACCTCGGCCCTGCGCCGCTTCCTGCTGCGCACCTACGCCGTGGTCGCCGCAGGCCAGGAGGACGTCGCCGGGGTCGTCGAGCGAGGGCTCGGCGCCCTGTTCGGCGGCGTCTGAGGACCGAACGGGCCCGGTGGCCGCCGACTTTGAATATTGTTCACTTTCGCCTCACCGCAGGGGTACGACCTCTGACGACCGCCGCGGGCAGCCTGGCCCGCGGTGTGCCGCAGGGGCACTCCGCTGACGAGGACGGGGCGAATGACACCGATCAGCCGACGAGGCTTCGTGGGACTCGGCGCTTCCGTGGCGGCGGGCAGGGCGCTGGGCGCCGGCTCCCTCCCCCAGAGCTCGAATGCGCTCGCTCTGGGAGGTACCCCCATCGCGGCCGCGGCCGCGGCCGAGACCGCGACGACCGGCACGATCAAGGACGTGAAGCACGTGGTGATCCTCATGCAGGAGAACCGCAGCTTCGACCACTACTTCGGCCGTCTCAAGGGCGTGCGCGGCTTCGACGACCGCAGCGGCATCACGCTCGGCGGCGGGAACTCGGTCTTCAACCAGCCGAACGGGACGGGCCGCCAGTACCCCTGGAAGCTCAGCGCGACCCCGGCGGCGGGCGGCAAGGACGGCGAGACCCTGGCCCAGTGCAACGGCGACCTGCCGCACTCCTGGTCCTCGCAGCACTCCGCGTGGAACAAGGGCCGCATGGACAACTGGGTGGCGGGGGTCGGCAACGTCCGTTCCCTCGGGTACCTGGACCGCTCCGACATCCCCTTCCACTACGCGCTCGCCGACAACTACACGATCTGCGACGCCTACTTCTGCTCCACGCTGAGCGCGACCGGCCCCAACCGCACCTTCCTGTGGAGCGGCAAGGTCGACTCCACCAGCTACGACGGCGGCGACGAGTCCGGCCTGACCTGGCAGACCTACGCGGAGGCGCTCCAGGCCGCCGGGATGAGCTGGAAGGTCTACCAGAACGCGGCCGACAACTACGGCGACAACGGCTGTGCCTACTTCAAGAACTTCGCAGGCGCCAAGCCGGGTGATCCGCTGTACGACCGGGGCATGTCCTCCGTCCCGAAGGTCACCGGCTCGAACCCGGACGACATCGCCGCCGCCATCAAGGCGGACGTCCTCGCGGGCACCCTCCCGCAGGTCTCCTGGATCGTGCCCAACCAGGCCTTCTCCGAGCACCCGTACGCACCGCCCGGTGACGGCGCCCACTTCGTCAGCCTCGTCTACCAGGCCCTGGCCGTCGACAGCGACGTGTTCGACTCGACCGTCCTGTTCCTCAACTACGACGAGAACGAAGGCTTCTTCGACCACGTCCCGCCGCCGGCGCCGCCCGCCGGAACCGCCGGCGAGTTCCTCAACGGGGTGCCGTACGGCTTCGGGTTCCGTGTCCCGATGATCGTCGTCTCGCCGTGGACGCGCGGCGGCTGGGTGTCGTCGGAGGTCTTCGAGCACACGTCGGTCCTGCGGTTCCTGGAGACCTGGACCGCGGCCCTCGGCAAGCCGGTCGCCTGCTCCAACATCAGCGACTGGCGGCGCAAGGTGAGCGGCGACCTGACCGGCGTCTTCGACTTCGCCAACCCCGTCCACGGCTCCGTCTCGCTGCCCGCGACCAGTGTCATCGGCATCAGCACCTGCGGACCGCTGCCCAACCCGGTGCCGACGAACAACGCCCTGCCCGCCCAGGAGCCCGGCCCGCGCCCGGCCCGCGCGCTGCCGTACCAGCCGGGCGGCTATCTGGACCACCTGGAGTTCGGGGCGGCCGGGAAGATCCTGGCCTGGTTCACCATGACCAACCAGGGCACCCCCGCCACCCGGGCGGCCCACTTCTCCCTCCACCCCAACGCCTACCGCGACACCACGCCCTATCAGTACACCGTGGACGCGGGCGGCACCGCCTCCGACTACTTCAACATCGGCACGGGCTTCGGTGGCGGCAAGTACGACGTGACGATGGTCGGCCCCAACCGCTTCCTGCGCCGCTTCCAGGGCGACGCGACCAAGGCCGGCAAGTCGGCGGAGGTGCACACCCGTTGCCCCCATGTGTCCTGCACCCAGTACGGCCACACCCAACGGGTCACCCATGCATGTGCTCCCTCTCCACCGAGGCCGCGACACCGCCGCTGCCTCTCGCCTCCCGGACGCCGTCGTCTCCCCGTCCCCGCTGCCCGACCCGGTGACGGACCGCCGGTCCGGCCATTACCGTACCGGTCAGTAACCGAACCCCGCCGCACCAGCCCAGGAGGCCCCCATGCCGCAGCTCGACGTCGACGGCGCCGCACTGACGTACGACGACGAGGGTCCCCGCGACGCGGCGGACGTGCCGGTGGTGTTCGTCCACGGCTGGACCGCCGACCGGCACCGCTGGGACCACCAGGTGGCGCACTTCGGCGAGCGACGCCGGGTGATCCGGCTCGACCTGCGCGGGCACGGGGAGAGCACCGGGGCCGGGGTGCGCACGATCGGGGAACTGGCGAGCGACGTCCTCGCCCTCCTCGACCACCTGAAGATCGAGCGGTTCGTCCTGGTCGGCCACTCCATGGGCGGGATGATCTCCCAGACCATCGCCCTGGCCCACCCCGAGCGGGTGGAGCGGATGGTGCTGGTCAACTCGATCGGCCGGATGACGTACAGCCGGGGCAGGGGCCTGCTCATGGCGGCCTCCACCCTGGTCCCGTTCAAGCTGTTCGTCGCCACCAACATCCAGCGGGCCTTCAAACCGGGCTACCCGCGCGAGGAGATCCGCCGGCACATCCGCGCCTCGGCACAGACCCCGCGCGAGGTCGTCATGACGCTGTACGGCGCCATGCGGGCCTTCGACGTCCTCGACCGCGCCGGCGAGATCCGCACGCCCACTCTGATGGTCCACGGGTACTACGACATCCAGCTGCCGGTGCGGCAGATGCTCCGGATGGCCAAGGCCTACCCGGACGCGGTGGTCCGCATCATCGACGCCGGTCACGAGCTGCCGGTCGAGAAGCCGGCCGAGCTGACCGAGGCGCTGGACCGGTTCCTGACCAGGGCGTCCTGACCGCGGCACCCGACCGCGACGGCACCGCGTTCCCGACCGCGGCACCCGGTCACTACGCCACCGCGTTCCTGCCGGCAAAGGGGCTACGGGCGGGGCGCTTGGCGAAGTTTTTGCCCGCGGCCGGTTACCGGTGCCCCGGGCCCGGCGTTGCGGGGGTCTCCGGATTTCGCGCGGGCAAAACCCGGCCGAAACCGTGAGGGAGGGGAGTCGGCCCGGGGGTGCCCGCGTTGACCGGCGCGCATGCCTGACGGAGGCTCGTTCTATAGGTGCTCGATACAACCGGTTCGGCGGTCTTCCCCGTCCACCCCGGAAAGGCGCAGGTGAGCGAGGGGCCGGTCGCGGGCCGGAGGCAGGAGGCAGCGCATGTGCGGCATCACCGGATGGGTCTCCTTCGACCGCGACCTCGGCACCGAGGCCGCCGTACTGGATGCGATGACCGAGACGATGGCCTGCCGCGGCCCGGACGACCGCGGCACCTGGACGCAGGGCCCCGCCGCCCTGGGCCACCGCCGGCTCGCCATCATCGACCTCCCCGGCGGCCGTCAGCCGATGTCGGTCGGCACACCCGAGGGAGCGGTCGCCCTGGTCTACTCCGGGGAGGCGTACAACTTCACCGAACTGCGCCGTGAACTCGCGGACCGCGGCCACCGGTTCACCACCGACTCCGACACCGAGGTCGTCCTGCACGGCTACCTCGAGTGGGGCGACGCCATCGCCGAGCGGATCAACGGCATGTACGCCTTCGCCGTCTGGGACGCCCGCCACCAGCGGCTCGTGATGATCCGCGACCGCATGGGCATCAAGCCGTTCTACTACTGCCCGACCGCCGACGGCGTCCTGTTCGGCTCCGAGCCGAAGGCGATCCTCGCCAACCCGATGATCCGCCCCCGCGTCGCCCTGGACGGCCTGCGCGAGCTGTTCACGCTGATCAAGACGCCCGGCCACGCCGTCTGGGACGGCATGCGCGAGGTCGAACCCGGCACGGTCGTCACCGTCGACCGCGACGGGCTCACCACTCGCGTCTACTGGCAGCTGGAAACGCGCCCGCACACGGACGACCGGGACACCACCATCACCACCGTGCGCACCCTCCTCGACGACATCGTGCGCCGCCAGCTCGTCGCCGACGTCCCGCGCTGCACGTTGCTCTCCGGCGGCCTCGACTCCTCCGCCATGACGGCGCTCGCCGCCCGGCAGCTCGCCGAGCAGGGCGAGAAGGTGCGCAGCTTCTCCGTCGACTTCGTCGGCCAGACGGACAACTTCGTCGCCGACGAACTGCGCGGCACGCCCGACACCCCGTTCGTGCACGACGTGGCCCGGCTCGCCGCAACCGACCACCAGGACATCATTCTGGACGCCCAGTCCCTCGCCGCCCCGGACGCCCGCGCGAAGGTGATCCGCGCCCGCGACCTGCCGGTCGGATTCGGCGACATGGACGCCTCGCTCCTGCTGCTCTTCCGTGCCATCCGCGACCAGTCCACGGTCGCCCTGTCCGGCGAGTCGGCCGACGAGGTCTTCGGCGGCTACCAGCAGTTCTTCGACGAGGACGCCCGCCGCGCCCACACCTTCCCCTGGCTGGTGCGCTTCGGCCGCGACTTCGGCGACGACGCGGGCATCCTGCGCTCCGACCTGGCGAAGACGCTGGACCTCGGGGGATACGTCGCCGACGGCTATCGCACGGCCGTCGCCGGCATCCGGCGCCTGGACGGCGAGAGCGACTTCGAGTTCCGCATGCGCCAGATGTCCCACCTGCACCTGACACGCTTCGTCCGCGCCCTGCTCGACCGCAAGGACCGGATGAGCATGGCCGTCGGCCTGGAGGTCCGGGTGCCGTTCTGTGACCACCGGCTCGTGGAGTACGTGTACAACACGCCCTGGTCGCTGAAGTCCTTCGACGGCCGGGAGAAGAGCCTGCTGCGGGAGGCCACGGCGGACCTGCTGCCACGCTCGGTCTACGACCGGGTGAAGAGCCCGTACCCGTCCACCCAGGACCCCCGGTACGCCCGCGCCCTGCAGGCCCAGGTCCAGGACCTCCTCGCGCAACCCTCCCACCGTGTCTTCGACCTGGTGGACCGCGAGCGGGTCCGGGTGGCCGCCGAACGCGACACGCCCGTCAGCACCCAGGCCGCTCGGCGCGGTCTGGAGCGCACTCTGGACCTCGCCGTGTGGCTGGACCTCTACTCCCCGGAGCTGACCCTCAGCTGAGGCCGATGGCCCGGTTCGCCTGCGCCGCCGTCGGCTGCCACCACGTCGTCACCGGCTCCCAGACCCGGATGTCCCGTCCGGTGCCGAGCCGGGCGGCGGTGAAGGTCTGCCCCCACTGGGACGCGGACGCGGCCACGGTGAGCGTGCCCGTCCGGCGGGCCTCGGGGTCCGCCGGATCGGCGATGGTGCGGACGGCCGCGTACGCCGTCCCGCCCGCCCCGAGCCGGTAGGTATTGCTGCCTCCGGCCGGCACCGGCAGCGCGGCCCCGTCCAGGTCACCGAAGGTGACCGTGGGCACGCGGTCGACGACACAGGCGCGCGTTCCCTCGTTGGTCACGCCGACGCGGATCACGGACGGGTCGGCGGGCACGGCCTTCGCCCGCACGGTCAGCGCCTTCTCCGCGCAGCGGGCGGGCGCGGCCTGTGCCGCGGCCGCCTGGGCCTGCGGCGCTGTGGTCAGCAGGGCCGCGGCCGCGGCGGAGACGACGGGTACGGCGAGTGCGGCACGGACGTGCATGGTGGATTCCCCCTGTCACGGTCGGGTTCGGGTCCGGCGGGCCGAGGCACACCTGCCCGGTGTGACGTCGGGGATGACCGGAGGGTTGTGCCGAAATCGCCACTGTCACCCGCTTGGACCCGGCCTGTCCTCATCCGGAGGCGTCCGCGGTGGAACGCCAGTCGTTTTGGTCCGCCACGCAGGAGCTGCCGTTCGCCGGCAGGTCGCCGTACAGCAGGAAGTCGTCGACCTTGCGGTGCACGCACTTGGACGAGGTGTAGCCGGTGTGACCGTCGCCCTTGTTGTCGAGCACGACGGCCGCCGGGCCGAGCCTTCGGGCCGTCTCCACGGTCCAGCGGTACGGCGTCGCGGGATCGCCTCGCGTGCCCACCAGCAGGATGCTCGCCGACGGGACGTCCTTGACCCGGTCGCGGATGAAGTCCGTGCCCTTGGGGCGGCCGTAGCACATCAGCAGCTGGGTGAGCCGGTAGCGGCCGAACACCGGCGACGCCTTGTCGTAGACGGCCCGCAGGGTCTTGAGGTCCTTCGTGATCTGCGTGGCGCCGGGCCGGTCGGGGTCGTCCGCGCAGTTGATCGCCAACAGCGCGGCCGAGAGGTTGTCCGCCGGGATGTTCTGGGCGTCGACCAGTCCGCCGTCCTTCGGGCCGGGCCGCCGGGCCCGCAGCGGGAGGCCGATCCCGCCGGTGGCGAAGTTCAGCACCGCCCGGGTGTCCCCGTCCTCGACGAGGGAGGACAGCGCCCGCTCCAGCGAGGGCCACAGGTCCTTGCTGTAGAGGGCCTGCCCGATGGCGCCCACCAGGTCCTGGCCGTTGAACATGCCGCCGAAGTCCGTGGGCACCGGGTTCTCGTCGAGGGAGCGCACGAGCCGCACCACCTGGTCGTCGGCCGTGCGCCGGTCCTGGCCGAACGGGCAGGCGACGTCCGACGCGCACCAGTCCAGGAAGTCGTCCAGCGCCGTCTGCTGCCCCTCCGCGGTCGCCGCCCCCTGCTCGGCCAGCGACTCGGTCAGGGTGTCCACGCCGTCCAGGGTCATCCGGCCGACCTTGTGCGGGAACTGTGCCGCGTACACCGCGCCGAGCCGTGTCCCGTAGGAGAAGCCGAGATAGTTGAGCTTCTTGTCACCGAGGGCCTGGCGCATGACGTCCAGGTCCCGCGCCGCGTTGACCGTCCCCATGTGCCCGAGGACCGGGCCGGAGCTCTTCGCACAGTCGTCGGCGGACTGCCGCAGCTGCTTGAGCAGCACCTGCGGACGGGTGATGTCGGTTTCCTCGTCGGTCACGGCAGACGGCAGGGCCTCGCCCGCACCGCAACTGACCGGGGAGGAGTGCCCCACGCCGCGCGGATCGAACGCGACGACGTCGTAGCCGTTGGTCAGGTCCATGAAGTCCTTGCCACCGCCGCCGGCGAGCTGGCTGACGCCGGGGACGCCGGGGCCGCCGAAGTTGAGCAGCACCGATCCGCGTGACGGTCCGGTCGCCCGGTAGCGGGCCAGAGCCAGGTCCAGCTTGCCGTCGGCGGGACGCGCGTAGTCGAGAGGAACGGACACCTTCCCGCACTGGAGGTCCCGGGACATGTCCGGGCCCTTGCAGGCCGCCCACACCACCTTCTGCCGGTAGAACCGCGTCAGGTCGGGCTCGGACCGGGCGGCGGCCGCCGAGGGCAGCCCGGCCCCGAGCAGCGCCAGGGTGAGGACTCCCGCACCCGCGCCGCGTCGCACGGCGGGCCGTGAGGACAGCTTGGCCAGCATCGATCGCCTCCCGGGGCGCACCCGCGGTCCCGGGCTACGCCCTCCTCACGATAGGCGGGCCCTGTGGGGCACGCCTCCCGGCGAGCGGTACGGCGGCCCGGGGCGTACCCTCGCCCCCTCTGTGTCGATCACCGTGGAATCGCTCGCTTTACAAGGAGTTCGAATGATCACAACACTCTTGAGAGTGAAAGTGTGTTTAGCCATAACTCGAATGGTTCGCAGGCGTTTTATGTGATGCGGGTGAGTGCCCGCGACGAACTCTGGAAGGCAGGGAACTATGAGACGGGCTACCCGATACGGTGTCCTCGTTGTCGCCGCCTCTGGGGCGATGGCCGTGACGATGCCGGTGTCCGCCGCCTTCGCCGGTGATGGTGCCTCCGCCGACGGCGCGACGGCCGGCTCGCCCGGTGTGATCTCCGGCAACAGCGTGCAGCTCCCGGTGCACGTACCAGTGAACGTATGCGGCAACACGGTGAACGTGGTGGGGCTCCTCAACCCCGCCATGGGCAACACGTGTGCGAACGGCGGCGAGGACGACCAGGGCGGGTCCGCCACGTCGGGCGACGCCACGTCGGGCGACGCCACGTCGGGCGACGCCACGTCGGGCGACGCCACGGCGGAGGGCGGTACGACGGACGCGCCCGGCGTGATCTCCGGCAACGACATCCAGATCCCCGTCCACCTGCCGGTGAACGTCAGCGGGAACGGCGTCGGCGTGGTCGGCGTGGCGAACCCGGGGTCCGGTAATCAGTCGTCGAACACCGGTGGTCACCCGGCGACCCCGACCACCACTCCGAAGCCCGCGGCCCCGGTCAAGTCCCACCCGGCCCCGCACACCCTCCCGGAGCAGGGCGTGGGCGCGCTCGCCCACACCGGAACGGGCCTGACCGCCCCCGCGGTCGCCGGCAGCTTCGCGCTGATCCTGACCGGAGCCACCCTGTACCGGCGCTGCCGGCCGGGTCGCGTCCGCTGACCCGTACCACCGCACAGCCCCACCGGACGCCGACCCGGTGGGGCCTTCGTCATGGTGCGACCCGCGCTCGCCGAGAAGACCGCTCGGACTGCTGCCGGGTCCGGGCTTGCCGCCCGGTTCACACCTTCGTGGGAATCGTTCCAACGACCGTGCCAGTACGGCTGGTTGAGGCGCGGCAACGGCCGATCCGCGCGTCGCGCGGGCCCCGGCCGATCGGGAAGGATGCTGCGGGCGCGGCCCCGTGCCGCGCCGTCCGCGGACCCCACCTCACGAAACATGGAGCGCACCCATGACGTCACCGGCCCCGCAGGACCTCGTCGTCACGCAGGCCACCCTCGCCGACTGGCCGGTGATCAGCGGGTGGGCGGCGGCGGAGGGCTGGAACCCGGGACTGAACGACGGACCCGCCTTCTTCGCCCAGGACCCCGACGGCTTCTTCCTCGGCCGCATCGACGGGGAGCCCGTGTCGGCCGTCTCCGTGGTGAACCACGGCTCCGACTACGCCTTCCTCGGCTTCTACCTGGTCCGCCCCGACCTGCGCGGCCACGGGCACGGGCTCACCACCTGGAAGACGGCCCTGGCCCACGCCGGTGAACGGATCGTCGGGCTCGACGGGGTCGTGGCCCAGCAGGACAACTACCGCCGCTCCGGCTTCGAACTCGCCTACCGCACCGCCCGCTTCACCGGCCCCGCCCCCGCGGCCGGGACGGTCACGGGCGTCCGGCCCGTCACACCGGCCGACCTGGCCGCCGTCACCGCCTACGACGGCGCCTGCTGCCCGGCCGACCGCCCACGCTTCCTCGCCGCCTGGCTGACGAGCCCCGGCCACCGCGCCGTCGTCCGGGACGACGGCGACCGCCTCACCGGCTACGGCGTGCTCCGGCCCGGCCACGACGGCCTGCGCATCGGCCCTCTCTTCGCCGACACCGCCGACGACGCACGGGCCCTGTTCGCCGCGCTCACCGCCGACGCCACCGGCCGCGAGGTCTCCATCGACGTGCCCGAGCCGAACGCGGCCGGTGCCGCGCTCGCCGAGGAGGCGGGACTCCGTCCCTCCTTCGAGACCGCGCGCATGTACACCGGGCCGGTCCGGGCGCACGCGCGGGAACGGGTGTTCGGCGTCTCCACGCTCGAACTCGGCTGACGCGGCGGAGCACTTGGGCCGACTGAGCGGCCGACCGGCCGACCGGCCGACCGGCTGACTGGCCGACCGGCCGGACCGGTCCGGGTCAGTCCGGGTCAGTCCGTGGCGCCCTGGCGCCGGCGGTGCAGCTCGTGCACCTCCCCGACCAGTTCCGGCACCGGCCCCTCGACGGTCACGCCGGGGGCCACCTCGTTCACCGGAAGCGCCCGCACCGGCGCTTCCGGTACGCCCAACTCGTCCAGCCAAGCCGCGAGTTGCCGGGACGAGGCGACGTACACGATGCGGCCGAGCCCCACCCAGGCGTGCGCGGCCGCGCACATCGGACAGTGCTCGCCCGAGGTGTAGACGGTCGCCGCGGCGCGTTCCGCGGGCGACATGTGGGCCGCTGACCAGCGGGCCAGCTCGAACTCCGGGTGCCGGGTGTGGTCCCCGGAGGCAACCCGGTTGCGGTCCTCCGCCAGCACCGTGCCGTCGCCCGCGACGAGCACGGACCCGAAGGGTTCGTCACCCGCCTCCAGCGCCTCACGGGCCAGTTCCACACAGCGGCGCAGGTACCGCAGCTCAGTGTCCTTCACCATCGGCCTCCGGCCTCCTTGTGGCAAGATCTCCAGCTGTGCAGGCTACGGGCACCGAGGGTGGCCCGGGCACCTCCACGCCGACCGTGCGGTAATCCCGTTGCCCCGCCGGGACGCGGATGCTGGAGTGAGGCCATGGATCACGCGACGGTTCTCGCCCTTTACGACCGGGACATGCGCGAGGGCGCGCGCCCCGACGGCCCCGGAGCCCGCATCGAGCGGGCCGGTGCCGTGGTGCGCCAGGTGGCCGACGCGCAGGGCTGGAACGGCGTCCTCTGGTCCGGTCTCGACGCGGCGAGCGCGGACCGGGCGATCGGCGAGCAGATCGCCCGCTTCACCGCCCTGGGCAGGGACTTCGAGTGGAAGCTCTACGGTCACGACGAGCCGGCCGACCTCGGCGCCCGCCTCACCGCCGCCGGTTTGCGGGCCGAGCCCGAGGAGACCCTGATGATCGGTGAGACGGCCCGCCTGGCCGTGGACGCCAAACCGCCCACGGGCGTCCGCTTCGTCCCGGTCGTCGATCCGGCCGGAGTGGACCTCGTCGTGGACGTGCACGACAAGGCCTTCGGTACCGACGGGACCCAGCTGCGACACCGGCTGCACGCGCAGCTCGCCGCCCACCCCGGCACCGCCGTGGCCGTGCTCGCGCTGGCTGATGACGAACCGGTCGGCGCCGCCCGCATCGAGCTGACCCCCGGCACCCGCTTCGCCGGACTGTGGGGCGGTGGCATCGTCGAGGCCTGGCGCGGCCGGGGCATCTACCGAGCCCTGGTCGCCCACCGCGCCCGTGTGGCCGCCGACCACGGCTACCGCTACCTCCAGGTCGACGCCTCGCCCATGAGCCGGCCGATCCTGGCGCGCCTGGGCTTCCACGTGCTGAGCACCACTACGCCGTATTTGTACGAGGCTTGACGGTGCGTCAGCACGGTCGGCTCATTCCGGTTATTGCCGGGACTTTCTGTTCATCGGGCCGTCATGCCATGTACCTTTCAATCGATTGACGCGTGTAGAACTCTCGAGCGGGTTCTACGCGCGCAGATTTGGCGCCCCCACCGACTGTCCCCACCCCTCATGGAGGTTCGCCGGATGCTCGGATCCCGGAGATCCCGCCGCACGTTCACCACGGCCCTGGCCGGCTTCGGGCTGCTGCTCACCGGAGCGGCCGTCCAGCTCGCCACCAGTGCGACCCCCGCCCACGCGGCGACCCCACACCGCGTCCTGTTCGACAACGCCCACGCCGAGACGGCCGGCAACGCCGACTGGATCATCTCCACCAGCCAGCCCGACCCGCTCGGCCAGGACGCCACCCCGTCCGCCGAGACCGACTGGACCGGTGCCCTGTCCTCCTGGGGCGTGGCGCTCCAGAAGACCGGCGAATACAGCCTGAAGACGCTGCCCACGGGCTCCAGCCTCAGCTACGGCGGCTCCTCCTCGACGGACCTGTCGAACTTCGACACTCTGGTCCTGCCGGAGCCGAACACGCTGTTCACGGCCGCCGAGAAGACGGCGATCATGAACTTCGTGAAGAACGGCGGCGGTCTGTTCATGATCTCCGACCACAACGGATCCGACCGCAACAACGACGGCTCCGACTCGGTCAAGATCCTCAACGACCTGATGACGAACAACAGCGTCGACTCCACCGACCCGTTCGGCTTCTCCATCGACGTGCTGAACATCACCAAGGACTACCCGTCCGCCATCAGTGACAGCACGGACCCCGTCCTGCACGGCTCGTTCGGCACGGTCAGCAAGAGCCTGATCGCCAACGGCACCACCGCGACCCTCAAGCCGGCCGACAACCCCGCGGTCAAGGGCCTGGTCTACCGCACCGGTTACTCGGGCAACACCGGCGCCTTCTTCCTGACCAGCACCTTCGGCAGCGGCCGGGTCGCCTACTGGGGCGACAGCTCGCCCATCGACGACGGCACCGGCCAGAGCGGCAACACCCTGTACGACGGGTGGAACGACACCGGCGCCACCAACGCGGCCCTCGCCCTCAACGCCACCGCCTGGCTGGCCGGTTCGGGCACCACCGGTGGCGGCGGCGGTGGCGGCACCTGCACCGCCGCCCAGCTGCTGGCCAACCCCGGCTTCGAGTCCGGCGCCACGTCCTGGACCGCCACCAGCGGTGTCATCACCAACGACACCGGCGAGGCCGCCCGCACCGGCTCCTACAAGGCGTGGCTGAACGGCTACGGCGCCGCCCACACCGACACCCTCGCGCAGACGGTGACCATCCCCGCCGGCTGCACGAGCGCGTCCCTGAGCTTCTACCTCCACATCGACACCGCCGAGACCACCACCTCGACGGCGTACGACACCCTGAAGGCGCAGGTCCTGGGCAGCAGCGGAACGGTGCTGTCGACCCTCGCGACCTACTCGAACCTGAACGCGGCCGGCGGTTACACCAAGCGCAGCTTCAACCTCGCGAGCTACGCGGGCCAGACGGTCACGATCAAGTTCACCGGCACCGAGGGCTCCACCCTCGCGACGTCGTTCGTCGTGGACGACACCGCGCTCGACGTCTCCTGAACCGCGCGGGGGCGGGCCGCAAGGGCCCGCCCCCGTTCGTTCCGCCTCCGCCCGTTCAGGAGGCCGGGACCGTCCGCTCCGTAGCGTTCCATCCGGCGACCCGCACATTCGGCGCCGAACCGTGCAGATCGGCGGTCCGGTAGGTGGCGGTGAGCGTCACCGACTCACCCGGCCACAGACTCACCTCGTTGTCCGACCACTGGACGGGCAGCACCGGCCGACCCTGGGCGTCGACCAGGTGGACGTCCGTGAACAGCGCCGGCGTCGCCCCGCCGCCCGTGTTGCGCAGGGTCACCGTCGTGGTCGACGTCCCGCCCGAGGACTCCGTGGACGCGGCTGCCGACACCGGCACCTGTGCCATCGAGGAGAGCCCCTTGAGATCGGCGAAGCCGGTCGTCGGGGTGTAGTACCAGTCCGTCTTCGCCCAGTCGAGGGTGTCGGGCTTCGTGGAGAGCCAGTACACGTTCCGGCTCACCTCCCTGCCGTCCGCGTCCGTCAGGGTCAGCCGGAGCAGGTGGGTGGCCGACAGTCCGCTCACCGACGAGGGCAGGGTGAGCACGGTGCCGTGCGCACCGTCCCCGGCCACCGTCACCCCGGTCACGGACTTGTCGTACTTCTGGGCGCCATCGGGGTTGAACAGCGTGGCCCGTGCGGTGAGTCCGCCCGCGGAGGCGTGCCGGTTGTTCACGACGACGACCGACCGGTTGTCGTAGGAGTACTGGACGTGCAGCGGCTCGTTCGCCTTCTTGGCGCCGAAGTAGGCGCCGCCCTGGTCGAGATAGCGGTCCATCAGCTGCCAGTGCAGGGACGTCCAGCCGCTGTTGAACATCCAGTAGATCACCCCGGTTGCGGGCCTGCTCGCGTCCGTGGCATTGCGCCCGTAGGCCTCGTACTGGGCGCGGACGGCCTCGTACTGCGCCAGCTGCGCCTTGCGGACGTAGTCGGTGAGGCCGGTCGGGGCGCCGTAGCGGCCGGCGAGGGCGGCGTTGTAGATCTTCAGGGTGTTGAACGTGGCCGACGGCGAGCGGTGGTACTGCTTCGCGGAGGGGTTTTTCCAGAGCGTGTCGAGTTCCGAGGGGGTCATCATCCGGCGGAGGGTGTCCAGCGTGGGGATGTCGGGACCCGCGCTGGTCTCGGAGTTGAAGCCGGTGGCGCCGCCCTCACGCTTGGCGTACCAGTAGTCCGGCGGTACCCAGTCGTACGGGCCGGTCATCTTCATGCCCGAACTGCCCAGCTGGGGCGATGACTTGGCGGAGGCCGCGGGGACCACCGGGGTCGGCCAGTCGGCGGCCTCCAGGGCGTCCAGGTAGTTCCTCTCGATCGTGGCGTCGGGTGCGAAGTCGCTGCCGATCAGGAAGGAGATCACGCTCGGGTGACTGCGCAGCCGGGCGGCCGCGGCGGCCATGGACGCCTTCGCGACCGGGTAGTCGGCGGCCGTCCACTTCTCCCCGGCCTCGCTGCCGTTGACCTGGCCCTCCCACTTGTCGCAGCACTCCCAGCCGGGCAGTGTGAGCACGCCGAGGCGGTCGGCGAGATCGAAGAACTCGTCCGGCTCGATGTGACCTTCGAGGCGGATGGTGTTCAGACCCAGGTCGAGGGCGTACTTGAGCCGGTCCTCGACGTAGGTGGGGTCCCAGCGCAGGAACTCGTCCGGGGACCAACCGCCGCCCTTGATCAGCAGTTTGCGGCCGTTGATCCGGTACTGGCGGGCGCCGTCGGAGTTCAGCGGCGCCTGGACGTCGCGGATGCCGAAGGTCTCGTGGGCGGTGTCCGAGACGGTGCCGGCGACGGAGGCGGTGAGGTCGAGGTCGTACAGCGGCTGCTCGCCCATGTCGGCCGGCCACCACACCTTCGGCGAGGTCAGATGCAGGCCGGGGACCTCGGCGGGGGAGAAGGTGACGGTCTTCGTCTCGTGCGCGGCGAGCGGCACGGACCTGGTGAAGTCGGCCCCCGCCACGCTGCCGGAGACCTCGGCCGTGACCGCCGAGTCGCTGTCGTTGCGGGCCTGTGCCTTGACCGTCAGGTCGGCCGTGGCGAGGGACGGCACGGCGAGCCCGGTCACCACGTGCGCGTCCCGCAGCGTCACCGGGCCGTCGCGGCGGACCAGGACGTCACGGACGATGCCCATGTTGCGGTCCGGCGGCGGCTGGAGCCAGTCCAGCCAGCTCATGGTGAGGTTCTTGGTGGGTTCGTTGGGCTGGATCCGGAAGGCGACCGTGTTGGTACCGGGCTTCACCAGCGAGGTGATGTCCAGCTCGTGGCGGGGGTAGACGCCCGTCACGTCGGAGGCCTTCGCCACCTGGTGGCCGTTGACGTAGACGTCGGCCGCCGAGATGACACCGCTGAAGTCGAGGCGGGTGCGCCGGCCGGTGTCGTCGACGGTGAAGTCGGAGCGGTACCACCAGGGAACCTGGAAGTCGGCCCGCGGAATCCTGTCCAGGTTGGTGGAGTAGAAGGGATCGGGGTACACGCCGTCGGCCAACAGGGCCGCCAGGACGGTGGAGCGGGGGCCGGCCGGGTACCAGCCCTTCGCCGGATAGCCGGGGGTGGAGACGGCAGCCGCCGAGTCGGTGACCCGCGCCGAGGACTGGATCGTGTACGCCGACAGCGGGGTGGCGGACCCGGCGGCCGACGGAACGTGTGTCACCCTGGCGTGGACGGCCGGCGCCGGGTGACGGTCCTGGTTCCGGGGCACCGCCCAGGCGGTGGTGGTGAGGGCGCCGATCAGGCCGAGGAGCGCGGCGCCCGTGGCGAGCCGGCGTCCGGGGGCGGGGCGAGGGAACACCTTGGTCTCCAGCCTCGTAAAGTTAGGAAACTTTACTAACCCGCGCCAACGTAGGGGGCCGTACGGGCCGTGTCAACGACCTCGGCCGTGCGGCCCGCGCCGACCGGCGTGAACCGGTCAACCGCCGCCCGCCCGGCGCTCGAAGACCAGATCCCGGGCCGTGTCGAGGGCCGTGGCCACCGCGCCCATGAGCACCGCGTCCTCGCCCAGCCGACCCGGGGCGATCCTCGGCCGCAACGGCGTGAGTGTGCGCAGGTGTTCGCGGACCGGGCCCAGGAGCAGGTCCACGCTGTGGCCCACGCCGCCGCCGAGCACCACGAGGTCCGGGTCGAGCACGGCGGCGGCCGCCGCCACGGTGTGCGCGATCCGCTCGCCCTCCAGTTCCACCGCACGCACCGCGGCCGAATTGCCCTGCCGGGCCGCGTCGAACACGGCCTTGGCGGTGAGCTGCCCGCTCATCCCGAAACGCCGGGCGGCCTCCACCACGGCCTCCCCGGACACCGCGTCCTCCAGCCGCTCCGGCTTCTGCCTGCCGGTCCAGGGCAGGAACCCGATCTCGCCGGCCAGTCCGTGCGCCCCCGTGAACAGGCGCCCCTCGCTGACGACTCCCATCCCGAGACCGGTGCCGATCATGATGTACGCGAAGAGCCGGCTGCCCGCGCCGACGCCGTACGTGTACTCGCCCAGCGCGGCCAGGTTGGCGTCGTTGTGCACCTCCAGCGGTACACCCAGCTCCTCGCGCATCCGGTCGAGAAGGCCGGCCCGGCCCCAGCCCGGCAGGTGCATCGCGAACCGCACCCGCCGCTGCTTCTCGTCGTAGACACCGGGGGTGCCGACCACCCCGTGCACCACCGCGGCCGGGTCCACGCCCGAGTTGTCGATCACCTGCCGGGCGGTGCCCACGACAAGGTCGGCCATGGCGCCCGAGGCGCGGGCGCGGTTGCGTACGTCGGCGCGGGCCGTCACCGTGCCGTCCAGATCGACCACGGCCACGCGCAGCCACCCGCGGCCGATGTCCACGCCGAGCACATGACCGGCGGCCGGGTCGGGCGCGTACAGTACGGCGGTGCGTCCGCGCTCGGGGGCGTGGGTGCCCACCTCGTGCACCAGTCCGGCCGCCTCCAGCGAGGCGAGCGCGCTGGACACCGTCGGCTTCGACAGGCCGGTCTCGCGGGCCAGTTGGGCGCGCGACGCGGCACCGAGGCCGCGCAGCCGGCCCAGGAGCAGCCGCTCGTTGGAGCTGCGCAGGCGTCGGCGGCTCCAGGGCTGCTCCTGCGGATCTATGGCGTCTCCAGCGGGCATCGCACCATTCTCGTTCATTTCTGACGCATACTTGACGCCTCTAGTTAGGCTCCTTAACTTTATCGCCCAGTCGGTCCGGCCGGGCGAGTCGCCGCCCCGTACGCGGTTCGTGCGCCCGTCGCGTCAGGAGTCCCCATGTCCGGAAGTCCGCCACCCACGGGTGGTTTCGTGCGCCGTGTCGGCCTGTTCCAGGCCACGGCCATCAACATGAGCCAGATGTGCGGTATCGGTCCGTTCGTGACCATCCCGCTCATGGTCGCCGCGTTCGGCGGCCCCCAGGCGGTCATCGGATTCGTCGCGGGTGCCGTGCTGGCGCTCTGCGACGGACTGGTCTGGGCCGAACTGGGCGCCGCACTGCCCGGCTCGGGCGGCAGCTACGTCTATCTCCGCCAGGCCTTCCAGTACCGCACGGGCCGCATGATGCCGTTCCTGTTCGTGTGGACGGCGATGCTGTTCATCCCGCTGATCATGTCCACCGGTGTGGTCGGCTTCGTCCAGTACCTCGGCTATCTGGCCCCCGGCCTGGGGCAGACGTCCGGCGATCTGATCGGTCTCGGCGTGATCGCCCTGGTCGTTCTGCTCCTGTGGCGCGGGATCGAGCACATCGCGCGCATCACGACGGTCATGTGGGTCGTCATGATCGCCTCGGTCCTGCTGGTGATCGTCGCCGCGGCCTCGGACTTCAGCCCCCATCTGGCGTTCACCTACCCGTCGGGCGCCTTCGACCTGACGAGCAACCACTTCTGGATCGGCTTCGCCGCGGGCCTGACCATCGGCATCTACGACTACCTCGGCTACAACACCACCGCCTACATGGGCGCGGAGATCAAGGACCCCGGCCGGACCCTGCCGCGGTCCATCATCTTCTCGATCCTCGGCATCATGGCGATCTACCTGCTGCTCCAGATCGGCACGCTCGGTGTCGTCGACTGGGGGCGCATGACCGACCCGAAGGACATCGCCTCCACCTCCGTGGCCTCCGCCGTGCTGGAGGAGACCTGGGGCAAGGGGGCCGCCGACACGGTCACCGTGCTGATCCTGATCACGGCGTTCGCCTCGGTCTTCACCGGCCTGCTGGGCGGTTCGCGGGTGCCGTACGACGCGGCCCGTGAGCGGGTCTTCTTCCGCCCGTACGAGAAGCTGCACCCGCGGCACCGCTTCCCGATGCTGGGGCTGGCGACGATGGGAGTGATCACCGCCGTCGGCTTCCTGATCGGCAGGCACACCGACCTGGCCACATTGATCCAGTTGCTCACCACGGTCATGGTGATCGTCCAGGCGCTCGCCCAGATCGTGGCGCTCACGGTCCTGCGCAAGCGGCAGCCGGGGCTGAACCGCCCGTACCGCATGTGGCTGTATCCGCTGCCCAGCATCGTGGCCTTCGTCGGCTGGTGCGTGATCTACGGCTACGCCGACAAGAACTCCCCGGGGCGCCACCCCATCGAGTGGTCCCTGGCCTGGGTCGCCCTCGGCTGTGTGGCCTTCCTGATCTGGGCGCGGCTGGAGAAGGTGTGGCCGTTCGGACCGAAGGAGATCCACGAGGAGTACGTGAGCGGCCGGGACCCGGACGCCCAGCCGGCCGCGACCTGAGACGCGGCCGTACCCGGCGGACCGCGGCCACGGTCCGCGGACGCCCCCCGGTTCGGACGCGAGTCCGCCGGGGGACGTCGTTGTCCGCCCTTCTCGATCCCCTCGACGGTCCGTGGCCTTTCCGCACCTCGATGTTTGACATGCAGGTAATTGCCTGCATAACTTTGAGTGCGTGATCGGAAGGAGGGGCCGGGATGGACAGGGTCTTCAAGGCGCTGGCGGACGACACGCGCAGGCGGCTTCTCGACCGGCTGCACGAGCACAACGGACAGACGCTGGGCGAGTTGTGCGAGCGCGTCGACATGAGGCGCCAGTCGGTCACCCAGCACCTGGCCGTCCTGGAGGCCGCCAACCTGATCAGCACCGTGCGGCGGGGGCGGGAGAAGCTCCACTACCTCAATCCCGTGCCGCTCCACGAGGTCCAGGAGCGGTGGATCGACAAGTTCGAGCGCCCGCGCCTCAGTGCGCTCGGCGCCATCAAGCGACGAGCCGAGGGAGCCATGGCCGACAAGCCGAGTTTCGTGTACGTCACCTACATCGCGAGCACCCCCGAGAAGGTGTGGGAGGCGCTCACCGACGCCGATCTGACCGCCGCCTACTGGGGGCACCGCAACGTCTCCGACTGGCAGGTCGGCTCCCGCTGGGAGCACGTCCGCACCGACGGCTCAGGCGTCGCCGACGTGGTCGGCCGGGTGGTCGAGAGCGAGCCGCCGGTCCGGCTGGTCACCACCTGGGCCGCGCCCGATCAGGAGGGGCGGCAGGATCTGCACTCCCGGGTCACGTTCGACATCCGGCCGCACGAGGACATCGTCCGGCTCACCGTGACCCACGAGGACCTCGCCGACGAGGGGGCGTTCTCCGACGTCTCGTCCGGCTGGCCGGCGGTGCTGTCCAATCTCAAGTCGCTCCTGGAGACCGGCCGTATTCTGCCGCAGGCGCCGTGGGAGGTACCCGCCCGCTGAGGTGCGGGTACGGGGAGGCCGGTCCGCCCGGGCGGACCGGCCTCGCGTTGTTGGTGGCCTTCACTTCCTTCGACGGGATCCTCCTTCCCTCGTGTCCTGTCTTTGTGGCTCGGGGATCTCTATGGCTTGGGGACGCTCTTCGCCGCCGTACCGGCGCAGATCAGTCCGAGGACGATGGCCAGCGCGCCGATGATGACGTTGTTGAGGATCACACCGGTGTCCGGGCTGCGGCCCACGACCCACGGCGCGATGATCATCCAGACACCTATGGCGCCCATGGCCCAGCTGAGGCCGTACATCCGCTCGGGGGCCCTGGTGAACCCCAGTGCCAGCAGTCCTATCGCGATCCCTATGATCAGGTTGTGGGTCACGAGGGCCGACTGGCTCGTCGTGTAGTGCAGGATCCACGGAGATGCCGCGCAGTACAGGCCGAGAAGGAACACCGGCCCGTCCACGAGCGCCACATCGCGACCGCCGAGCATGCGGGCATACCTATCCCGCATTTCGGAAACATCGGGGTGGGTTGTCATATCACCCCTGTGCGAGACGTTGGCCATGTTCGTCTCCTTTGTGACTCGCTGGCCTGACCGCGTCTTCTGGTGCGGTGTGCGGTAAGCGCCGCGTTCCCAGTTTGCCCTTATTCAGCCTTTATGTGTAGTGGTCGTGCGTGGAGAGGTGGGTGCGGCGGCCGGGGAACGGACGTCCTCAGTCGCGTCCACGGGCGTGCCGGAAGCGCGCCAGTCCGTCGGCCAGCGCGACGATCGGGTCCGGATACCCGCGGGCGGCCTCCCGCTCCGGTCCCCTCAGCCGCCAGGGCTCGTGGACCGCGCGACCCTCGACGTTCCTCAGCTCCGGCACCCACCGCCGGACGTACGTGCCGTCGGGGTCGTACCGCCTGCCCTGCGCGACCGGGTTGAGGACACGGTTCGGCCGGGTGTCGGTGCCCGTACCGGCCACCCACTGCCAGTTCAGCTGGTTGTTGGCCACATCGCCGTCGACCAGCAGGTCCAGGAAGTGCCGGGCACCCACCCGCCAGTCGACGTACAGCGTCTTGGCGAGGAAGCTCGCGGTCAGCAGACGGCCGCGGTTGTGCATCCAGCCCTCGTGCCGCAGCTGGCGCATCGCCGCGTCGACCACCGGATACCCGGTACGGCCCTCCCGCCAGGCCTCGACGTCCTCCCGGGCCGTCTCCTCGGACCGCCAACGATCGTGCCGGGTGCGGTAGTCGGCGCCGGCCGCGGCCGGCCGCGCCGCCAGCACCTGGCGGTGGAAGTCGCGCCACGCGAGCTGCCGTACGAACGCCTCCGCGCCCGGGCCGCCGCTGCCGCGCGCCCGGTGGACCAGTTCGACGGGGGACAGGGTGCCGAAGTGCAGGTGCGGGGAGAGCCGCGAGGTCGCGTCGGCGGCCAGGTCGTCGTGCCCGTCCGCGTACCCGGCGACGCCGGTGCGCAGCCAGGCCGTGAGGCGCCGGCGGCCCGTCGGCTCGCCTCCGGCGGCCAGTCCGGGCGACACGTTCCGCAGCGAGGAACGGGACGGAAGGTCCTCCGAGGCGATGCCCTCCGGCACGCGCACCGAGCGGGGTGCGGTGCGGACGTCCCGCAGCCCCTGCGCCGACCACTTGCGGAAGTACGGTGTGAACACGGCGAAGTGGTCCGAGGCCGCCGGTGTCACCGTGCCGGGGGCCACCGCGCCGGTGACCGTGTCGTGCACGTGCAGCCGCCTGCCGTCCGCCTCCAGCGCCTGTCGCAGCCGCCTTTCCCGCTTCTGCGCGTAGGCGCTCACGTCGGCCGCCAGGTGCACCTCGTCGGCACCGGCCTGAGAAGCGACCTGGCACACCTGCTCGACGACGTCACCGGAGCGCACGACGAGCCGCCCGCCGCGCTCGCGCAGCCCGTGGTCGAGGTCGCGCAGGCAGTCCGCGAGGAACGCCAGCCGGTTGGGCACCGCGAAGCCCGCGTCGCTGACACCCCGGTCACGGACGAACAGGGGGACGACCTCCCGGGCGCGCTCCAGTGCGGCTCGCAGCGGCGGGTGGTCGTGCAGGCGCAGATCGGCGGTGAACAGGACGACCGAGACGTGCATGGTGCGGCTCCGGGGTGCGTGGGGTGCGGGGTGCGGACGCATGCTCAACGAGTCAGCCTCGCAGTCCGCTGTGTGGCGGCACCGAACCGGTGGCGGGAGCCGCGAGTCGGCAGCGGACCCAACAGGCTCTCCCGCACCGGCAGTTCGCCGCGCGCGGCGGTCTGCACCGGTGTGTGGTGCCGCGCCTGCACGAACCAGGTCGGGCAACAGGCCCCGGCGAGGATCTCCGTGGTCTCCCGCACCACGGCCGACGGCGCCCCGAAGCCGCCGTACGCGACCGGCGCGGCCACTCCGAGCAGCCCGGACTCCTTCAGCGCCCCGATGCGGCTCGCGGGGACGCCCTCCTGGTCCACCCGCTCGGCCTCGGGCACGAGCAGATCTGCGGCGAGCCGCCGGGCGCGGACGACGAGCGGATGTGCGGTGTCGGTCATGCCGACGATGCTTCCGAAGGTCGCCGGCGACATTTTCTCCGGGACGTGTGGCGTGCGGTGTCGATCCGGGCCCGTGCCGTTCGTGTAGGAGGTGACAGACGCCCCCGGCACCGGGAACCCTCCCGAAAGGGCCGGTCTCCGGCGCCGGGGCCGATGTGCGAGACTCCGCCGATGACCGCTGACATGATCACCGCGGACGCCTCCGGCACCTTCAAGCTGGGTGACCTGCCCGTCCATCGCATCGGCTTCGGCGCGATGCGGCTGACGGGCAGCGCCGCCTTCCATCTGGGCACCCCCAGTGACCGCGCCCGCTCGATCGCCGTGCTGCGCAGGGCGGTCGAACTCGGTGTGAACCACATCGACACCGCCGCCTTCTACTTCTCCGCCCTGCGCTCCGCCAACGAACTCATCAACTCCACCCTCGCCCCCTACGCGGACGACCTGGTCATCGCCACCAAGGTCGGCCCCTTCCGCGACTACTCCGGCGAGTGGGGCACCTCGGCCCGCCCCGACCAGCTGCGCGCCCACGTCGAGGAGAACCTGCGCCAGCTCGGCCGCGACCACCTCGACCTCGTCTATCTGCGCCGCATGCGCCAGGACTCCGTCGCCGAGCACTTCGGCGCGCTCGCCGAGCTGCGCGAGGCCGGTCTGATCCGGCACCTCGGGATCTCCGCGATCCAGCCCCGGCACCTGACCGAGGCGCTGGAGATCGCCCCCGTGGTCAGCGTGCAGAACCGGTACGGACTGGACGACGCCGACCCCGAGGGCGACGCACTCCTGCGGATGTGCGGGGAGCGGGGCATCGCCTTCGTCCCCTTCTACGCCGTCGCGGGCAGCGGTGGCGATCAGGGCGCCGTGGACGCGGAAGGCGACGACCGGGCGAACGACGACCCGGTGCGGGCCGTCGCCGACGCCCACGGGGTGAGCCCCGCCCAGATCCGCATCGCCTGGACCCTGCACCAGGGCCCGCACGTCCTCGCCATCCCCGGCACCGGCAACCCCGTCCACCTCACCGAGAACGTCGCCGCCGGCGCGCTGCGCCTCACGCAGGAGGAGCTGCGGCGCCTGGACGCGCTGCACACCACGGGCGCCTGACAGAGGCGGGGACACCGGTGTCGGCCGGCCGGTGGGCGGCGACCCCGCTCCTCAGCGGCGGCCCTCTCATAATGGGGTGCGGGCGTATGTCCTGGGGCGGGACGGCGCCCCGTTGACTACAATTTTGTAGACGCCTGCTGGACTGGACGACGAGGACGGAGTGAGGATCGTTCCCATGACCGACGCGAAGGACGAACGCCGGCCGGCCGGTGAGCTCGAGGCGACCGTCATGGCCGCACTCTGGGCCGCCGGTGTCCCCCAGACGCCCGGCCAGGTCCAGCTGACCCTCGCCGCGGACCTCGCCCGCACCACGGTGACGACGATCCTGACCCGGCTGCACGACAAGGGCGTGGTCGCCCGGCACCGGCAGGGCCGCGGCTACGCCTACCTCCCCGTCCAGGACGCCCACGGCCTCACCGCCCGCCGGATGCACACCGAACTGGACCGGGACACCGACCGCGAGACCGTCCTCGCCCGCTTCGTCGCCCAGCTCAGCCCCGACGACGAACGCATCCTGCGGGACCTGCTGGAATCCGACGCCCCGTGACCGCACTCCTCCTGCTGCCCCTGCTGCTGCCGTGCGCGCTCCCGGCGCTGGCCCGGCGGGCCCTCGACCGGCTCGCCCCGGTCGTCGCGCTGTGGGCGATCACCGCCTGTGCGGTCGTCCTCGCGGGCGACTCGCTGGCGGCGCTCGGCGCGTTCGTCCTGACCGGCCTGCTCAAGGTGCCACTGTTCGCCGCCGTCGGGGAACTGATCCACCCGCTGCACACCGCCTCCGACCTCGTCGTCCTCCCGGTCGCCGCGACGTCCGTCGGCGTCCTCGCCGTGTGCGGCTGGACCCTCGTCCGTTCGGTCCTGCGCCAGACCCGCGCCTTCCGTGCCGCGCGCACGCAGGCCGGGCTCCGGCCCGCCGCGGGCGACCTGTGCGTGGTCGACTCGCCCCGCCCGGACGCGTACGCCCTGCCCGGACGCCCGCACCGCATCGTCGTGACCACCGCCATGCTGCGCAGCCTGGACGGCGCCGAGCGCGAGGCGCTGTTCGCGCACGAGCGGGCGCACAACGACGGCGGCCACCACTACTTCCTCGCTGCCGCCGAACTCGCGGCGCACTGCCACCCCGCGCTGCGCCCGGTCCGCGAGACGATCCGGCTCGCCGCCGAGCGCGCCGCCGACGAGGCCGCCGCGGCCAGTGTCGGCGACCGGCGCCTGACCGCCCGGGCCATCGCCCGCGCCGCCCTCGCCGGGCAGGCCGCGCGCACCGTGCGACCCGACTTCGCCGCCGCCGCGACCACCGGTCCCGTCCCGCGGCGCGTCCAGGCGCTCCTGGCCGCCCCGACGCACGGGGCGGGCCGCCTGATCGCCGCTCTGCTCCTCGCCTGCACGGTCGTCTCAGGGGTGGCCTCCGTCGTCGGCATGGCCGACTTCCACCACCGTGTCGAGGTCGCTCAGGGCGACGAGAAGCCCTGACCCGGATTCCCGTTCCCCACCTGCCTGGACGCGCGTAGAACGGTGACTGGCGCGCGCGTAGTTTTACGTATAACCTCCGGCTACCACTCCCACCGGAAGGCCCCGATGCGACGCGTTGCCCTGGTCACCCTCGTCGTGGACGACTACGACGAGGCCATCCGCTTCTACACCGAGGCCCTCGGCTTCCGCCTCGCCGAGGACGAGCCCCGGCCGGACGGTTCCCGCTGGGTCGTCGTCGAGCCCGGTGTGCGGGGCCTCGGTACCGGACTGCTGCTCGCCCGCGCCAAGGGCGAGGACCAGCGCGCCCGGATCGGGGACCAGGCCGGCGGGCGCGTCGGGTTCTTCCTGCACACCGACGACTTCGCCCGCGACCACGCCCGCATGACCGCCGCCGGCGTGACCTTCCTGGAGGAGCCGCGCCACGAGCCGTACGGCACGGTCGCCGTCTTCCAGGACCTCTACGGCAACCGCTGGGACCTGCTCCAGCCCGCCGGCTGAGGCGAGCCTTCTTACGGCCCACGCCCCCCGTCGCACACTCTGCAGCCGCTTCGAACCGCCCGCTCAAGGAAAGACCCGCCATGACTGCTACGCGCGTAGACGCCGAAGTGATCCGCCGCCTGCCCAAGGCCGTCCTGCACGACCACCTCGACGGCGGCCTGCGCCCCGCCACCGTCGTCGAACTCGCTGCCGCGGTCGGCCACACCCTGCCCACCACCGACCCCGACGAGCTGGCCGCCTGGTACTTCGAGGCCGCCAACTCCGGCGATCTGGTCCGCTACATAGCCACCTTCGAGCACACCCTCGCCGTCATGCAGAACCGTGAGGGCCTGCTGCGCGTCGCCGAGGAGTACGTCCTGGACCTCGCCGCCGACGGCGTCGTCTACGCCGAGGTGCGCTACGCCCCCGAGCTGAACACGCGGGGCGGCCTGTCGATGAGCGAGGTCGTGGAGACCGTCCAGGAGGGCCTCGCCGTCGGCATGGCCAAGGCGGCCGCCGCCGGCACCCCCGTCCGGGTCGGCACCCTGCTGTGCGGGTTGCGCATGTTCGACCGGGTCCGCGAGGCCGCCGACCTCGCCGTCGCCTACCGTGACGCCGGTGTCGTCGGCTTCGACATCGCCGGTGCCGAGGACGGCTTCCCGCCCGCCGACCACCTGGACGCCTTCGAGCACCTGCGCCGCGAGAGCGTGCCCTTCACCATCCACGCCGGTGAGGCGCACGGCCTGCCCAGCATCCACCAGGCCCTCCAGGTCTGCGGCGCCCAGCGCATCGGCCACGGCGTGCGCATCACCGAGGACATCCCCGACCTCGCGGCCGGCAAGCTCGGCCGCCTCGCCGGCTGGATCCGCGACCGCCGCATCGCCCTGGAGATGTGCCCGACCTCCAACCTCCAGACCGGCTGCGCCACCTCGATCGCCGAGCACCCCATCACCGCCCTGAAGGACCTGGGCTTCCGGGTCACCCTCAACACCGACAACCGGCTGGTCTCCGGTACGACGATGACCCGTGAGATGTCGCTGCTGGTCGAGGAGGCCGGCTGGAGCGTCGAGGACCTGCGCACGGTGACGGTGAACGCCCTCAAGAGCGCGTTCATCCCGTTCGACGAGCGGGCCGCCCTCATCGAGGACGTCGTCCTGCCGGGTTACGCGGCCGCGCTCTGAACCAGCCCCCTGAGATAGGCGGCCTGTCCGACGTGCTGAAGGTCGTCGGACAGGACGCTCACCAGGCGGACCCCCAGCGTGACCGGGGGATCCCAGCGCTCGTCCACGATCCGTTCGAGATCCTTGGCGGCCAGCGAGCGCAGGACGCCGAGGGTCTGTTCGTGGACGGCGTCGTAGTACCCGGTCAGCAGGTCGGCGGAGTCGACCTTGACCTTGGCGACCTTCGCGGAGGTGTGCCCGTAGCCGTGGTCACGGGCCGGCAGGTCGAGGCCGAAGCGCTTCTTCCAGTCCTGGGAGAGCCAGACCTGCTCGAGGTCGAAGGCGTCGGCGACGTGGTCGTCCTGCACCCGGGTGAGGTGCCAGACGAGCCAGGCGATGGAGTTGGCGTCGGGAGCCGGGCGGTAGTGCAGTTCGTCCGGTCCGAGGCCCTCGAGGGCGGCATGGACTTCTTCCTGGATGCGGCCGTAGCCGTCGATGAGGATGTCCTTCGCGTGCATACCGTCCACCATCCCAAACGACGGGCGTTCACGCGTCCGGAATCCAGCTCCCGTGGAAACCGAGCGGCACCCGGCCCGGCAGGTGCACCCGCGCCACCGGCTCCCCGGTGAAGTCCTGCGCCGCGAGGATCACCAGATCGGCCGCGCCCCGGTCCGGGTTGTGCACGTACGCGATCGCGTACCCGTCGTCCTCGGCCGCCCGGCGGTCGGCCCCGTCCCGCGGTACGAACACCGCCTCGCCCGCCGCCGCGCCCCTCGGCAGCCGGTGCACCAGGGTGGTCCCGCGCGACAGGTCGTGCTTGACGAGCGCGTTGGAGAACGCGCTGTCGGGCGGGGTGCCGCCGTCCGGCGTGAGATACGCGGCCGTCATCTCCGCGGCCGCCGCCGTGTAGCCGTAGCGGTGCCGCCGCGACACGAACGACTCGTTCACACGCGGGAATTCCTGCGGCCGGTCGTCCAGCACCCGCTGCCGCACCCGCCCGTGGCGCAGGTCGACCGTCCAGCGTTCCAGCTTCGCGGTGCCCGTCGCGGACGGACCGTCCGAGCCGCGCCCGGCGACGTGGAACGGCGCCGGGTAGGTCGTCAGGTCGACCACCACGCGGTCGCCCTCGTCGTAGGCGTTGAGCGTGTGCGAGTAGAAGACGGGGTCGATCCCGAACCAGCGCACCCGCCCTTCCCCAGAGGGGGTACCCCCAGTCCGTGGCATGACCCCCACGCGTGCGGGGTGCGCGCGGTTCCAGGCGTACGGCACCGGGGCGCCTCGCCCGGCCGCGGCGGGGTCGAAGGTGACCGGTATGTCGATGACGACGACGTGCTTCTCGGTGAGCGCGAAGTCGTGCACCATCGGCGCGTCCGGCATCGGGATCCGGGTGGTGCGCGTGATGCGCCCCGAGGGATCCACCACCATGTGCCGGACGTGGTCCCAGGCCGGGTAGTAGCCGATCGCGTGCAGCTCACCGGCGTGCGCGTCGAACTTGGTGTGCGCGGTGAACGAACCCTCCAGGGTCCCCCGGAAGTCGTACGTGCCCACCGTGCCCAGTTCGCCGTCGAGTTCGTACGGCAGCGGGCCGCTCTCCTGCAGCGCGAGGATCCGCCCCCGGTAGGGGATCACATGGGTGTTGCACGGGAAGTCGTCCGGCGGGACCGGACCCGGGTACGGCTCGCCGAGCTTCTGCGTGACCTGCGAGGCGCGCACCCAGCGGTTGCGGTACCACTCCGCCTTGCCGTCGCGCAGCCGCACGCCGTGCACCATGCCCTCGCCGAGCATCCAGTGGTGGGCCCGGGGATCCTCCAGGCCGAGCACGTTCGGGCCGTTGCGCAGGAAACGTCCGTTCAGCTCGCGCGGGATCCGGCCGGTCACCGGCAGGTCGAAGGCCGTCAGCTCCTCGGTGACCGGTGCGAACGCCCCTTCCAGAAACCGATAATGACGATCCGTCATCTGTCCCTGTTCTGCGGGGCGGGCCGCGGCCGGGCTGTTGCCCAGGCCGGTGAGTGCCCCGGCCGCCGCGAGCCCGGCCGTGCCGCGCAGCACGGTCCGCCGTGTGTGTTCCGCCATGGTGTGTCCCCCTGACCGTCGTCGTTCGTCGTTTCTGGCCGACGGTCATGAGTCTGCGGCGGCGGGCGGCCGGAATCAGGAGGCCTGGGGCCCGTCCTGGGGTGGTGCCAGGCCCCCTGTCTCGAGAAGCGTGACCAGCGCGCGGGCCGCGGGACTGGTGGCCCGTTCCGGCGGCAGCAGCGCGACGGTCTCGTACTCCGCCTCGCCCGTGCCCTTCAGCGGCAACGCCGTGAGGGAGGGCCGCTTGTGCCGGAAGTGCCGGGGTACGACGGCGATCCCGAGGTTCTCGTCGACCAGGTCCAGCAGGCTGTGCACGTCGTTGACCTCCAGCGCGACCGTGCGCCGGATCCCCGCCGCGGAGAAGGCGGCGTCGGTGGTGCGGCGCGGACCCCAGTCCGGGTGGAAGTCCACGAAGACCTCACCGGCCAGGTCGTGCGGTGCGAGCAGCGCGCCGCACGAGGCGAGCCGGTGGTTCGGATGGCACAGCACCGTCATGGGTTCGCTGGTGAGCGCCACCGAGCGCAGCTGGTCCGAGTCCGCCTGGGTGCGGTAGGCGAAGGCCAGGTCCAGCCGCCCGGCCGACACCTCCTCGGCCAGCGCGCCCGAACCGGCCTGCCGCAGCCGGATCTCCACGTCCGGGTGCCGGCCCCGGAAGGCCGCCAGCAGTTGCGCCACGTGCACCCCGGCGATGCACTGCTCGGTGCCCAGTGCCAGCGTGCCGCGCAGCACGCCCTGCACCGCCGCCACCGCCTCGTGCGCCGAACGCACCTGCGCGAGGATCCGCTCGGCCTCCACCAGCAGCGCCCGCCCGGCCTCGGTGAGCGTCACCCGGCGGGTGGTCCGCACGAACAGCGGCGCCCGCAACTCCCGCTCCAGCGCCCGGATGGACGCCGACAGGCCCGACTGGGACACCAACAGGCGTTCGGCGGCCCTGGTGAAATGCTGGTCCTCGGCGACCGCGACGAAGTGCTGGAGATGGCGCAGTTCCATGATTGAGAAGCTTAGTCGCTGAATTCCATCGGATTCTTCTGTTGGACCGCTGCCCGCCCGCCCGGCGAGAGTGGGAGCGGGTTCCCTGGGACCTCGCCGTCCCGGGAGCCGGGAACACCCCGTGCCAACCCCTCTGGAGTCGCGTTGTACACCGCACACCCCGACCGCTACGCCGACATGCCCTACCGGCGCACCGGACGCAGCGGCCTGAAACTCCCCGCGCTGTCGCTCGGCCTGTGGCACAACTTCGGACCCGACCGTCCCGCCGAGACCCAGCGGGCCATCCTGCGCCGCGCCTTCGATCTCGGCGTCACCCACTTCGACCTGGCCAACAACTACGGCCCGCCGCCCGGCGCCGCCGAGTCCGCGCTCGGTGACGCCCTGAAGGCGGACTTCGGGCCGTACCGCGACGAGCTGGTCATCTCCACCAAAGCGGGCTACCTCATGTGGCCCGGCCCGTACGGCGAATTCGGCTCGCGCAAGTACCTGCTGTCCTCGCTCGACCAGAGCCTCACACGCATGGGCTTGGACTACGTCGACATCTTCTACTCGCACCGCTTCGACCCGGACACTCCCCTGGAGGAGACGATGGGCGCCCTGCACACCGCGGTCCAGCAGGGCAAGGCGCTCTACGTCGGGGTCTCCAACTACTCGGCGGAGCAGACCCGCGAGGCCGCCCGCATCCTCGGCGAACTCGGCACCCCGCTCCTCATCCACCAGCCGCGCTACTCGATGCTCGACCGGCGCCCCGAGGACGAGGGCCTGCTGGACACCCTGGACGAACTCCAGGTGGGCTCCATCGTCTACTCCCCGCTGGAGCAGGGACTGCTGACCGGCCGCTACCTCGACGGCATCCCCGAGGACTCCCGGGCGGCGAGCGACAGCCCCTTCCTGAACTCGGAGGCGGTCACCGAAGAACTGGTCGGCCGGCTGCGCGCCCTGGACGAGATCGCCAAGTCCCGCGGCCAGAGCCTGACCCAGCTGGCCCTCGCCTGGGTGCTGCGGGGCGGCAGGGTGACCTCCGCCCTGGTCGGCGCGAGCAGCCCGCGGCAGATCGAGGACAGCGTCGGCACCATCCGCAACCTGGACTTCGACGACGAGGAACTGGCGAGGATCGACGCCATCGTGAAGGGCTGAGAAACGCCCGTTGGTGAGCACCCCTTGGTGAGCGCCCCTTGGTGAGCGCCCAGGGATGAGCGCTTGGTGGTGGATGCCCGATGATGAATGCCGGGTGGTGGGTGCCGGGGGCGTGAGGCGGCCTGTATCGGTCGGCCGTGAGCTCCTCGCTGACCTCCCACAGGCGGGCCGCCGCCTCCGGATCGACGGCGTACGGCAGGACGCCGGGGATCCCAGGCTCCGCCCGCCACTCGGCCTCGTTCTCAGGTGTCACCGACGGGCTGATGTCGCAGTTCTCGCAGTAGACCCCGCCGAGTCCGTCGAGCTGCGGGCTGGTGGCGCACCAGACGCCGGTCGCCGCTCCCTGTGGGACGGTTCTTGTGCTGCCGGGCGGGGTCGCGCACCGGGCGGCCCTCCTCGTCCAGGGCGCCCGCCGCCCGCAGGGCGTCCGCGGGGATGTGCTTGGCGAGACCGGTGTCGATGATCATGCCGGACGCCCGCTCGGTCGGCTACACCTCCGAGAGCGCCTTCAGCAACGCCTTCGAACGTACCGTCGGTGTGGCGCCCCGCCGCTACCGGGAGGCCGTCAGGGGCTGAGCCGCTCCCGGCGGCACACGGTCACGACCATGCGGCCCGCACGCGGCCCGTCACAGTCGTTCCCGCAGGCGCACCGTCACCGTGTCGCCCTCGCCCTTGCCGATCGCCCTGCGCACCTCCGCCTTCACGGGCAGCTTGTGCGTGCCGTCGCCCAGGGCCATGAAGGAGCCGCGGAACGGGTGGCCGTCGACCGTGCCGCGGACCTTGACCAGGCCCCGGGTGCCGAAGAACTCGACGGACCGTGGCCAGATCACAAACGTCCAGCCGCCTTTCTCCGGGCTCGTGCGCAGGACCGCGCTGAATTCCTCGTCGATTTCCCCCGCCGTTCCGCCCGGCGCATTACCCGCCGCGCCGGAATTCCCCGCCGTCCCTGACTTCCTGCCGGTGGTGGCCATGATGTTCTCCGCTCGCCTTGATCCTTTTCCGGCCCGTTCCGTGTGTCCGGTCCCCGGGCTCTGCCTCACATGACCACAGCGAGCGGAGAAACTCATCGTGGCACCCGGCCTCAAGCGCCCGCCGGCACCCGGTCCAGGAACCCCAGCACCTGTCGGATCCGGCCCTCGTCGTCCAGCGTGACCACGTCGAACCCGGCCACCGGAGCCGTTGTGTCGGCCTCGTTCACCAGCTCCCAGGAGAACCGCGCGGTGTCGTGGTGCCCGTCCACCGTGCCGAGCAGGCGGAAGGTGAACCCCGGGAACTGCGTGTGGGCCGCCGCGATCACGGCGGCGATCTGGTCGTGGCCGCGGACGTCGGCGAGAGGGTCGGTGTAGCTGCCGTCCGCGGTCCAGGCGGCGGCGACCGCCTTCGTCAGGGCCTGCGGCTCACGGGCGTTCCAGGCCTCGAGGTAACGGGCGATGGCGTTCTCGTGACGGTCGGTGTTCACGGACATGGCGAATCAGCCTCCATCGAGGTCGAATCTGCTGGTCAGGAGCCGGATCCGGGTGTTCGCCGATCCGGTGTGAACACCATGCCGGAGAAAGGCGGGACGGGTCGATTACCTCCCGGGTAATGGGGGCGGGACGGTGCGACCTGCGCGTTTTCGGCCAGAGGGTCCTGTGAATATGCCGGGAGAGTGGCCGGAAATCCGTGGTGACAGTGTTTCGCCAGTGGCGATACTCGAACATCAGGGGCACTTCACCGCACAGAGCCGTACGGGAAAGCGAGGGCCGGGCCGGCACTGCAGCGAGGCGACGGGGGAGTGATCGTGCACGACGAATTCCTGTGTCATGTCACCGCGTACGGAATGTGCGGGGGGCAGCGCGTCGGCGTACCGCTCGGCACTTACCGCGCGCCGACCCTGGCGCTCGCCCTGTGGTGGTTACGGGACCGGGCGTCGTGGATCGCCGAGCGGCTCGACCCGAGCCCGGAGGGCGGCGCCTTTCCCGTCGGCGCGCTGGTCCCGGTCGCGGAGACGGTCGCCGACGTCCCGACCCTGCTGCGCGCCTGGTGCGGGGACGACGCCCGGCAGGAGCTGGTCGCGGAGGAGTTGGCGGGCGGGCGGCTGGTGCGGATCGCCGCCAGCGACGACACGACCGAGTACGAACTGCTCGCCGAGTCGATCGACGCCCTGCGCATGCAGCGCACCCTGCCGGCGCTCGTCGTACCCGTCGCCTGACCCGAGCCCCGCTGCGCGCGCGGACGTGGCGGCTTTGCCGGGCCCGTCGGCGTGGGCGGAGCCATTTCCTGCTAGGGCCCCGCGACCTCGTCCGGGTCGAGTTCGGGCGTCGGACGGCGGAAGCCGCGGGTGAGCCGGAGGAGGTAGACGAACCCGGCGGCCAGCCAGCAGCAGCCGATCGCCAGCGCGACCGTGCTGAGCTGTGTCATCAGATAGACGGTGACGCAGGCGCCGAGCGTCGGGGCGACGACGTAGCCGAGCACCTTCGCGCCGCCGGACCCGAGAGCACGGGCCCGGTTGCGGACGAAGTACACGACCACGCACGCGTTGACCACGGTGAAACCGAGGAACGCGCCGAAGTTGACGAACGACGTCGCGGTCTCCAGGGAGAGATCGAGTCCGACCAGGCCGACGGCTCCCGTGAGGGCGAGACACAGGACCGGGGTCCCGGTGCGGGTGTTCAGCGCCCCGAAGAAGCGCTTCGGCAGCACGCCGTCGCGGCCCATGATGTACAGCAGCCGGCTGGAGCTCAGCTGCACGGCGAGCCCGGAGGCGAAACCGCCGACGATCCCGGCCATGTTGGTCCAGTCCGCGAAGGTCTGCCCGCCGACCTCGATGGACATCGTGTAGGCGACGATCTGCGGGTCGTCGAACACCCCGCCGGGATGGACCAGTTGCATCACGTACGCCACGGCGGCGAAGAGCAGGCCGCCGATCGCGATGACGAGCACGACCGCGCGCGGGATGGTCCGACGGGGGTCCCGCGCCTCCTCGGAGAGCGTGGTCACCGCGTCGAAGCCGAGGTAGGAGTACGCGGCGACGGCGGCCGCGGCCGAGATGCCGCCGAGGGAGGTGTGCGCGTTCCAGAGCGGCGCGGTGTAGGACCGCGGGGGACGGCCGCCGAGGTGGACCAGGCAGTACGCGACGAACAGCAGGACCAGGAACACCGCGAGAGCGGTCATCACCTTGTTGACCCGGTCGGCCAGCGTGAGTCCGATGATGTTGACCGCGGTCGTGAGGCCGGCGTTCAGCAGCATCCAGACCCAGACAGGCACGCCCGGGAACTGCGCGTTGAGATACAGCGACTGGACGAGCCAGGCCACCATCGGCAGCAGCAGGTAGTCGAGGAGCACAGCCCAGCCGACGAGGAAGCCGGCCGGGGCGCCGATCAGCTTGCGGGCGTAGGAGTACGCCGAGCCGGAGGCGGGGATGTGCCGGGCCATCTTCGCGTAGCTGAGCGCGGTCAGGAACATCGCCGCGGTGGCCACGGCGAACGCGGTCGGCGCGGTGCCGGCGCTCGCCGCGGCGATCACGCCGAAGATCACCATGACCAGGCTCGGCGCCATGTAGGCGAGCCCGAAGGCGACCACCGAGGTGAGCGAGAGCCGGCCGGTGAGCCGCTCCGGTGCGCCGCTCGGGGCGGTGCGGATCTCCTGTGTCCCGCTCATCGCGCCACGCCCTCTCCGGTGGCCGGGGCGGCGGCCTCTGCGGGGGCGGGGGTGGCGGGACGGACGGCGTCCGGCGTCCAGGGGGAGAGAGCCGGCCGCCATGTCGCCGGGTCGATACGGCCGTTGTAGAGCGGCAGTTCCAGCGGGGTGTCGCCGGCCGTGAAGTGGTCCCAGGGCCAGGAGTCGCCGCCCGTGCCGTACGTGCGGGCGGCCGCGACCCGGTCGAGGTCGACGACGGCGAGCAGGGTGGTGTCCTCCATGCCGACGGCGGCGACCTGGACGTGCCCCTCGGGGTCGATGAGCAGGCTGCGGCCCTGCGCGGTGGGCCCTGCGCCGTTGACGCTGGCGACCCAGACCTGGTTGACGATGGCGTTCGCCTGGTTGACCGGGATCTCCTGGGCGCGGCCGGACGTCGACGTCTGCACGACGTTGACCACGAGTTCAGCGCCCATCCAGGCGAGATGCCGGGTCACCTCGGGGTACCAGGCGTCGTAGCAGACCGACAGGCCGAGCCGCCCGGTGCCCGGAATGTCGAAGACGACGAACTCCCGGCCCACGCACATGGGTTCGTAGGGCCGCCAGGTGAAGATCTTCCGGTAGCGGGCCGCCAGGCTGCCGTCCGGGCCGTAGACCACCGCGGTGTTGTAGACGTTGCCGTCCGCGCCGCGCTCCAGCACGGTCCCGGGGATCAGCCAGATGCCGAGCTCGCGGGCCAGCTCGGAGAGCGCCTTGCCGCGCGGGCCGTCGAGCGGCTCGGCGTACGTGGCGTAGTACTCCTCCAAGGTCATCGCCTGCGCACCCTCGGAACACAGGTGCAGCTCGGGGTAGACGACGAGGTCCGCCCGGTTGGGCGACTTCATGCGCAGCCGGAGACCCTGCGCGAACTGCTCGAAGGACTCGGCGGGGGCCTGCACGAGGGCGAGGCGGATGTGCCGGCTCATGGGATTCCTGACGACGGGGGACGACGGGGCCCACGTGGTTCACGGCTTCAGGGAGCGGTGCGAACGGCGTGGTCGACATAAGGAACCCGATCCGCAACACTGTTGTCAACGGTGTTGGCAGTTTCGTCGGGAAGGCGTTGGTAGGGTCGGTCGAGCCGCCCGAGCGAGGAGAGACATGGCGAAGAAGACGGCGACGACCGCAGCCGCCCAGCGGTCCGGCGACGACACCGCCGCACGGCCCAGCCGCCGGGAGCGCCGCGAGCTGCGCCGCGAAGCCGCCGTGAACGCCGCCTTCCAGCTCGCCGAACGGGAGGGCGCCGCCGGACTCTCGATGCGCCGGCTCGGCCAGGAACTCGACGTGGACGCGACGATCCTGTACCGGCTCTTCCGCGACAAGGACGAACTGCTGCTCGCGGTGGCCGAGCGGACCATCCAGATGATCCTCGACGACATCGCGGAGGTGCCCGAGGACGAGCCGTGGCAGCAGACCCTGCGCCGGGTCGCCGAGTCCACCTGGCTGATCCAGACCCGCTACCCGGCGATCACCGTCCTCACCTTCGCGCGCATCACCGGTGGTCCGGCCGAGCAGCGGCTGGTGGAGCTCATCCTCGGCGCCTTCGCCCGCTCGGGCCTCGCCCCCGACCGGGCCGTGCTTCACTACCGGACCTACGTGGACACCGCCCTCGGCCTCTGCGCGCACTCCGCCGCGCTCAGCTCGCTCGACCCCGAGGTCCGCGAGAAGGACGACACCACCTGGACCCGGATCTACGCCCGCCTGCCCGAGGCGGCCTACCCCGTCACCCGGACCTACATCGACGAGCTCAGCAGCGTCACGCCGAAGGCGATCTACGACACCGCCGTCGACGCCGTGCTCTTCGCGGCCGAACGGGCGGCCGAGGGCGGCGGTTCCTGACCGCACGCCGGGCTCCGGCCCGGAAGCGGTCCTGGCCGGCAGAGCCCGGCACGGCGGTGTGAGCGGCGGCACACCGTCGTCGCCGTGGGCGTGATGATGACCACTGTGCGCGTTCGGCGAACGCTCAGGGGGACTGCCGGGCCCGGCTCGGGGTACGAGGACTGGTACAAGAGGCAACCGACCGGACCGGGCTTCCGAGAGAGACACGCATGACCGAACATCTGGGCGGGGCGGTGGTACCCGCCGGCTTCGACGTACCCGTCGAGCCGCTGCGCCGCGCCGCGCACTACACCGGCGAACCCGGATGCATCGCCGAGGCACGCGCGTTCGCGGCTCAGTTCCTGGAGCAGTTGCGCAACGAGTGGTGCGCCGCGATCGACAGCAGGGCCGACGGCGAACTGCTGCTCGTCGTGAGCGAACTGGTCACCAACGCCGACCGGCACAGCAACGGCCCGTACATCCTGGAGTTGGAGGGCACGGACAGCGCGGTCAGCGTCTGCGTGTACGACAGCAGCGTCGCGCTTCCCATCCGCTACCCGAAGGACCCCGAGCGTGTCGGGCGGCACGGCCTGGAGATAGTGCACGCGCTGGCCGCCGAGATCACCGTGGAGCGGGTGCCCGTCGGCAAGCGGGTGCGCGCCCGGTTCGACCTGGCAGGGTGAGCGAGGGCGCGTGAGCCCTCGCCCCGGCCCGAGCCCCGGCCCCGGACGCGGCCTCAGGCGCAGCCGAGTTCGCCCAGCATCCCCCGGCGCAGCCGCGTGATGATCCGCTTGATCAGCCGGGACACGTGCATCTGGGAGCAGCCGAGCCGTTCCCCGATCTCCGCCTGGGTGGCCTCCTCCACGAACCGCATGTGGATGATCCGCCGGTCGCGCTCGCTGAGTTCGGCCATGAGCGGGGCGAGCGCGTGCACGTCCTCGACGAGCAGGAGCCCCTCCTCCTCGACGCCGATGAAGTCGGCGAGGACGGCTTCGCCGTCCTCGGGACCGTCACCGCCGAGCGCGGCGTCCAGGGACGTGGAGGTGTAGCCGTTGGCGGCGATCTGGGCCTCGACGACCGCCTCCTCGGAGAGGTTCATGAGCGTGGCCAGTTCGGCGACGGTCGGGTCCCGGTCCAGCCGGCTGGACAACTCGTCGCGCGCCTTGGCCAGCTCCAGGCGCAGCTCCTGGAGGCGGCGTGGGACGTGCACCGCCCAGGTCGTGTCCCGGAAGAACCGCTTCATCTCGCCGACGATGTAAGGCAGCGCGAAGGACGTGAACTCGACCTCGCGCGACAGCTCGAACCGGTCGATGGCCTTGATCAGGCCGATCATCCCCGTCTGGACGACGTCCTCCATGTCGTCGCTGCGGCCACGGAACCGCCCGGCCGCGAACCGGACCAGCGACATGTTCATCTCGATGAGGGTGGTGCGCGCGTACTGGTACGCGTGCGTCCCCTCCTCCAGCTCGGCCAGCCGGCGGAAGAACGCGCGGGACAACTCCCGCGCGTCCCGCGGGGCGACGGACGCGGGGTCCGCGATGCCCGGCAGCGCCCCGTCGTCCGCGCCGTGGGGCACGGTCCCGTCGACGGCCTCTGCTTGCGGCCGGATCCCGGCGGCGGTGTTCATTGCCTCTCCCACGAAAGTCACGGTCGACCTCTGTCTCCGCGGCCCCTGTGTGTCCCGGCGCCCTGCCCGGACCGCGTGCTGCCCGGCTACCCGGAACTCGGCGGCCCATGCCCGCCGATGTTTCCCTGAGGGCGCAACTCGCGCCTCTTCCCGGCCGGCCTACGGCTTCTAGGCTGTGGAGGTGAGCAACCAGGCGAGCAGCGAGCGGGCGAGCGACGAACAGGCCGGCCACGACATCCGGGTGATCCCGCTGCGCCCGGCACCCGCCCGCCCGGACACCGCGCAGTCCGCGCCCCGGGAGCCCCTGTGGCGCGACCTCGTCGGTGACGTGCTGCGCCGCGAACGCCTGGCACAGGAGCGCACGCTCAAGGACGTGGCCGACGCCGCCCGGATCTCCCTGCCCTACCTCTCCGAGGTGGAACGCGGCCGCAAGGAGGCGTCCTCGGAAGTCCTCGCGGCCGCCGCTTCCGCCCTCGGACTGGGCCTCGGCGATCTGCTGTCACTGGCCCAGGGCGAACTGGTCCGGCGCAGCGGCACGGACCGCCGTTCCGCCTCGCACCGGGCGGTCGGCCCGTACCGCGGGATGTGCCTGGCGGCCTGACGTGCCGTCCGCCCTACCCCGGCCGGGTCAATTCGCCGCCCGGCCGATGAGTTCTACGGCGTGAACCGGTCGACACTGAAGACCGCGTTCCCATCGCAGGAGGTGTCCATGACCACCGACGGATTCACCACGTGTCTCTGGTTCGACGGCCAGGCCGAGGAGGCCGCCCACTACTACGTGTCCGTCTTCAAGAACTCCGGCATCGGCCGGATCGGCCGGTACAACGAGGGCGGGCCCGGTCAGGCGGGCTCCGTGATGGCCGTGGAGTTCACGGCCAACGGCCAGAAGTTCGTCGCGCTCAACGGCGGGCCCCAGTTCACGTTCAGCGAGGCGATCTCGTTCCAGCTCTTCTGCGCCGACCAGGCGGAGGTCGACCACTACTGGAACAGGCTCACCGAGGACGGCGGCGAGCCCGGCCCCTGCGGCTGGCTCAAGGACAAGTACGGCGTCTCCTGGCAAGTCATCCCGGACGGCCTGATCGACATGATCGGCGACCCGGACCCCGAGAAGGCCGCCCGCACCACCAGCGCCATGATGAGCATGGGCAAGCTCGACATCGCCGAACTCAAGAAGGCGTACGCGGGCGAGTGACCGGCGGCGGGCCCCGGGCCCGCGGGACGCGCCGAGGGGCGGTGCCGTCGGACACCGCCCCTCGGACACCCCCCCGGGGCCGCCGGGATCAGACCCGGTCGGCCACGATGAGCAGGTACTGGAAGCTGCCGTTGCGGTAGGCGTTCAGGAACGTGTCCTCGATGCCGGTGACCAAGTGGTCCGCCTCCTTGCGCAGTTCCCAGTAGGGGATCGTCGCTTCGGTCAGGTCCTCGACGTGCACCGGTACCAGACGGTTGCGCGACATCGCCCGGAAGTACTCCGAGCGCGGGTGGATGTCGCAGATGTAGTGGGCGTTGATCAGGGACACCTCGCGGGAGGCCTGCCCGTAGGCGTTGTTGTAGCAGCCCGTGATCACCACGTACCGTCCGCCGCGGCGCAGCAGCCGGGCGTGCTCGGCGAAGAGCAGGTCCAGCTCGACGTACATGGTGGACTCGTTGTTCCACGACGCCGCGTACCCGCCCGTCGCGAAGCCGGTGTCGAGCATGTTGCGGTGGTGATAGCGCACCTTGCCGTCGATGCCCCGCCTGCGCGCCTGCTCGTTCGCGAACTCGGCCTGCTTCGCGGAGATGGTGACACCGTCGGCGTGGCAGCCGTAGCGCAGATGCGCCGTGACACTGCCGCCGCCGCGGCCGCAGCCGGCGTCGAAGACCCGGTCGGCGGGGGAGAGCGGCCCGAGATGCGAGGCGAGCAGTTCGGCCTGCGCGTGCTCGAGCCGGTGCAGTTCGGCGGTGACGAGTTCCCGGCGCAGGTCCGCGTCCGGTTCGTCGAGCACCGACCGGTCGGCGGCTCCGATGCCGTAGTGGTGGTGGTACAGGTCGTCGATCTTCCCGAGTTCGAGGTTGACCGGGTTCTCCTCGGCGTTCCAGTACTCCGCGACGCGGTTCTGGTACGTGGACTGGGCCGGCACCAAAGCCGGGGCGGTCCGGGCGACGGGGGCGGTCGTCAAGGGTGACTCCTCGTTGCGCATGTGACGGTGTTCCGGTTGCGAATGGGGTGCCTGTAGCGGTGGTCACCAGTAGTCGGGCAGGTGGTAGCGGTGGCTGTTGGTCGCGTGCCACTCGTGGTTGCCGGCCACCCAGGCGGCGAGCCCCTGGGCGTAGCGCTCCACGAGCGGTGAGGTGGCGGACAGGAGAGCCGACTCCTCCTCGAAGGCCTCCATGATCCGGTTGTGGATCTCGACGGACTTCAGATAGGCGGCCTTGAGTCCGTGGCGCTCGTTGGCGGCCACGACCTGCGGCAGGTTGAGATGGTCCGGGTCGCTCGCCAGCTCCTTGGTGAAGGAGTACAGGTCGTTGACGATCGTGGTGGCGTTGCAGGCCAGCGCCGTGATGCGCTGGATCTCGGGGCGGGCGTAGACCTGCTCGGGCAGTTCGTATCCGTCCACCGCGTCGACGAGCGACAGACAGGGGCGGAAGTTGTTGAACTGCCTCATGACCAGGTACTCCCAGACCCGCGGTGCGTACCGGGTCTCCATCCAGGCGGCCTCGGCCAGATAACCGAGATGCAGCCGGGCGATGTCGTGCACGAACCGGTCGACCTGGCTGGGGGTGGCGAACGCGGCGTAGTCCGTGAGGGCGAAGTGGTAGGAACGCAGCGGCCCGTCGGCCCGTACGCCCTCGCGCCACTCCTCCTCCAGCTCAGGGACACCGTGGTACGGGTCGAGCGCCGACTGGGCGATGATCAGCGGGCCGCCGAGGCCCCGCCTCGATCCGCCCCGGCCCTCGTCCTCCTCGCAGTAGCAGGAGTCGACGACGTTCTCGGCGAGCAGTAGTTTCCCGGCGACCGTGAGCCGGTCCAGGTCCAGGGCGCCCGGATGCTGGAGGACGACGGCCCGGCCGAACTGGAAGCCGGAGAAGTCCCCCTTCCACGCCTCGGGGAACAGGTCGAGTCCGCGCGCCCAGGTCTCCAGCCGGCGGTCGATCTCGGCCGCCTTCACCGGGTCGGCGGGCGCCGCCGGACGGTAGTGCAGTCCGGGGATCGGTCCGGTGCGCCGCTCCCGGCGCATGCTCCGGGCGATGTCCGGCGGACCGGGCAGCACGTAGGACGGGGTGGAAGTGCTCATCGCGTGCTCCAGGCCCTCACTCGGCCGTCCGGCCGATCTGGACGTTCTCCAGGATCCCTGCGGCGTCGGGGACCAGGATGGCCAGCGAGTAGTAGGCGGTGACGAGGTAGTTGATGACGGCGGCGCTGTCGATGCCCATGAAGCGGACGTTCAGACCCGGCTGGAACTCCTCCGGGATGCCGGTCTGGTAGAGGCCGACGACGCCCTGGTCGGCCTCGCCGGTGCGCAGCGCGATGATGCTGCTGGTGTGGTCACCGGAGACCGGGATCTTGCCGCACGGGAAGATCGGCACTCCGCGCCAGGCCGGGACCTCGTGCCCGTCGACGTTCGCGGTGCCGGGCACCAGGCCGCGCTTGTTGCACTGGCGGAAGAAGGCCGCGATCGCCTTCGGATGGGCGAGGAACACCTTGGTCCTGCGCCGCATCGACAGCAGTTCGTCCATGTCGTCAGGCGTCGGCGGCCCGGTATAGGTGCTGATCCGCTGCCCGTAGTCGATGTTGTGCAGCAGCCCGAACTCCCGGTTGTTGACCAGCTCCCACTCCTGCCGCTCGCGGATCTCCTCGACCGTGAGCCGCAACTGCTGCTGGGTCTGGTCCATCGGCTCGTTGTAGAGGTCGGCGACCCGGGAGTGCACCCGCAGCACGGTCTGGGTGAGGGACAACTCGTATTCGCGCGGAGCGAGTTCGTAGTCGACGAACCCGCCCGGCAGCGTCGGCTCGCCCACATGGCCGGCCTGGACGGGGACCTCCGCCTCACCCTTGCGGTTCATGGGCAGGCCCTGCCGCTCGACGTACGCCCGCAGATGGGCGTCGAGCGACGGCACCCGCTCGGTGAGCTCCTCCACGGCGCTCCAGGGCAGCTCCAGCACCACGCCCGAGGTCTCCGCCCGCACGGAGGCCAGCCACAGCGGATCCGACTGGCCGACCGCCTCGTCCCCCATCTGGTCGCCGTCGGTGACGACCCCGATGACCTCCTCCTCCCCGTACTTGCCGGCCGTGTAGCGCGTGAAGCGGCCGTGCACCACCAGGTAGGCCTCGGTGACCGGCTGCCCCGCCTCGAACAGGACCTGGCCGGCCCGCACCTGACGGGGCTCGAACCGGGAGGCGATCTCCCGCAGCACGTCGAGGTCGGAGTAGCCGCGCAGGACGGGCAGTTCGGTGAGCGTCTGCGGGACGACCCGGATGTCGTCGGCTCCGTTCTGCTCGAAGTGCACCCGTCCGCGTCCGGTGCGCAGTTGCAGACGCCGGTTGACCCGGTAGGTGCCGCCGCGTACGTCCACCCAGGGCAGGGTCTTCAGCAGCCACCGCGAGGTGATGGCCTGCATCTGCGGTTCGGACTTGGTCGTGGTGGCGAGCTGCCGTGCCGCGTGGGTGCTGAGACTGGTGAGCTGCCCGTCGGCCGCGGCGGCGGGATCGGGTTCGTCGACAGTGGAAGCGGTGGCGATGTCCGGTGTGGACACTTTCCCTCCATCTAAGAGGCGGAAAAGGGGGACCGGATCGGTCCGTGGTGCGCGGGGTGCCGGTGCGCTTCGACCAGCCAAACAGGGCGCGTGATCTCGGGGTACAGCGTGAAAGGGGCGGGTTTGATCAACGGGTGGTGCAAACCTGCCGTCCGAGGCGTTCGGCGCGGAGCCGCACAACACGCGCCGGGACTCCGCTTCCGCACTCGGTGACAACGGTGCGTTTGGGCTCAGGAGAAGTCGTTCACCAGCACGGCCGCACCGTCGAAGCGGCCGGCCTCGAGGTCCTTCAGGGCCTGGGGGGCCTGCGACAGCGGATACGTGTGCGTCCGCGCGCGCACCCCGTGCAGCGCGGCCTTCTCCAGGAACGCGCGCCCGTCCTCGCGGGTGTTGGAGGTGACGCTGCGCAGCTCCTTCTCGTAGAACAGCTCGGTCTCGTAGCGCAGCGGCGGTACGTCGCTCAGGTGGATGCCCGCCACGGACAGCACCCCGCCGCGGTCGAGCGCCCGCAGTGCGACCGGGACCAGATCGCCGACCGGGGCGAAGAGGATCGCGCTGTCCAGGGGCTCCGGCGGCATGTCGTAGGCGTCGCGCGCCGAGGCCGCGCCCAGCTCCAGGGCCAGCCGCCGGGCGGCCGCGCCGCGCGTCAGGACGTGCACCGTGGCGCCCTCGGCGAGCGCCACCTGCGCGCACAGGTGGGCGCTGCCCCCGAACCCGTACAGCCCGAGCCGCCCGCCCGGCGGCAGCGAGGCGCGGCGCAGCGCGCGGTAGCCGATGATCCCGGCGCACAGCAGCGGCGCCAGCGTCACGTCGTCCACCGCGCCCGGCAGCCGGTAGGCGAAGCCGGCCGGTACGGTCGTGTACTGCGCGTATCCGCCGTCGGCGTCCCAGCCCGTGTACGCGGACCGCGGGCACAGGTTCTCGGCGCCCCGCAGGCAGTACGCGCAGGTGCCGTCGGTGTGCCGCAGCCAGGCAACCCCGACCCGGTCGCCCACGGCGAAGTCCCGGGCGCCGGACCCCCTCGCGGCGACCACGCCCACCACCTCGTGCCCGGGGGTCACCCCGGGCCGGTGCGCGGGCAGGTCCCCCTCGGTGACGTGCAGGTCGGTGCGGCACACTCCACAGGCGCGCACATGGACCAGGAGCTCGTCGTCCCCGGGCACCGGGACCGGCCGTTCGACCAGCCGGAGGGGATCCTCCGTCACCGGCCCGGGCCGGTGCACCGACCAGGCCCGCATCGTCACTGCCGCCGCCGTCGACTCCGACATCACCGCGCCCCGTTCCACCGAAGGCCGCTGTCCTCTTTCGTTTCGTTCGTTTCGTCCGTCCCCTTCGTCCAGTGTCGGGCAGGCTCACCCGTTCGGCGCGCGGGCCGACCGAGGGGTGGATAGCGTGAGGTTCCGGAGGATCCGTCTCACCGGAGAGGGCCGCGACCATGGCCGTACCACCTGAAGGAACGCCCTGCTGGGCCGACGCGATGTTCAGCGACCTCGAGGGCGCCAAGAGCTTCTACGGCGACGTTCTCGGCTGGACCTTCGGCGAGTCGTCGTCGGAGTACGGCAACTACACACAGGCCTACGCGGACGGCAAGGCGGTCGCCGCCGTGGTACCGCCGATGCCCGGCCAGGAGGGGCAGTCGCAGTGGTGCCTGTACTTCGCCTCGCCGGACGCGGCCGCGACCGCGCAGCGGATCCGGGACAACGGTGGCGAGGTGCTGATGGAGCCGATGCAGGTCGGCGACTTCGGCACGATGTGCCTGGCCCGTGAGCCCAGCGGCGCCGTGTTCGGTGTGTGGCAGGCGGGCAGGCACGAGGGTTTCGAGGCCACAGGGACCCCCGGGGCCTACATCTGGGCCGAGGTCTTCACCCGGGAGCCGGAGAAGGCGGACCCCTTCCTCTCCGCCGTCTTCCCGTACCGGATGAAGGACGTCGTCGACGACGCCGTCGACTTCCGGCTGTTCGACGTCGGTGAGAACACCGTCCTCGGCCGGATGAAGATGACCGACGACTTCCCGCCCGAGGTGCCGTCCTACGTCAACGTGTACTTCACGGTCGACGACTGCGACGCGGCCGTCGCGCGGGCCACCGAGCGCGGCGCCGTGCTGCGCTTCGGGCCGATCACCACCGCCTTCGGCCGGTTCGCGGCGCTCACCGACCCGCAGGGAGCGAACTTCTCGGTGATCGACGCCACAGCCGCCGAGGGTGCGATGCCCGAGGTCAAGGACGTCTGACCCGGCCGGACGGACCGCCGGCGCGGCCATGGCATCATCATGCTCATGGGTGAACGTGTGGTGGCCGCGTGCGACGGGGCTTCGAAGGGAAACCCCGGACCGGCCGGATGGGCATGGGTGGTCTCGGACGACGAACGGACCCCGGCCCGCTGGGAGTCGGGCCCGCTCGGCCGGGCCACCAACAACGTCGCGGAACTGACCGCCCTGGAGCGGCTGTTGGCGTCCGTCGACGCCGACGTGCCGCTGGAGATCCGGATGGACTCCCAGTACGCGATGAAGGCCGTCACCACCTGGCTGCCCGGCTGGAAGCGCAACGGCTGGAAGACGTCGGCCGGCAAGCCGGTCGCCAACCAGGACCTGGTCGTCCGCATCGACGAACTGCTGGACGGCCGGTCCGTCGAGTTCCGCTACGTCCCCGCCCACCAGGTCGACGGCGACCCGCTGAACGACTTCGCCGACCGCGCCGCCAGCCAGGCCGCCTCGGTCCAGGAGGCGGCCGGCAGCGCGCTGGGCTCCCCCGAGCCCCCGCCGTCGCCCGACACCCCGGCGGCCAAGGCGCCACGCAAGAAGGCGCCCAGCCGCACCGGCGGCAGCACGTCCTCCCGCACCATCAAGGCCAAGTTCCCCGGCCGCTGCCTGTGCGGCCGCTCCTACGCGGCCGGCGAGTCCATCGCCAAGAACGCACAGGGCTGGGGCCACCCGGAGTGCCGGACCGCCGAAGCCTGACACGGCCGGCGAACACGGCGTGGCCGGCGCCGCGATCGGGGCGGTGACCGGCCGGCGCCGATCCTTCCGGGGTTCGTGGCGCCCGCCGTACCTCTACGGCGTTGCCGTCGCGCGTCTCACTCACCTCACTCGCCGTGCCGGGATGCGGACGCTCCGCTTGGGTGAAAGGCTATTCACTGGATAGGGTGAATTGCTATTCACCTCGTCTCCCAGACGTCCGCAGGAGTGCCGATGGACCCCTCCGCCCCGAGACCCGAGCCGGCCGGCACTCCCACCCCGGAGCCCCGGCTGCGGGACCGCCTCACCATTCCGGTGCTGGCGTCGGGCGGGATCCTCATGGCCGTCATGCAGACGGTGGTCGTTCCCCTGCTGCCCGACCTGCCCCGGCTCACCGGTGCGTCGGCCGGCACCGTCTCCTGGATGGTCACCGCGACGCTGCTCTCCGGCGCCGTGCTCACTCCCGTGCTCGGCCGGGCCGGTGACATGTACGGCAAGCGCCGGGTGCTCACCGCCGCGCTCGCCCTGATGACCCTCGGCTCGGTGCTGTGCGCGCTGACCTCCGACATCCGCGTGCTCATCGCGGCCCGCGCGCTCCAGGGAGCCGCCGCGGCCGTCGTCCCGCTGTCCATCAGCATCCTGCGGGACGAACTCCCGCCGGAGCGCCGCGGATCGGCGGTGGCGCTGATGAGCTCCACCGTGGGCATCGGCGCCGCCCTCGGCCTGCCGCTCGCCGCGCTCGTCGTGCAGTACGCCGACTGGCACACGATGTTCTGGCTGACCAGTGCCCTCGGCGCGCTGGGGGTGGCGGCGACCTGGTGGGCCGTCAGGGAGTCGCCCGTACGGGAACCGGGCCGCTTCGACGTCCTGGGCGCGCTGGGCCTGGCGGCCGGACTGGTGTGTCTGCTGCTCGGCGTCTCCCAGGGCGGCCAGTGGGGCTGGGCCGGTCCCCGCGTCCTCGGGCTGTTCCTCGCGGCCCTCGTCGTCCTCGCGCTGTGGTGGTGGCAGCAGTTGCGTGCCGAGCGGCCGCTGGTCGACCTGCGGCTGGTCGCCCGGCCACGGGTGGGACTGTCCCATGTGGCCGCGCTGCTCACCGGGTTCGCGTTCTACGCCAACTCCCTCGTGACCGCCCAGCTGGTGCAGGCCCCGAAGGCCACCGGTTACGGGCTCGGGCTGTCGATCGTCGCCACCGGGCTGTGTCTGCTGCCGGGCGGCGTCACCATGCTGCTCCTCTCGCCCGTGTCCGCACGCATCTCGGCCGCGCGCGGCCCGCGCGTCACCCTCGCCCTGGGCGCCGCGGTCATCGCCTGCGGCTACGCGGTGCGCATCGCCGACAGCCGCGACCTGTGGATGATCATCCTCGGGGCGACGGTGGTGGCGACCGGCACCACCCTCGCCTACTCGGCACTGCCGACCCTGATCCTGCGCGCGGTCCCGGCCGGCCAGACCGCCTCCGCCAACGGCGTCAACGTCCTGATGCGGACCATCGGCCAGGCCACCTCCAGCGCGGCCGTCGCCGCCGTCCTCGTGCACCACAGCGGCCTCTTCGGCGGCACACCCGTACCCACCCTGCACGGGTACCTGCTGGCCTTCGCGATGGCCTGCGCCGTCGCCCTCGCCGCCTGCGCCGCGGCCCTGTCCATCCCCGGCGACACCTCGTCCGACGACACTCGGCGTGCCCGGGGCGCGACCCGCGACGCCCGCGACGACGCGATGGAGGGAGCATGAGCGAGGCGAGCACCCCTCCCGGCCCCCGAGCGGCCACGCCGCCGCCAGGCGCCACCGGCTCCGCGCAGCCGCCCGTCACGCCCTCGCCCGGCGACATCCCCGCCGCGCAGCCGCAGGCCACCTCCGGGCCCGGAGCCGCTCCCGCCCCGGCCCGCCGTGACGCCGAGGCCACCAAGGCGGCCATCCTCAAGGCCGCCCGCTACCTGCTGGCCCGGCAGGCCCAGGCCGACATCACGCTCAAGGCGGTCGCCGAACGGGCCGGTGTCAGCCCGCCGTTGGTCCTGAAGTACTTCGGCAACAAGGACGCCCTGTTCGCCCGCGTGATGTCCTTCGACACCGACGCGGACGAACTGCTCGACGCGCCCCTGGCCGGTCTCGGCCGGCACATGATCCGCCATGTCCTCACCGGCCAGCGCGAACGCGGCGCCGACCCGCTGCTGCGCATCGCCTTCGCGCCGCTGCACGGCGACCACGGCGACGTCCTGCGCGCCAACTTCCGCGCCCAGGTGACCGAACGCCTCGCCGCCCGCCTCACCGGCCCCGACGCGGGCCTGCGCGCCGAACTCGCCGTCGCGGCCCTCGTCGGCCTCGGCGTCATGTACGGCATCGCGCGCGGTCCGCACCTGCGCGGGTCCGACGTCGACACCATCACCGCGCGCTACGGACCCCTCGTACAGGAGCTGTTGTCGCCCGGCGCCTGATTCACCGTCCGGGCCCGGGGCCGGTCGGCAGGAACCCGGGGGCGGTGCCTCAGGCCCGTGTTCCGTCCGCCTCTTCCGGCTCGGCCGTCGTGCGCACCGCGTGGTCGATGAACCGCCCAGGCGCCGGAGGCAGGGTGCGGGAGGCCAGCCAGGCGATGCCGATGTCGCGGGCGCCGTGGACATCGGTGACCTCGAGATAGCGGATGGGGAGGTCCGGGTTGGTCTCCGGAGCGGTCGCGGCGCCCGGCGAGACCGGGATCAGGGACACGCCGAGTCCGGCCGCGACCAGGCCGCGCAGCGTCTCCACCTCCTCGCCCTCGAACGCGACGAGCGGGCTGAATCCCGCCTGGCGGCACAGGGTCTCGGTGATGCTGCGCAGGCCGTAGCCCGGCTTGAGCACGATGAACTGGTCCTCGGCCACCTCGGCCAGACGCACGCGCCGGCGCTGGGCGAGCCGGTGACGGGCGGGGACGGCGAGCCAGAGGGGTTCGACCAGCAGCCGCCGCCAGGTGATCAGCGGATGGGCGGGGTCCTTGCTGGTGATGATCAGGTCCGCGGAGGAGTCGAGGAGGTGCTGGGCGAGGCCGTTCTCGTCCGCCTGGTGCAGTTCGAACCGGGCGCCGGGGAAGTCGTGCCCGAAACCGGTGACGAGCTTCGGCACGAGCCAGGTGCCCAGGGTGTGCAGGAAGGCCAGCGAGACCACGCCCGCGTCCGGGTCGACGACTTCGGCCACCGCCCGCCGGCCCCGGTCGTAGCTGTCGAGCACGGCGTCGACGTATTCCTTGAACACCCGTCCGGCCGGGGTGAGTCGGAGGACACGGCCGACGCGCTGGAGGAGTTCCGCGCCGACCTCGCTCTCGAGCCGGTGCAGGGCCCGGGAGAGGGCGGGTTGGGTGATGTGGGCGTCCGCCGCGGCCTCGGTCACCGTCCTGCCCTCGGCCACGGCCTGGAAGGACCGCAGTACCTGGAGATCCATGGCCTCATTCTCCCACCGCATCGGACGGAGCGTATTCAGGTCCTGTGTGCATGACTGACGGGCGGCGGGCGCGCCGGGCGGAGGGGTCGACCGGGCGTGACGCGTCCCCGGGGACGGCCGAGCGTGGGGCGGCGGCCGAGGGCGACCCGGCGGCGGCCGGCCTGCCGGGGCGACCGCCGGGAGGATCCGCGGGACGTGAGGTGGCGTCAGACGGCCGTGACCGGCCGGTAGACCGGCTGCCACATGGCGGCCCGGACACGGTCCTCCACGGAGTCGTCGACGCTCGCGCGGGCGACCCCGTCGGCGGCCGCGGCGCGGGCCACGGCGACGGCGACCGCGGCCGACGTCTCCCGCAGCTCGTCGGTGAGCGGCAGGATCGGGGCGCCCGGAGCGGAGGCGTCGGTCCGGCCGGCGACGGCGTGCGCGGCAGCGGACAGCATGCGGTCGGTGACCCGGTCGGCGCGGGCGACGATCGCGCCCAGCCCCAGGCCCGGGAAGATCAGCGCGTTGTTGGCCTGCCCGATCTTGTACTCGACACCCTCGTACGCGACCGGCTTGAAGGGGCTTCCGGTCGCGATCAGCGCACGGCCGTCCGTCCAGGCCAGCACGTCCGCGGGGACGGCCTCGGCCAGTCGGGTCGGGTTGGACATCGGCAGGATGATCGGGCGTTCGACCGCGCCGGCCATCGTACGGACGATGTCCTCGGTGAAGGCGCCGCCCTGGCCGGAGGTGCCGATCAGCACGGTGGGGCGCACCCGGGCGACGACCTCGGCCAGCGGGATCCCGCCCACCTTCTCGTCGCGCCGCCAGTCGGCGACCTCGGCGGCCGGGCGGGCGTAGCGGACCTGGAAGTCGCGCAGGCCGTCCTGCCCCTCGGTGAGCAGGCCGTACCGGTCGACACCGTGGATGCGGGCGGTGGCCTCCTCGGGGCTCAGCCCGTCGGCGACCATGGCGTCGCGCAACTGGTCGGCGACGCCGATACCGGCGGTTCCCGCGCCGAAGATCACGACGCGGTGGTCGCGCAGCGGCACGCCGCTCGCCCTGACGCCACTGAGTACGGCGGCGAGGTTGACGGCTCCGGTGCCCTGGACGTCGTCGTTGAAGGTGAACTCCTGGTCGCGGTAACGATCCAGGATGCGACGGGCGTTGGCCGCGCCGAAGTCCTCCCAGTGCAGCAGGGCGTTAGGGAAGAGCCGGCGGGCGGTGGTGACGTAGGCGTCGATGAAGGCGTCGTACGTCTCCACGTCGACGCGCGGGTGCCGGTTGCCGAGGTAGAGCGGGTCGGTCAGCAGTTCCTCGCGGTTGGTGCCGACGTCCAGCATCACCGCCAGCGTGCGGTTCGGGTCCACGCCGCCCGCCGCGGTGTAGACGGCGAGCTTGCCGACCGAGATGTCGATGCCGCCCACGCCCCAGTCGCCGATCCCGAGGATCGCCTCGCCGTCCGTGGCGACGATCAGGTCCACGTCGTCCGGGCCGAGGCCCGAGGCCTTCAGCGCGCCCTCGATCTCCTCGGGGGAGTCCACCGAGAGGTACACGCCGGACGGCCGCCGGTACTCGAAGCTGTAACGCTCGATCGCCGTGCCGACCGTCGGGGTGTAGACGATGGGCAGCATCTCGTCGAGGTGGTCGCCCAGCAGGCGGTAGAAGAGCACCTGGTTGCGGTCGTGCAGCGCCATGAGGTTGACGTTCTTGGCCAGATCGGTCGGCTGCGCCGCGTACTGCTCGTACGCCCGCTCCGCCTGCTGTTCCAGCGGCAGCACCGCCGGGGGCACCAGACCCACCAGACCCAGGGCCCGCCGCTCCTCGTGGGTGAAGGCGGTGCCACGGTTGAGGCGCGGCTGGGAGAGCACGGCACGCCCCCGCGCGGTCGTCTCGATGCGCCCCTGGGTCTCATTCCATCGGGTGGTCATGATCGACTCCTTGTCGCTCCGGGGGAATCCGTGATGTCAGCAAGGGTCGATCACCGGCTCACATACGTCCAATGCCTGGAATCACGGTAATCAATGAAGCAGAGGCATGTGTGATCTGACACCTGCGTGTTTTGCGGTCTCATGGCGAGGGATCCCTCGTGGGACTGTGACGAGCGTTGCAGTACCGAGCGGTTTCATTACCTGAGCGCATTTCTCGGCCGTCAATCAGGCATTGGACATATGGTTTCCGGTCCTGCGAAGCTGCTGAGGCATCACCGATATCGACGGAGGTGGCCCCCATGGAGGACCAGACCGAGCAGCAGTTCCGGATCGAGCACGACTCGATGGGGGAGGTCCGCGTCCCCGCAGACGCCAAGTGGCGGGCGCAGACCCAGCGGGCGGTGGAGAACTTCCCGATCTCCGGCCAGCGGCTGGAGCACGCGCACATCGAGGCGCTGGCCCGGATCAAGGCCGCGGCGGCGAAGGTCAACGCGGAGCTGGGCGTGCTGGACGCGGACACGGCCGAGGCCATCGCCGACGCCGCGGGTGAGGTCGCGGCCGGCCGCTGGGACGAGCACTTCCCGGTCGACGTCTTCCAGACCGGCTCCGGCACGTCCTCGAACATGAACACCAATGAGGTCATCGCCACGCTCGCCACCGAACGGCTCGGCCGGCCGGTGCATCCCAACGACCACGTCAACGCCAGCCAGTCGTCCAACGACGTCTTCCCCTCCTCGATCCACATCGCCGCCACGTCCGCGGTGGTCCACGACCTCGTCCCGGCCCTGGGCCGGCTGGCGCAGGCGCTCGAGGGCAAGGCGCAGGAGTTCGCGACCACGGTCAAGTCCGGCCGTACTCACCTGATGGACGCCACCCCGGTCACGCTCGGCCAGGAGTTCGGCGGGTACGCCGCTCAGGTCCGCTACGGCGTCGAGCGGCTGGAGGCGGTCCTGCCCCGCGTGGCCGAACTGCCGCTGGGCGGCACGGCGGTGGGCACCGGCATCAACACGCCGGCCGGGTTCTCCGCAGCCGTGATCGCCGAGGTCGCACGCGCCACCGGGCTGCCGCTGACCGAAGCCCGCAACCACTTCGAGGCCCAGGGCGCGCGCGACGGGCTGGTGGAACTGAGCGGTCAGCTGCGGACCATCGCGGTCGGCTTCACCAAGATCGCCAACGACCTGCGCTGGATGGGCTCCGGACCGCGCACCGGACTTGCCGAGATCAACCTGCCGGATCTGCAGCCCGGTTCGTCGATCATGCCGGGCAAGGTCAACCCGGTCCTCCCCGAGGCCACGGTGATGGTCGCCGCGCAGGTCGTCGGCAACGACGCCACCGTGGCCTGGGCCGGAGCGGCGGGCAACTTCGAGCTCAACGTGATGCTCCCGGTGATCGCCCGCAACGTGCTGGAGTCGATCCGGCTGCTGTCCAACGTCGCCGTCGTACTCGCCGAGCGCACCGTCGACGGCATCACCGCCAACGCCGAGCGGCTGCGCGAGTACGCCGAGTCCTCGCCCTCCGTCGTCACCCCGCTCAACCGGTACATCGGCTACGAGGAGGCCGCGAAGGTGGCCAAGCAGGCGCTGGCCGATCGCAAGACGATCCGTCAGGTCGTCCTGGAGCGCGGATACGTGGAGCGCGGCGAACTGACCGAGGAACAGCTCGACCAGGCCCTGGACGTCCTGCGGATGACGCGCCCCTGACGGCTCGTGCCGCATCGCCCCGCGCGGGATCGCCGGGCGCGATCAGCACCGGCACGGCGGCCAGGGCGGCGGCGGTGCGCAGGAGGCCGCCGCGGCTGATCGGCGCCGGACCAGCCTTGGAACGAGGGAAGCCGTACGCGTGGTGATCGGTCACGGGTTCACGCTGGGCAGCGCTTGACGGCTCCCCTCGTTCAGCCGACCTATGTCACTCGTCCGGGTGAATTCGGGCAGCGTGCCCGTCGTGGTGACGTACCTCGCGCAAGCAGGTGCCGGTGTCAGACTGACGCCATGGACGAACGGGTGATGGGCAGGTCGGGGCAGCGGGCATCGGTCGTCGGGCTCGGCACCTGGCAGCTGGGCGCCGACTGGGGCGAGGTGGACGACAAGGAGGCCCTGTCCGTCCTGGAGACGGCGGCCGAGGCGGGGGTCACCTTCTTCGACACGGCCGACGTGTACGGCGACGGGCGCAGCGAGGAGATCATCGGCACGTTCCTGAGCAGCCGGCCCGACCTGCACGTGCTCGTGGCCACCAAGATGGGCCGCCGGGCCGAGCAGCTCCCCGAGAGCTACGTCCTGGACAACTTCCGGGCCTGGAACGACCGTTCGCGCCGCAACCTCGGCGTCGACCGGCTCGACCTGGTCCAGCTGCACTGCCCGCCCACCCCCGTCTACTCGTCCGACGCGGTGTACGACGCGCTCGACACCCTGGTGGCGGAGGAACGGATCGCGGCGTACGGCGTGAGCGTGGAGACCTGCGCGGAGGCGCTCACCGCGATCGCCCGGCCGAACGTGGCGAGCGTGCAGATCATCCTCAACCCGTTCCGGATGAAGCCTCTGTACGAGGTGCTCCCGGCCGCCCGGGAAGCGGGCGTCGGCATCATCGCGCGCGTACCGCTCGCCTCCGGTCTGCTGTCCGGCCGGTACACCAAGGACACGGTCTTCGCGGCCGACGACCACCGCACCTACAACCGGCACGGCGAGGCCTTCGACCAGGGCGAGACGTTCTCCGGCGTCGACTACGCGCGCGGCGTCGAGGCGGCCGCCGAGTTCGCCGCGCTCGCCCCCGAAGGGTGGACCCCGGCCCAGCTGGCGCTGCGCTGGATCATCGAGCAGCCCGGCGTGACCACCGTCATCCCCGGCGCCCGCAACCCGGAGCAGGCACGCGCCGACGCGGCCGCCGGCAAACTGCCCCCGCTGCCCGAGGAGAGCGTCACCGCGATCCGCGCCCTGTACGACCGCCGGATCAGGGACCAGGTCGAGCACCGCTGGTAGCGGCCGGCCCGCAGGCTGTTTCGGCGGACGGCCCGGCGGTTACCGGGATTCTTGCAGAAAGCCTCGGCGTTCACGCCGGGGATGAATGCATCTCAAGGCTGCTCTGACGTGCACTTTAGAGCGGTCGTTTTTGCTGCTCGATGTACTGGCGGACGATCGCCAACGGTGCTCCGCCACAGGATGCGGCGAAATACGAGGGCGACCGCAGGTGCCCGTGCATGATGGCGCGGTTGATCCGGCCAGTGAACTCCTGCCGTATCCGGCGGGCGGAGACGCCCTTGAGACTGTTGACCAGCTTGGAGACGGCGACCTTGGGCGGGTAGTGCACCTGGAGGTGGACATGATCGCGCTCGCCGTTGAACTCTTTCAGCTCCGCTTCGAAATCCTCGCAGACCTTGCGCATGATCTCTTCGCAGCGCGTCAGCATCTCGTCGCTGAACACCCCGCGCCGGTACTTCGTCACAAAGACCAAGTGCACATGCATCACCGAAACAACTGCCACGCCTGTAGTCGTTATCCCCTCCATGAGACCAATCGTCGTAGGATCTTGGGTGTGCAGCTCCGCTACAACTTCCGGGCCTATCCGGACGCCGTCCAGCGCCGTGCGCTGGCGAGTGCGTTCGGGTGTGCCCGCGTGGTGTGGAACGACTGCCTGCGCGACCGCAAGGAAGCGCACGCGGCCGGACTGCCCTATGTGAAGTCGGCCGAGTTGTCCCGGCTTCGCATCACCCAGGCCAAGCGCACCGAGGAACGGGCCTGGCTCGCCGACGTGTCGGCGGTCGTCCTGCAGCAGTCTCTGCGGGACCTGGACACCGCCTACAAGAACTTCTTCGACTCGGTCAAGGGCAAGCGGCAGGGCCGCAAGATCGGCCCTCCCCGCTACAAGTCGAAGAAGGACACCCGGCAGTCGATCCGCCTCAACACCAACGCTTTCTCCCTCCAGGGTGACGGCACGGTGTACGTGGCCAAGGTCGGCCACCTCAAGGTCACGTGGTCTCGCCGGCTTCCGGCAGCGCCCACGTCCCTGACCGTCACCAAGGACAGCTCGGGCCGGTATTTCCTCAGCTTCGTCGTGGACACCGAGCCGGACATCCTGCCCGAGGTGGAAGCAGAGTCCGGTATTGATCTCGGCCTGTCCGCGTTCGCCGTCCTGTCCGACGGCACCAAGATCGACAGTCCGCGCTTCCTGCGCCGGGCGGAGAAGAAACTCAGGCGTCTTCAGCGGGAGCTGTCCCGCAAGGTGAAGGGGTCGAAGAACCGGGCCAAGGCCCGCATTAAGGTCGCGCGCCAGCACGCCAGGGTGGCGGACCGGCGCCGGGACTGGCACCACAAGGCATCCACGCAGATCATTCGCGACAGCCAAGCGGTGTACGTGGAAGACCTCGCGGTGTCCGGCCTCGGCCGCACCCGGCTCGCCAAGTCCGTGCACGACGCGGGATGGTCCGCGTTCGTGAACATGCTGCAGTACAAGGCGGTCAAGCACGGCCGTACCTTCGCCAAGGTCGATCGTGCCTTCCCGTCCTCGCAGGTCTGCTCGTCCTGCGGATTCAGGGACGGCCCCAAACCCCTGCACGTCCGGGAATGGACGTGCGGCGCGTGCGGCACCGTGCACGACCGCGACCACAACGCGGCACGCAACGTCCTCTTCGAAGGACGCCGAATCGTCGCCGCCGGACGGGCGGAGACGCTAAACGCCTCGTGGAGCGCCGGTAAGACCGGGGCGAAAGTCCCGGCACAGCGCGGTGAAGCAGGAAGCCCCCGGAAGGGTCAGACGACCCAGGCCGGAATCCCTGCACTTCAGGCCAGGAAGCACGTCAACCGCACCGCATGAGCCAGGAGCCGAGCCGCCGGGGGCGCGACGAGAGTGAGGAGGAGCGGGCCGACCGGATGTGGGGCGAGCTCATCCAGGAGGTCCGGGTGGCCCAGACCGGTGTGCAGATCCTCTTCGGCTTCCTGCTGACCGTGGTGTTCCAGCCGACGTACGCGCGGCTGCCCCACACCGACCGCGTCATCTACGTCGTCACCGTCGTCCTGGGCGCCTGCGCGACCGGCGCCCTCATCGGCCCGGTCTCGCTGCACCGCCTCGTCGCCGGCCGCCGGGTCAAACCCCGCGCGGTGCGCCTGGCCGCACGGATGACGTTCGCCGGCCTGGCCCTGCTGCTCGCCACCATGGCCTCGTCCCTGGTCCTGATCCTCCACGTGGCCACCCACGGGCTCCGGGCGCTCTGGCTGGTCGCACCCGTCGTCCTGTGGTACCTGGTGTGCTGGTACGGACTGCCGTTGTGGGCACGCCGCCGCGACACCACCCCGCCGGACGACTACTGATGATCTTTGCGTGGTGTCGCCGAACGGTCAGGGAGACCCGCAGTTCAGAACCGATGCGGTACGCGACATCACGCCCGGAATCTCAGTAACCGGCGTCACGGGCCTCGAGCCTCGCCAGTTGGCGGTCGTGCGCCCGGCTGAGCAGCAGCAGCGACAGCACCGCTCCGATCAGGGCGCAGAACATGTCCCACTGGGTGTCCCACACATCGCCCTGGGTGGCGAGGAAGGCGTCCGCGCCGTGGCCGCCGATCTCGGCGGCGGCCCACTCCAGCAGCTCGAAGCAGGCGCTGAAGGCGAGACACGCGCACACGGTCAGCGGTGCCAGCCAGCGGCTGCCGCGCAGCGGCGAGGTACGGCTGAGCAGTTCGCGCACCAGGGCGGCCGGCACGAACCCCTGCATCAGATGTCCGAAGCGGTCGTAGGGATTGCGGGACAGACCGAAGGTGTCGCGCACCCAGTCGCCCGCCGGCACCTGCGCGTACGTGTAGTGGCCGCCGACGGCGAGGACCAGCGCGTGCACGGCCAGCAGCCCGCACAGCAGCCCGGTCAGCGGGAAGCGCCGCCACAGGAGGACCACCAGCGGCAGCCCGATCAGCACCCAGAACGTCTCCAGGAACCAGGTCGTGCGGTCGCGCGCACCCCACGCCGAGACGGCCAGGCCCACGGCCACCACGCCCGCGAACAGGGCGGGAGGCACGCGGCGCGCAGCGGTGTGCGGGGCGGGGTGCACTGCGGTCATGACGGGGCTCCTGGTCATGGGAGTCGACGGAGCCCCATCGTGGCGCCGGGCGGCGGGCCCGGGCATGAGTACGGCTACTCACCCGGCCCCGGGTACCGGTGCCCCCGCCCGTGAGGTGCTCAGCCCTGCGCCTGGCCGCCTCCACGGGCTTCGCGCAGTGCGGACAGGCAGCTGCCGATGGCCTGCTGGAGCTCCTCCAGACGCTGGAGCATGTCGGCCTCGTAGAAGTCCTGGGCGTCGTCGAAGGTCAGCTCCTCGAACGCCCGGGTCGCCTTCTGAAGGCTGCTGTAGAACTTCGTCCGCCGCTCCTGGACGCGCAGTTCGGGGTCGGCCTCGACGGTCTCGGCGACCAGGTTCTTCATCGTGTCGTAGGCCTCCGTGGCCCACTCGCCGCAGTCCTCGGTGTCGTCCAGCTCGTCGATCAGCGACAGATGCCGCTCGGCCTCCTCGCGCAGCTCGGAGGGCGCGTCCACGGTCTGCCCGGCCGGCGTCCTGATCTGCCCGGACTCGGCGATCTGGCGGACGTAGCCGATCCGGTCGGCGGCCCGGCTCTCGCTGGCGACGGCCTTCTTGAGGTCGTCGGTGCGGACGACGTCCCGCACCAGCTCGGCCTGGAGGTCCGGGTCCTCCTTGACCCGGTCCAGCAGGGCGGAGCGGGCCGCCCGGGCGGTGGAGGGGTCGGCGAGGATCGCGGCGCGCAGCGCGGTCGGGTTCTCGGCGACCTCGAGCGCCTTGGTGGGCCGGATGCCCTCGGCCTCGGCGGCCTGCGCGATGGCGGTGCCCCGTTCGGAGGTGGCGCTGTTGCGGGAGACGTAGTACGCCAGCCACACGTCGGCGTCCGGCAGTTCCACGTCCTGGCCGGGTTCGAGGGCCTCGAAGAGCGGGACGAGACCGTCGTCGGCCGCCCGGTCCCAGGCCTTGTAGTAGCGCATGACCCGCTCTGCCGAGCAGCCGGCCAGGTCCGCGAACTCCTTCGCCGACACCTTCGGCGTCTGACCCGCCGCCTGCCCGCCCGGCCGCACGCTGCGGGCCACCAGCAGTGCGAAGGCCCAGCCGCCGGTGCGCGCGTACACGCCGAACTCGCGCGCGTCGCGCGCCACGAGGTCGGACAGGGGCGCCGGGGCGGGGGCGGACGTCTCGGACGGGTCGATGGCCAGGGTCACGGATGACTCTCCTGCGGGCGTGGCTGGACGGGAGCGCGCCCGGATGTCCGGGCACAGCCCAAAAGCCTATATCCGCGCATCGGCCATGCTTCGGCAGACCGGTCCGTGCTCCTCACTCCGCAAGGCGGGAGGCGCTGGCCCGGGAGCGGCGGCCTCACCGACCCGGTTCGCGGAAGGTGCGCAGGAAGGTCTTCAGGGCGAGCCGGCCGGCGCCGCCGTCCCAGTGCGCCGCCGGGGTGGTGAAGCGCAGTGAGAAGCCGCGGCCGCCGGCCAGCACGAAGCCGCGCCCGAAGGTGTGGACCCGTGCGTCGCCGGTGCCCGACAGCCATTCCAGGTCGGCGGCCTTGTGTCCCTGGTAGGTGGTGGCCTTGACGGTGCCGACGCGGTGGAAGGCTGCGAGCCTCTCCAGGCCGGGCTCGACGTCGTCCCGCCACACGGCGACCGGGTCCGGGCCCAGGTCCTCGCTGTAGGTCACGGCGAGGGTCGGGGAGTGGCCGCCCGCGCCGAAGGTGACGCGGTAGGCACGGCCGGCGCCGCGCGAGGTGGCCAGTCGCCGCCAGCCGTCGGGCAGGGCCACCGCGAAACCCTCGGGGGCGGTGTAGGGGCGGTATCCGGCCGGCAGGGCGGCGGAGCCACCGGATCCGGGGGACGACGTCGGGGTGGGGCCCGGCTGCGTGCGGTCTGTGGGCGGGGTGGCCGCGGCGGTCGGGCGGTCGGGCGCCGCTGTCGTGGAGGTACCGGTCAGGTGGCGGGTGGCGGCCAGCACGGCCGTGGTCAGGATGATCAGGGCCAGGGCGGTTCCGGCGGCCGCGAGCATCCGCCTGCGTGCCGGGCCGCCCTGCCGTACGGCCGTGCGGGCGTCGCGCAGCCGGGGCACGGCGGCGGGGCACCCGTCCGCGTCGGCGTCCTCGCCCAGGGCACGGGTCAGGGCCTCGCGGGCCACGCGACGGGTCAGCCGCTCCCGGGGGTCCTTGCGCAGCAGCCCCTGCACGGTCTGGGTGAGCGGGCCCGTGCGCAACGGGCTGCGCAGCGGCAGCCGGTCCACGGCCCTCAAGGTGGCCTCGGGGCGGCCACGGTCGCGGAACGGAGGCCGGCCCTCGACCATCGTGTAGAGGATCGCGCCCAGCGCCCACAGGTCGGCGGCCGGCCCGATGCGCTCGTCGCGGGCCTGCTCCGGCGAGGCGTACGACGGTGCCGTGACCCTCGGGGCCAGGGTCGTGCCCGCGAGACCGAACCCGGCGACCACGACCGGGCCGTCGTCCCGCAGGAAGATCTGCCCGGGGCTCAACTCGCCGTGCGTGATGCCCTCGTCGTGCGCCGCCTGGAGCACGTCGAGGATCTCGAGGCCGATCCGGGCCGCCTGGACGGGGGTGAAAGGGCCCTCGCGGCTGAGGAGTTCGTCGAGCGGAGTGCCGTCGATCCACTCGATCGCGGTCCACAGGCCGCCCTCCTCCACGACCGCGTCGACGACGGTGGCGACCCGGCCGGGCAGCAACAGCCGCATGGTCTCGGACGTCCGGACGACCCTGGTCGTGGCGCGCCGCACGGTGTCCGGGTCGGCGGTGCCGGGCAGACCCGTCCGCGCCACCAGCCGGGGCCGGTGCAGCGGCACTTCCTCGGCGGACCACCATTGACGGTTCGTCTCGCGGGAGACGACCTCCCGGAGCCGGTACCGCCCTGCGACCGGCACGTGTGCGTGGACGTGCGCCTCGATCATGGTCATCCCTCGTTGAAACCCCTGTCCCGTCCTGCCCACAGGTACGCGGGGAGCGTGGGGGAGTGTTCAAAGCATCCGCAACTCCGTCCGCGCTTCCGCCTTTTGTTCAGCCGGCCACCAGGGCTCGCGGGTTTCGGACGGCCGCGCACGGCCGGGGGTCGACCTGCGGGTATCCGACGGTAGCCGCCCGGGCGCGGGGTGCGGGGCCCCGCCGCCCGCCGGCTGCCCGCGCTGCTGGACACCGGGCGGACCGATACCCGCTGCGTATACATGATGTGTATAGCGTCTCGAGAAAGGCCCCGGCCCCCCGGAGGGAAGCCAGGGCGTGGTCTGTTGCCGATCAAGACGTGGGTATGGCCGCCGAGGTTGCCTGTGCGGCGCGGATCGCCCGGAGAGGGCTCAGTGCTGCTGCGCCTTCTGCGGTGTGACCTCGCTCGGCCGCACCACGACGAATCCCTCGCCCTGAAGCATCAGCTGCACCGCCTCGCCCGAACCGCCGCGCAGCATCGAGCCGAACGACTGGGAGCGGTGCAGCGAGGTCTGCAGATGCGCGGTCCAGCCGACCACCGCGTCCGTGTCGACGTACACCGGCTGCTGCGCCGAGACCGGTATGACCAGCGGGTTGCCCTCGCAGACCAGGCCGAGCCGGCCGTGCCCGCTGAACACGCTGTTGAACAGCCCGCCACCGGCGATGCCGGAGCCCTTCACGGTCTTGATCTCGTACGCCAGCGAGGGGTCGAAGCACAGCACGTTGCGGCCGTTGACGGTGAACTGGTCGCCGGGTTCGACCTCGACGATGAAGCAGTTCTGGGCCTCGTGCGCGAACCAGACCTCGCCCTGCCCGCGCACCGCCATGAGGGGCAGTCCCTCACCGGTGACCGCGCGCTTGAGCATGCCGCCCACGCCCTGGCCCTTGCGCTCGAACTGGAGGTTGCCGCGGTGAGCGATCATCGCGCCCTGGCGGGCGAACATCTCGCCGCTCACCGCGTACCTGATGCACTTGGCGTTCTCGACGCTCATCCCCGGCTCGACGGCCGGCTGCACCACATGACTGGAAAAGAGGTCACCCTTCATGCGGGGCATGGTGTCCCGGACGGGGTGGTTCCGCCAAGATCGCGGACCGTGTCTGTTCGGCCACGACGCCCACGGCCCCTACTGCTGCGCGTCGAGCGCCCGTTCGCCGACGGCCGAGCCGCGCGGCTCCATCGCCTTCTTCCCGCTCTTCCCGCAGAACGCCGACTCCAGGGTGCCCGCCAGGGTGTCCAGCACGTCGCCGTTGTTGGACGTGTTGACCACGGCGGTGATGCTGCGTCCGCCGTCCTTGGTGCTGAACGCGTACGTGTAGTAGCCCTGGACGGCGCCCGTGTGGCCGTAGACCGAGGTCCCGCAGGACAGGTCGCGGCGGCGCAGGCCGAGCCCGTACGCGGTGGTGGCGCTGACCTTCGTGAAGCGCTCCATCTCCGCGAGGCGTGCGGAGGACATCAGCTTGCCGGCGAGCAGTGCCGAGTAGAACGTGTTGAGGTCCTGGGCGTTGGAGATGATCGCCCCCGCGCTCTGCGCCCAGGACGCCGTCTGCGAGGTGGAGTCCAACACGGTGTCCTCGGACTGGTTCGTCATGTAGCCGCGCGCGTACTGGCCGGGGATCCGGGTGTCCGGGTGGACGTAGAAGGTGCCGGCCAGCTTCAGCGGCGTGAAGATGCGGCTCTCGTACTCGCTCTTCACGGAGTGCCCGGTGAGCTTCTCGATGAGCAGGCCTGCGATGACGAAGTTGGTGTTCGAGTAGGAGTAGGCGGCGCCGGGCGCGTTGGTGCGCGGCCTCTTCAGGGAGAGCGCGACCAGGTCGCGGTAGGTGAAGACCTTGTAGCGCACGGCCTCGAAGCCGGACACGCTGTTGGCGAACAGGTCGTTGGTGTAGTCGTACAGACCGCTGCGGTGGCTCAGCACCTGGCGGACCGTGATGCGGTCGTCCGGCAGCAGCTTCGGCAGGTAGCGGTTGACCGGCGCGTCCAGGTCCAGCTTGTGCTCGTCGGCGAGCTGCAGCAGGACGACGGCCGAGAAGGTCTTCGTGACGCTGCCGATGCGGAAGCCGTCGCGGGTGCTGGCCGCCCGCCCCGTGCTCCGGTCCGCGAGGCCTCGCGAGATCCGGTACGTCGTGCCGTGGTCGTCGATCCGGGCCCAGGCTCCCGGCGCTCCCTGGGTGCGTGCCGCGCGCAGTACGGCGTCCACGCCCGCGGTGTCTGGCGCCGGAAGCACCGCCGCCGAGGGGGCGTTCACCGCCGAGGTCGTGGCCCGCGCCGGGACCGCGACGAGGGACAGCGCGACCGCTCCGAGCACCGCGCCCCTGCTCACCCTTGCTGAGACCATGCGGCTCCCACTCCCATCCGTCCGGTTCGTGATGCGACATCGATCACATTCCGGCCTGGAACCTAGGAGATCGAGGCAACGTCTCCCCAGCCGACACGCAGTTGGTCATTGACTGATCACTCTGTGGCGCTCATTTGCAAAGGATTGTCATAGAAAGCCAGGAAATGGATCATTCCGGCTTTACGTGTGCATGACTGGTCCGAAAGGGTGACCCTGGGGCCCGACCAGCCCCCATGGCGCTCAACGGCGCCGTGTCGCAAGGCGGTTGGTGACCCCGGCCGCCTTCGTACGAAGGAACCCTTATCAGTGCGTAGACCGCACATACGCAGCGTGGCGGTCGCCGTCGCGGTGACGACGGCTGCCACGGGCCTGGCCGGAACGGCCTTCGCGGGTCCCTCGACGGGGGTGGAGCGGACCGCCGCGTCCTCCGTCTCGACGGCCACGGCGGTGGTGGGGGCGGCGCACGCGGCGGCCTTCGCCCACGCCGCGGCGACCGGTGTCTCCCAGGGCGACGAACTCCACGCCCAGGACGTGATGATCGACCCCGAGGGCGCGCGCCATGTCCGCTTCGTCCGCACGCACGACGGAATGCCGGTGCTCGGTGGCGACCTCGTCGTCCACCTGGACCGGAAGCTGGCCTACACGGGCGTCACCCGCGCGGCCGGCCACGCCGTCCAGCCCGACGCCTCCAAGGCCAGACTGACCGCCGGCCAGGCCGCCGCCAGGGCCGCCCGTGCCGCCCGGGGTGACGCGGGCAGCGCCGAGCTGGTGGTGGACGCCCGCGGCGGCACCACCGCTCTCGCCTACCAGGTGACGGTGACCGGCAACGGCGGCTCCAGCACCGTGGTCATCGATGCCCTCACCGGCAAGGTGCGCAGCAACACGCCCGACGCCGACGAGTTCCTGTCGCCGAAGCTGATCGACACCCTGCGCAAGCGGGGCGAGACCGCCGCCCCGGCGGCCGGCCGCGGTTCGGCCCCGGCCGGCCTTCTCGGCTCGGGCGTCCTTGGCGCCACGACCTACCCGTCGAGCGCGCTGGGCACCGGCAAGACCCTGTTCGTGGGCACCGTCGGCCTGACCACCACGCAGACCTCGCGCGGCCACTACCAGCTGAAGGACCCGAGCCGGTACGGCACCGAGACACGGGACGCCAGGGGCGCGACCACGGAGAGCTTCGGCGCCGGCGCGAAGTTCACCAACACCACCGATGTCTGGGGCAACGGCGCGACCACCAGCCGCGCCAGCGCCGCCGCGGACGCCCAGTACGGCATCACCAAGACCCTGGACTTCTACAAGAAGACCTTCAGCCGCAAGGGCATCGCCAACGACAGCAAGCCCGCCCGCGCGATGGTCCACTGGGGCAACAAGGTCGCCAACGCCTTCTGGGACCCGACCTGCGGCTGCATGCTGTACGGCGACGGCGACGGCCAGATGTTCAAGAAGCCGCTCGTCGTCCTCGACGTCACCGGTCACGAGCTGACCCACGGCGTGGTGGACGCGACCGCCAAGCTCGAGCCGACCTTCGTCGACTCGGACGGCAACCAGTACGGCGAGCCCGGCTCGCTGAACGAGTCGCTCGCGGACATCTTCGGTTCCAACGTGGAGTTCTTCGCCAACAACACGAAGGACACCCCGGACTACCTGATCGGCGAGAAGCTGGGCCTGGCCCAGAAGTTCCTGCGCCGCCTGGACCACCCGTCGCTCGACAAGCTCGAGGGCACGATCGACTACTGGTCGCCGGACACGTACTACACCGAGGTGCACGCCGGTTCCGGCGTGTCCTCGCACGCGTACTACCTCCTCGCGGAGGGCGGCGGCCAGAAGACGATCAACGGCGTGGCCTACAACTCGCCCACCTATCACGGGATCACGGTGACGGGCATCGGCCGCACCAAGGCCACGGCCGTCTTCTACCGTGCGCTCACCCGCTACATGGTCTCCACCACCGACTTCCACCAGGCGCGCATCGCGACCCTGAAGGCGGCCCAGGACCTGTACGGCGTGAGCAGCACCGAGTACAAGACCGTGGACAAGGCGTGGGCCGCGGTGAACGTGACCGCCGCCAACACGCCGGCCGCCCGCCACTGACGGGCGGCCGTACACACCGGCAGGACCGGATGCCCCGCCTCGCGCGGGGCATCCGCATGTCCGGGCCCGACAGGCCCGGGAGTCCGCCTCCGCCAAGCCTCGTCCGCGGGGACCCGCAGAGCGCCGACTCCCCTGGAGCAACTGCTGATTGCCGGCGGTCGCGCGCATGACCCCAGGTTTCCGGCCGTGCGCGCGACCGCGGCCACCGAGACCGGCCCGCGAGGCCGTGCGCCAGGACGTCAACCGGTTCATCCGGGACGGCGGCGCCTTCGACGCGGTCGCGGACTTCGACCGCACCCTGCGCGACCCCTACGACCCCGAGCGGGTCCTGCCCTTCTACGACGGCGGCGACCACCTGCACCCCGACGACAAGAGTATGCAGGCGATGGCCGACACCGTGGACCTGAGCAGCCTCGACTGCGGGCGTTGAACCCGCCCGCACCGCAGGCGGATCAGCGCGTTCAGCTCAGCAACTGCGTCCAGTTCGCCGGGACCCGGCCCGCCGGACCCGGCGTCGGCTGGTCCGCCGGGTGGCTGTTCGGGGGCGCGAGATCGGGCCCGGAGTCGTACAACTCGTCCTTGTCGTAGTCCCAGAACCAGTCCTCGCCCGGCTCGAAGCTCTGGATCACCGGGTGCCCGGTGTCCCGGTAGTGGGCGGTGGCGTGCTTGGCGGGGGAGTCGTCGCAGCAGCCGATGTGCCCGCACAGCGCGCAGCGGCGCAGGTGGAACCACCAGCCGCCCGCTTCGTCGCACTCGACGCAGCCGGTGCCGCTCGGCGGAACGCTCGGGTCGATCACGGCCTCGCCGCTCATGCTGTCTCCTCGGGAGTCGGGACGAACGCCTCGTCGGGCGTCTCGGCGGTCAGCGGAAGGAAGACCTGGAATCGGGTGTCGCCGGGCACGGAGTCCACCCGCAGGGTGCCGTGGTGCTTGTTGACGACGATCCGCCAGGAGATGTCCAGGCCCAGACCGGTGCCCTCGCCGACCGGCTTGGTGGTGAAGAACGGGTCGAAGATCCGCCCCTTGATCTCTGGCGGGACACCGGGCCCGGTGTCCCGGAACTCGACCAGCACCCGCTCGTGGTCGAGCGCGGTCCGCACGGTCAGGGTGCCGTCGCCGCCCGCGCTGTTGATCGCGGACACCGCGTTGTCGATGAGGTTGGTCCACACCTGGTTCAGCTCCGCCGGATAGGCGGGGACCGGCGGGAGCGTGCGGTCGTACTCCTTGACCACCTCGATGCGCGGACCGAGCTTGGCGGACAGCATCAGCAGCGTGCTGTCGAGGAGTTCGTGCACGTCCGCCTCCCGGAACGGTGCCCGGTCCAGCTGCGAGTACTGCTTGGCCGCGTCGACCAGATGCGAGATGCGAGTGGTGGAGTCCTCGATCTCGTTCATCAACAGCTCGGTCTCGATGGTGTAGTTGAGCCAGCTCATCGCGCCGGACAGTATCTCCTCGTCCACGGCGGCGGCGACCTGTTCCATCCAGTCGACGTCGAGCCCGGCCTGCACGAAGTTCGGCGCGAGCTGCCAGCCGTGGTCGATGCCGTGGTCCTCCAACCAGTCGGTGAGCGCGTCCTCCCGGTCGGAGGCCTCGAGCGGGCTGAGCGCCGGCGCCTTGGCGACCCGCTCGGCCGTGCGCTCCTGGATCTCGACCAGACTCGCCAACTGGTCCCGGGTGAACGGACCTTCCGCGATCATGCCGAGCTTGTGCCGCATCTTCGCGACCCGCTCGCGCAGCGTCGAGGTGGCCCGGACGGCGGCCGCGGCGGGGTTGTTCAACTCGTGCGTGAGCCCGGCCGACAACGAGCCGAGCGCCAGCAGCCGTTCCCGCTGCCCGATCATCGCCTGGGTGTTCTTCGAGCCGAAGAACAGACCCTCCAGCAGGTGCACGGCCATCGGGAACCACTCGCTCATGATCGCGGCGAACGTGTCCGCCGGCAGCACGAAGAACCGCGTCGGCTCCGTCACCCGCATCGAGTTGTTGTACACCTGGCGCACCCGGTCCCCGATGTACGCCTGCATGGCGCCCGCGTACACCCCGCGCTGCGAGGTCCGGGTCACCTCGATGTCGTCGCCGCCCACCCGCCGGGACAGCACGACCGTGCCCTCGACCATCACGTAGAAGCAGGTCGCCGGGTCACCCTCGGTGTACACCGGGCCGGGCTGGAACAGCTCCACGCGGCCCTCGGCGCACAGCCGCGCCTGCTGCTCGGGCGTCAGCTTCTCGAAGAGGAACAGGGAGCGGATCTCTCCCGGGTTGCACGGCACCAGCTGTCCGCTCATGACTGCTCCAGGTACCGGTGGACGAGCATCACGGCCATGGCTCCCTCTCCGACGGCGGACGCGACCCTTTTCGCGGACTCGGCGCGCGCGTCGCCCGCCACGAACACGCCGGGAATGCTGGTCTCCAGGTGGTACGGCGGCCGGTCCAGCTCCCAGCCGGCCGGCGGCCGCCCGTCGGCGGTCAGATCGGGCCCGGCCAGGATGAAGCCGCGCTTGTCGCGCAGCACCGTGTCGTCCAGCCAGTCGGTGAGCGGGGCGGCGCCGATGAACACGAACATCCACTGGGCGTCGACCCGTTCGCTCTCGCCCGTCTGCACATCACGCAGGGTCAGCTGCTCCAGACGGTCGCTGCCGTGCGCCGCGTCGACCACCGTGCGGCTGCGCACCGAGATGTTCAGGGCCTCGTTGATCTGCTGGATCAGGTAGTACGACATCGACGCCGACAGATCGGGGCCGCGCACCAGAAGCGTCACCGACTTGGCGAACCGGGACAGGTACATCGCCGCCTGGCCCGCCGAGTTGGCGCCGCCGACGATGTACACGTCGTGCCCCTGGCAGGCGGTCGCCTCGGTGAGCGCGGAGCCGTAGAACACCCCGCAGCCGGTCAGATCGGTGCAGCCCGCGGCATCGAGCTGCCGGTACTGCACGCCGGTCGCCAGGATGATGCTGTGCGCCGCGATCGCCGAGCCGTCCGAGAACCGGACGACGCGGGCCGCCCCGTTGATCTCCAGCCCCGTCACCTCGCGCGCGGTCAGGATCTCCGCGCCGAACCGGGCCGCCTGCCGTCGCGCCCGCTCGGTGAGCTGGGCGCCGGAGACGCCGTCGGGGAAGCCGAGGTAGTTCTCGATCCTGGAGCTCTGCCCGGCCTGCCCGCCGGTGGCCGACCGCTCCACCAGGACCGTCCTGAGGCCCTCCGAGGCGCCGTACACGGCGGCCCCCAGGCCGGCCGGGCCGCCGCCGATCACGACGAGGTCGTAGAAGTCGGCCGTCGGCGTCGTCGCCAGACCCACCCGGGCGGCCAGCTCGGGCGCCTCGGGCTCCACGAGGGCGGTGCCGTCCGGGGTGACGACCAGCGGCAGCCGCTGCCCGTCCTGCCCCGCCGCGGCCAGCAGCCGCTGCCCCTCCGGCTCCTCGACCGAGTACCAGCGGTACGGCACCTGGTTGCGGGCCAGGAACTCCCGCACGTCCGAGGAGCGCGCCGACCAGCGGTGCCCGACGACCTTGGTGCTGGGCACGGGCCGGTAGTCGCTGTGGTGCCACGCCTCCAGGAGGTCGTCCAGCACCGGGTAGAGCTTCTCCTCCGGCGGATCCCACGGCTTGAGCAGATAGTGATCGACGTCGACGACGTTGATCGCGTCGATCGCCGCGTCGGTGTCCGCGTACGCCGTGAGCAGCACGCGCCGCGCCCCCGGATACACGTCCAGGGCCTGTTCCAGGAACTCGATGCCGTTCATCTGGGGCATCCGGTAGTCGGCCAGGATCACCGCCACCAGATCGCCGCGCAGCTTCAGCTCACGCAGCGCGTCCAGCGCGGAGTCGCCGGACTCCGCGCGCACGATCCGGTACGACTCGCCGTAGCGCCGCCGAAGGTCCCGGGCGACGGCACGGGAGACTCCCGGGTCGTCGTCCACGGTCAGGATGACGGTCCTCGCTGCGTCGGCAGCCTGTGCCATGCCTCTCCCACCCCGAGTGGTCGGATCCACGGACGGTGTCGCGGGTCCACCGCGCCGGTCCCGCCCATCGTATGTTCGATCGCCCGGGTTCGCTCCGGTTCACGGCAGGTCCGTGATCATCCGCCCCTGTGGCGGGGACATGGGCACGACGTGGTGAAGACTGATCACAACCGATCTCCGCGGACGCGGAACGACGAGGAGGCCCACGCATGACACGCCCGATCACGGCAGGGGTGGACGGTACGGAGGAGAGCCTGGCCGCGCTGGACTGGGCGGCCAGGGAGGCCGTACGCCGGGGGCTGCCCCTGCGCGTGGTGCACGCGTGGCGCTACGCCGAGTCGCTCGCCACGGCCGACCGGGACACCCAGCACGGCTGGGTGTCGGACGGGGTGGCAGAGGCCGTGCGCACCGTCTCCGGCCGGCACCCCGGGCTCGAGGTCCATGGGGACGTGCTGGAGGGCGGGCCCGCGCGGGTACTGTCCGACACCGCCGAGGACGCCGAGATGCTGGTCCTGGGCTCGCGCGGGCACGGTCCGCTGATCGGGTTCCTGCTCGGCTCGGTCGGCCGGCACGTGATCGCCGAGACGACCCGGCCCGTGGTCCTGGTGCGCGCCGGGGACCAGGCGGCGACGGAGGCCGCGGGACGGGACGTCGTGGTGGGCCAGCACGGAACCCCGCAGGACAGCGCGGCCGCGCTGCGGTTCGCGTTCGAGACGGCGGCGGCCCGCGGGGCCGGAGTGAGGGCCGTACGCGCCTGGACCCTGCCGCCGGTCTTCGCCTACAGCCCCGGCTCCCTCAAGCTCCTGGACGACGCGGGCGGTCTCGAGCCGTACGAGAAGCAGGCCCTGACCGAGGCGCTTTCGCCCTGGCGGGAGCGCTTCCCGGACGTGCCCGTGACCGAGCACGTGGAGATGGGCAGCGCCGGGCAGGTGCTGTTGTCGGCGGCCCCTCGCGCCCAGCTGATGGTCGTGGGCCGCCGGGCGCACCGCACGGCCGTCGGCGCCCGCATCGGCTCGGTCACGCACGGGGTGCTGCACCACGCCGGGTGCCCCGTGGCCGTGGTTCCGCAGGAGCCGCCCTCGCACGGGTGAGCCGCTGGTTCCACGGCCTTGCTAGGAGGCCCGTGACAGGGCCAGTTCGGCGGCGGCGCGTACGGAGCCCCGGTGGACCGGGCCGTGCCCGGGAAGCAGGACGTCGCCGTCGAGCGCCCCGATCAGGTCCAGCGAGGACACCGCCCCCGCACGGTCGTGCTGGAAGAAGTCGAGCAGCAGCTGGGGCCCCTGGATCCGTGAGGTGGCATGGCCGCTGACCAGGGCGTCTCCGGAGATCACGATCCCGGCGTCGGGCAGGTGGTAGACGCAGTGGCCGTCCGTGTGGCCAGGGGTGTGCACGGGGACGGGACGCCCCGGCAGGTCGAGCGGGCCCTGGGCCGGGAACGGGTCGGGAGCGGTGACGGGGTGGTCGGCGGCTCCGCCCACCCGGATCACGTGCACCGCCCAGGGCACCACGCCCGGCCGCCAGGCGTTGCGCAGCACGTCCGCGACGGTGGCCTGCTGGAGGAAGTCCCGGCGCGCGTGCGGGACTTCCGCCGGGTGCAGGTAGACCGGGGTGCCGTAGGCGCCGCGCAGGTAATCGGCGGAGCCCACGTGGTCGTTGTGCGCGTGGGTGATCAGGACCGCGGCCACCGCCTCCGGTGAACTGCCCACCTCGGCGAGGGATTCGAGGACGCCCTGCCGGTCCCCGGGGTAGCCGGTGTCCACGAGGGTGACGGAGTCACCGTCCTTGAGGATCACCCAGTTGACGTGGTTGCCGTGCACCAGGAAGGTGCCGTCGGCGACCTGATGTACCTCTGTGCGCATGATCTCCCAGCCCCTCGCGACAAAACGCCGGGGACAGCCAATCAGATGCGCGTCGCGTCCGCGCGTGCGGCGTCCCGGGTGGTGTGTCACTGCACGCCGTGCGGCCGGAACTGGACGCTGATCCGGGGTCCGGTCGCGCGCGTGGTCTTGGGGACGCAGTGTTCCCAGGTGCGCTGGCAGGAGCCGCCCATGACGATGAGGTCGCCGTGTCCCAAGGGCCGCCGGACGCTCTCGCCGCCGCCTCCCGCGGGCCGCAGCAGCAGGTCCCGGGGCGCGCCGACGGACAGGATCGCGACCATCGTGTCCTCGCGGGCCCCTCGCCCGATCCGGTCGCCGTGCCAGGCGACACTGTCCCGCCCGTCACGGTAGAAACACAGCCCGGCGGTGGTGAACGGCTCGCCCAGTTCCTCGGCGTAGTGCGCGCTCAGGGCCGCGCGGGCCTCGTCGAGCACCGGGTGGGGCAGCGGGTCGCCCGCGCGGTACTGGGCGAGCAGACGCGGTACGGCCACCACGTTGTCGTACATCGTGCGGCGTTCCTCCCGCCAGGGGACCTCCTCGGCGAGGTGCTCGAACAGGGTGTCGGCGCCGCTCAGCCAGCCCGGCAGCACGTCGATCCAGGCGCCGGTGCCCAGTTCGGTCCTGCGCAGCCCGTCGAGGGGACCGAGGCGCAGTTCGTCGGTCTGGTCGAACAGGGAGCCCTGGAGGTGGGTGGCCATGGGGTCAGCCTACCCCTTAATCGAAAATGCGTTCCCATAATCGAAGCTGTCGAAGCCCCTTTCGATACATTGATGTATCGGATACATTCACGTATCGAACGGGGGTGGCGGTGATGACGGCACAGGGCACGGCCCGGCGGGTCACCAGGCGACGTGCGCAGACACGGGCCAACCTGCTCGACGCCGCCTTCGCGGTCTTCGCCGCCAAAGGCTTCGGGCGGGTCTCCATCGAGGAGGTCTGCGAGGCGGCCGGCTACAGCCGGGGCGCCTTCTACTCCAACTTCGCCACCCTCGACGAACTGTTCTTCGCCCTGTACCGGGACCGCGCCGACCTCATCGCCTCCCAGGTGGCCGACGCCTTGGCGAAGGACGGGCCGGACCTCGACGTGCCCGCCTCCGTGGACCGCGTCACCGAGGTCCTGCTGCTCGACGTGGACTGGCTGCTGGTGAAGACCGACTTCCTGGTGCACGCGGCCCGCGACCCGGCCGTCGCCCAGGTCCTCCTCGACCACCGCACCCGGCTCCGCGAGGCCGTCGCCGACCGGCTCTTCCGGGCCCGGGGCCACACCGAACTGCCCGCCGTGCTCGGCGATGTCGACAGCGCGGCCCGCGCGGTCGTCGCGGCCTACGACGGCGTCACCGTCCAACTGCTGCTGGACAAGGACGTCGACGCGGCCCGCACCTGGCTGGGGCAACTGCTCACGGCCCTGCTGACCGACGGCGGCGGCACCCCTGAATGAGTCGTAGACGGACGTAGACGAAGGGACACGGACGCCATGGACGCGGACGTCATCGTCGTCGGAGCGGGCCTCGCCGGCCTGGTCGCGGCGCACGAAATCACCAGCCGGGGCCGACGGGTCGCCCTGGTCGAGCAGGAGAACGCCGCCAACCTCGGCGGCCAGGCGTTCTGGTCCCTCGGCGGGCTCTTCCTCGTCGACTCGCCCGAGCAGCGCCGCCTCGGCATCAAGGACTCCTTCGACCTGGCCTGGAACGACTGGCGGGGCAGCGCCCGGTTCGACCGGCTCGAGGACGAGGACTCCTGGGCGGTGCGCTGGGCCCGCGCCTACGTCGGGTTCGCGGCCGGCGAGAAGCGTTCCTGGCTCCAGGGGCACGGCATCGAACTGCTGCCGAGCGTCGGCTGGGCCGAGCGCGGCGACCTGCGGGCGGACGGCCACGGCAACTCCGTACCCCGCTTCCACATCTCCTGGGGCACCGGCACCGGCGTCGTCGAGCCCTTCGTCCGCCACGCCCGGCAGGCCGCCCGGGACGGGCTGCTCACCTTCTACCACCGCCACCAGGTCGACGAACTGGTCATCGAGGACGGCGCGGCCCGCGGGGTGCGCGGCACCGTCCTCGCCGACGACGACTCGCCTCGCGGGGTCGCCTCCAACCGCGACCGCGTCGGCGAGTTCGAACTCACCGCCCAGGCCGTCGTCGTCACCAGCGGCGGCATCGGCGCCAACCACGACATCGTGCGCCGCTACTGGCCCGAGCGGCTCGGCAAGGCCCCCGCCGAGATGGTCACCGGCGTCCCGGCCTACGTCGACGGCCGCATGCTCGACATCAGCGCCGCCGCGGGCGTGCGCCTGGTCAACCGCGACCGCATGTGGCACTACACCGAGGGCCTGCAGAACTGGGACCCCGTCTGGCCCGGCCACGGCATCCGCATCCTGCCCGGCCCGTCCTCCATCTGGCTCGACGCCCTCGGCCGCCGCCTGCCCGACCCCTGCCTGCCCGGCTACGACACCCTCAGCACGCTCAAGTACCTGCGCACCACCGAGGACATCGCCGGATACGACCACTCGTGGTTCGTCCTCACCCGGAAGATCGTCGAGAAGGAGTTCGCGCTCTCCGGCTCCGAGCAGAACCCCGACATCACGGCCAAGGACCGCAAGGCCGTGCTCAGGGACCGGCTGCTGGGCAAGGGCGCCCCCGCGCCCGTCCAGGCCTTCGTCGACAAGGGCGCGGACTTCGTCACCGCGAACACCCTGGAGCGGCTGGTCGAGAAGATGAACGGCCTGACGGACAAGCCGCTGCTGGACGCGGCCGAGGTGCGCGGCCAGATCGAGGCCCGCGACCTGCAGATGGCCAACCCCTACAGCAAGGACTCCCAGGTCCAGGGCATCCGCAACGCCCGCCGCTACATCGGCGACCGGCTCGGCCGGGTCGCCTCCCCGCACCGCGTCCTCGACCCCGCCGCCGGGCCACTGATCGGCGTCCGGCTGCACGTCCTGACCCGCAAGACCCTCGGCGGCATCCAGACCGACCTCGACTCCCGCGCCCTCGGCGCCGACGGCGAGCCCGTCGACGGGCTGTACGCGGCCGGCGAGGTGGCCGGCTTCGGCGGCGGAGGAGTCCACGGCTACAACGCCCTGGAGGGCACTTTCCTCGGCGGCTGCCTCTTCTCGGGCCGGGCGGCCGGCCGGCACGCGGCACGGCAGACGGGCTGACTCGCGGGGCCGGTGCGCGGCTCAGTGCTTCAGCAACTCCGTCAGCACCGCCGCATGGCTCGTCTCCGGCGTCCTGGACGCCGTCAGGAGGGTCACCGGGCCCTTGCGGGCCGATCGCCTGAGGCCGTCGAGCAGTTCGGCGGCCTCGGGCTCTTGTAGTTCCGCCTCGTAGCGGTCCCGGAACTCGTCGAACGAGCCCTTGTTGCCGTGGTACCAGCGGCGCAGTTCCGTGGACGGCGTGAGTCCCTTCGGCCACTCGTCGAACTTCGCCTCCTTTTTGGTCATTCCGCGCGGCCACAGCCGGTCCACCAGTACACGCAGGCCGTCGTCGGGCTCGGGCGGGTCGTAGATCCGGCGCACGCGAACGCTCACGGTCGTGCCTTCCTCGGGTCGCGGACGGTGCGGCGAGCGTACTTCGGGCGCTCGGCGGTCCAGTGCCGCGACGCGGCGTGACTTGACCTGATCGAGGGGGAACGCACACGGCCGGTGCCTCTAGTCTGTGCGGAATCGATCGCGCCCCCCCGGAGGACCGCACGTGACGTCAACTCGCAGACCGGCCGTACGACGACGCACCGCAGTCCTCCGCCGCGAGACGGTCCTCGCCACCGTGCCCGTCGCCGTGGCGGCGGTGCTCGGGGCCGCGGCCCCGACGGCGGCCGGCGCGACCGGCGCGGCCGGCGCCGGCGACCCCTACTTCCCGCTCAGCGGCAACGGCGGCTACCACGTCCGCCACTACGACCTGACGCTGCGCTACGACACCTCCTCCCGGCACCTCGACGGCAAGGCGGTGCTCACCGCCCGCGCCACCGAGCGACTCAGCCGCTTCGACCTCGACCTCAAGGGACTGAAGGTCACCGGCGTCACCGTCGACCACGCCGCCGCCGGCTTCACCCGCAGCGGCCAGGAACTCGTCGTCACCCCACGCCACGTGCTCCACGAGGGCCAGTCCTTCCGGATCACCGTCACCTACAACGGCACGCCAGGGCCCGTCACGGACCCGGACGGCTCCGCCGACGGCTGGATCCCCACGGACGACGGGGCGTTCGTCGCGGGCGAACCGCAGGGCGCGATGACCTGGTTCCCGGCGAACGCCCACCCGAAGGACAAGTCGTCGTACGACTTCACGATCACCGTCCCGAAGGGACGCACCGCCGTAGCCAACGGCGTCCTGGCCGGGCAGCACACCGAGCACGACCGCACCACCTTCCGCTGGCACCAGCCCGAACCCATGGCCGCGTACCTGGCCACCGCCACCGTCGGAAAGTTCGCGCTGGAGCGGTACACCACGCCCGACGGCATCCAGGTGGTCAACGCCGTCGACGCACGGGAGGCCCGGGACGCCGCGCCGGTGCTGAAGAAGCTGCCCTCCGTACTCGCCTGGGAGAGCAGGCTGTTCGGGCCCTACCCGTTCCGCGCCGCCGGTTCGATCGTCGATCACGCACCGGACGTCGGCTACGCCCTGGAGACCCAGAGCCGGCCGGTCTACGACTCGGCACCCGACCTCGCCACCCTCGTCCACGAGAACGCCCACCAGTGGTTCGGCGACTCCGTCGGGCTGACCGCGTGGAAGGACATCTGGCTCAACGAGGGCTTCGCCACCTACACGGAGTGGCTCTACGACGAGCAGCACGGCGGCCGGAGCGCCCAGAAGACCTTCGACGCGCTCTACGCCCGCCCCGCGAGCGACGACCTGTGGGCCTACCCGCCCGGCGACCCGGGCAGCGGCAAGAACATCTTCGGCACGCCGGTCTACGACCGAGGCGCCATGACCCTGCACGAACTGCGCAAGGCCGTGGGCGACCGGGTCTTCCTGCGGACCCTGCGCACCTGGGCGGCCGAACACCGGGGCGGACACGGCACGACGGCCCAGTTCGTGAAGCTCGCCGAGCGCTTGTCCGGCAAGAAGCTCGACGGGCTCTTCCACACCTGGCTCTACGCCAAGGGCAAACCGAACCGCGCCTGAGCCCCGGCGAGCCGACGCACTCCCCGCACGCGCCGTGTGCGCCGGCCCCGGCACGGCTCCCTGTCACTACCGACGGGGAGCCGTACTCGGTCAGCAGGTCGAGGAAGGGGCGGGCGGGGAAGGCCTCGGGGCCGAGGACGCGCGCCCGACCAGGCACCCGTGGCGAGGAGTTCGAGCAGGCGTCCGGTTCAGCCGCGCAGCGCCTGCGCCGCCGTGGCCGTCACCGCCTCCGCCAGGGCTGCCAGCGCGGGGGAGTCGAGCTTCCACTGCTGCCAGTACAGGGCCACGTCCATCGACGCGTTCGGCAGCGGGCGGGCCTGGGACTCCGGGACCATGCCCCAGCCGAGGCCCGCGGCGACAGCGGCGACGAATCCCTCCGAGGTGGGCACGTAGTGCCGCAGCGGGCCGGCGCCGCTGCCGCCCACCCGGCGGACGAAGCCGTCCTGGAAGTCGTCCTTGCGGTCGAGGGCCACGACAGGGGCCCCGGGCAGCACGTCCGGCAGCGGTCCGGCGAGATGGCGGTCGGCGAAGCCGGGCGCGGCCACCGGCAGGTACCGCATCCTGCCGAGCGGCCGGACATCGCGCTCGGGGTCGGCGGCGTCGGTGCGGTGGTCGTGGCCTGGCCCGGGGCGGTGCGGGCGGCGGTCTGGTCGGCGGGGTCTTGCTGCTCTGCTACGGCGCCCTCGCCGCCCGCCGTGTCCTTGGGCCCGGCACCGGGCTGCGAACCGAGGGAGAGGCGGCGGGCTCGCGCAGGCAATCGGTTCGGCCGTCACAGGAGTTGCTGCGATAGTGAGGCTCGAATCGAAAGATGTATCGAGCAACCAGGAAATCCGTGGACACGAGCGAGAGCAGCAGTAGCAGCGGCAGCGGCACCGACCCCGACACCGCCTCCCGGGCCGCGCCGGCCCCGCCCCGGCGCGGCTGGCGCCGCTGGGCGATGGACACCCGGCCCCTGCGCATCCCGGCCTACCGGCGCCTGTGGTCGTCGACCGTCGTCACCGCCGTCGGCAGTCAGCTCACCGCCGTCGCCGTCCCCAAGCAGATCTACGACCTCACCCACTCCTCGGCCTGGGTCGGCTACGCGAGCCTCGCCGGTCTGGTGCCCATGGTCGTGTTCGCGCTGTGGGGCGGCGCGGTCGCCGACATGGTGGACCGGCGCAGGCTGATGCTGGTCACCAACAGCGGTATCGCGGTGACCTCGCTGCTGTTCTGGGCACAGGCCGCCACCGGTAGGGGCTCCGTGGTGGTCCTGATGCTGCTGTTCGCCGCGCAGCAGGCGTTGTTCGGGCTCAATTCCCCGGCCCGCAGCGCCTCCATCGCCCGTCTGGTGCCGGCCGAGGAGCTTCCGGCCGCCAACGCGCTCGGCGCGACCATGATGCAGACGGGCCTGGTGGTGGGCCCACTGCTGGCCGGAGCGCTGATCCCGGTCGTCGGCCTGTCCTCGCTGTACCTGATCGACGCGCTCGCCCTGTGCGTCACCGTGTGGGCCGTCTTCCGGCTCCCGGCGCTGCCGCCGCTGGGCGAGCCGGCCACACGCCGGGCCGGGCTGCGGGAGATAGCGGCCGGGTTCCGCTACATCGCCGGGAACAAGGTGCTGCTGCTGTCCTTCCTCGCCGACATCGTCGCCATGGTCTTCGGCATGCCCCGTGCCCTGTACCCGCAGCTGGCCGCGCAGACGTACGCCTCCTACGGCGAAGGGCTCGCGCTCGGCGTGCTGTTCGCCGGTATCGCGGTGGGCGCGGTGCTGGGCGGACTGTTCTCCGGGGTGTTCTCGCGGGCGCGGCGGCACGGCTGGATGGTCATCGGCGCCGTGGTCGCCTGGGGTGTGGCCATCACCGGGTTCGGCCTGAGCGGCAGTCTGTGGGTGGCGCTGGTCTTCCTCGCCGCCGCGGGCGTGGCCGACATGGTCTCGATGGTCTTCCGGCAGGCGATCCTGCTGTCCGCGGCGACCGACGAGATGCGCGGCCGGATGCAGGGCGTGTTCACCGTGGTCGTCGTGGGCGGGCCGCGCCTCGCCGACGTGCTGCACGGCACCGCCGGCTCCGCGTTCGGCCCCCGGGCCGCCGTGGCCGGCGGCGGCGTGCTCGTCGTCGCGGTGATGCTGGTGCTGGCCGCCGCGGTCCCGGCGCTGCGCCGCTACCGGATCTGACGGCCTACACCGGCCGCTGCCGCCGGATCGCGTACTGGTCCATCAGCTTGCCGCGGGTCGTCTCCAGGCGGTGGGCGAGGATCTCGGCCACCGTGCGCACGAGCGACAGCCCGAGCAGCGGGTCCTCCACGGACAGCGCGAGCACGGAGGGCCCGTCGAACTCGTAGGCCCGTACGTTGCTGAAGGCCACCGCCCCGAAGTCCCACCGGTACGGCGGGAACAGCCAGGACCAGCCGAGCATGTCACCGGCGCCGAGCGTGGCGACGGTGACGTGCTGCCGGGAGGTGACCTGCTGGTCCAGGGAGACAGCCCCGGAGCGGATCACCCAGAAGCGGTCGGCGACGCCGCCCGCCTCGAAGATCCGGGAGTCCTCCGGGAAGGAGACTTCCTGGGCCAGCTCCATCAGGCGCTCGCGCTGTGCCTGGGGCAGGGCGGTCAGCAGTTTTATCGCTTTGGTCATGGCGCGGGGCTCCTCGCCGGCGGCGGTTCGGGTGCTTTCCCTAAGCCCATTTCAGCCGCTGCCGCCGCGCCGAGCACCTCGAAGAACGCGGGTTTCGGCCGGTGAACCGTGCCGCGGACAGAAAAAAGCCCTGGCTGGACGGGGGAGACCAGCCAGGGCCGTATGTGGTGATGCCCGGAGGATGCGCGGGGGTCGGTCCGGCTTCACTCCGTCACCAGGTATGCGTGAACGATAAACCATCCCCTGGGCGCTCGCACAACCGAGAACGGGCTAAGTGACCCGTTTCACTCGTGTGGCGTCAGGCCTCGCACGTCGTCACTTCTTCGGCCGCTCGACGCGCAGGCCGAGGGGCCGCGCCAGGCCGGTCACCGCCTCGTCCAGACGCTGCAGATGCCGCAGGACCCGGTCGGTCACCCGGCCGTAGCGAGGGGTGCTCAGCGTGCCCGGTTCCAGCATCGACGCGATGCTCGGGCCGGTCTCGATCTCGGCCGTCGAGCGTGAGTCCCGGACATGCGCGGCGATCGCCTCGATGTTGTGCACGATCCGCGCACAGACCCCGCGCAGCCGCGGATCCGCCGCGATCGACGGGTGGGTGGGCAGCAACTCGGCGGTGGCCGCGAGCGAACGCCCGTGGTACGCGCACGTCTCCAGCAGCGCCACGACGTACTGGGCGGTGTTCCGGCGGGCGCGCAGCGGGGTCAGACGCTGGGTCAGCGGTTGCGTGCCGGCCCGCAGATCCGCCAGCGCCTGGTCCAGCTCGCGCGCCTTGTCCACCAGGTCGGCGTACGGATTGCCGCTCAGCTGGTCCACCGCCGCACGGGTGAGGTCCGCCAGCTTGTCGAGGACGGCGACGAGCAGCTCGTTGGTACGCCGGTCGGTGTTGACCGGCAGCACGACCGCCGCAGCGAGCACCCCGCAGGCCGCGCCCAGCGCCGTCTCCTCGATGCGCACCACGAGCACCGAGAGGCTGTACGTGTTCAGCAACGTGTAGAGCAGTCCCAGAGCCGCCGTCACGAAGAACGACATCAGCGTGTAGGACAGGGGAGCGGAGTAGAACATCGCGAAGACGAACACCAGCACCAGCGCGAACGCCGTCCACGTGTGGTGCCCGACCAGTCCGGCGAGCCCGATACCGGCCACCACGCCGAGGACCGTGCCGAGCAGCCGCCGGTACCCCTTCACCAGGATCTCCCCGGTGGACGAGGTGTTGACGAACACGATCCAGCAGGTCAGCACCGCCCAGTACCAGCGGTTGCTGGACAGCAGCTCGCCCCCGGTGATGGCCAGGCAGGAACCCACCGCCACCTGCACGGCCGCCCGGGTGGTCGGCCGCCGCAACCCGGTCGGCGCCGCCTCGGCCTCGCTCTCCTCGCTGCTCTCGATGGCGGCGTTCTCGGCGTCCAGCTCCTCGCGGGAGCGCGCCGTCGCCGGGGAGTCGTCGGACTCGTCCTGCGGCCCCTCCAGGGCGGTCCGCAGCCCGACCACGGCCCGCGCGAGCTCGCCGAGCCCACGGAAGACGTCCTGCACTGGCGCGGACGCCTGCGGCAGCTGGTCCTCCTCGCGGTACCCCAGCAGCCGGTTGCGCACGTGCGCGAACGCTGTGCCCGAGGCCTCGCCCACCGGCCGCACCACCAGCAGGCGCAGCGCCTCCAGGTCCCGGCGCAGAGCGGCGGTCGCCTCGTCCCGCACCGGCAGTTCGCCGCCCGAGGGCACCGGGGCCCCCGGCAGGTGCAGGGTGAGCGTGTCGGTCCGCGCCGCACTGCGCGCGGTGAGCAGCATCAGCCCGAGCCGCTCGGCCGCGACCTCGGTGTCGGCGACCCGGCGCTGCAGCAACCGTGCCATCGCCTCGTCGGAGGTGCCGTCCTCGAGGCGGCCCTGGATCATGAGCGCCGTCTCGTGCAGCCGGGCGGTGCCGGTGCGCACGTCCTCCAGAACCTTGTCCACGTCGTCGGGACCGGCGTCCAGCAACTCGATCTGAGCGGTGATCAGCTGGCCGAGCCGGGCACGGAAGGCCTGCCGCAGCCTGCCGAGCGTGACCGCCGGGCTTCCCGGCAGCAGCACGAACCGGGCCACGGCACTGCACACGAAGGAGATGGCGATGACGGCGTACAGGGCGGGCAGGGTGTGGGTTCTCGCCTGGACGAACAGCGACAGGAAGTAGATCTGGAAGCCGATCAGGCCCAGTGCCGTGCCGCGGTCGCCGAACCGGCGGCTGTAGACGGCGCAGAACATGAGCGCGACGAAGAACAGGTCACCGACCACGACCCACTGGTTCAGCACCGCGCCCAGTGTCACCGACACCAGCGCCACCGGCAGCCCCAGGGCCAGGGTGACGGCCTGGGAGGAGCGTTGCTTCTCCCCGATGGCGAAGGTCGCGACCATCGCGGACACGGCCCCCGCCACCAACTGGGGCACAGGGACACCCATCAGGGCCAGCACGGCGAGGGTGAGAGCGATGGAGGTCACCGTGCGCAGCCCCGCGGCGAGCCGCAGCAGCCCGGGATCGGACGCCGCGAGCCGGTCCCACAACCGCACGTGCACCGCTCGTCCCGCTGCCCTCACGCCGCCGCGCTCTCTCCCTGTCGGACCATGATCTTCGACCTGCATCGTACGAGGTCCCGGGTCACTCGCCGCAAGGAGAGGCCGGCGGTCCGCGGTGCCGGGAGCGCCTCAGGAACTCCCGGCCGCGCCGCCCTCCACCTCGGAGTGAGCCTGGTCCTGCGTCAGATAGGTGTCCGTGTACTCGAAGTCCTTCAACCGGGCGGGCCTGCGGGACTGGAAGCCGGTGCGGACGAAATCGTCGCCGGCGACCGCGTTCAGCAGCCAGTTGGTCATGACCCGGACCTTGGCGACGTTCGTGCGCAGCGCCGACCAGTGGTAGCCGCGGGCCACCAGCTGGGCGAGGACGCCGCGCAGTTCGATGCCCAGCGGCTTGGACACGGCGTCCTTGCCGCCGAGGTCGACGACGAGGCCCAGGTCCTTGTGGACGTACGGCTGGAGCGGCTGCCCGCGCAGCGCCGCGATGACGTTCTCCGCGACCTTCCGGCCCTGGCGCATGGCGTGCTGGGCCGTGGGCGGGCAGATCGCGCCCTCCTCGTGCTTGGCGAGGTCGGGTACGGCCGCGGCGTCGCCGAGGGCGAACACCCCGTCCTGGCCCGGCACGGTCATCTCCGGGGTGACCACGAGCCGGCCGCGGACCGTCTTTGCACCCAGCGTGCCGATCAGCGGGCTGGCGGCCACACCCGCCGTCCAGATCAGGGTGTGGGTCGGCACCACCCGGCCGTCGGTGAAGGTGACCTCGTCCTCGCTCACCTTCTCGATGGACACGCCCAGCGAGATCTCGATTCCCCGGCGGCCCAGGATCTCCTGGGCGCTGCGGCCGAGCTTGTCGCCCAGTTCCGGCATGAGCTTCGGCGCGATGTCGATCAGATGCCACTTGATCAGGCTCGGGTCGAGGCGCGGATAGCGCTGCACGGCCGCGTGCGTGAGGCGTTGCAGGCAGGCCGCTGTCTCGGTGCCCGCGTATCCGCCGCCGACCACCACGAACTGCAGTCGCGCGGCACGCTCGGCCGGGTCGTCACTGGCGTCCGCCAGGTCCAGCTGCGAGATGACGTGGTCGCGGATGTAGGCGGCCTCGGCCAGGGTCTTCATGCCGAACGCGTAGTCGGTCAGACCCGGAATGTCGAAGGTGCGGGTCACGCTGCCCGGCGCCAGCACGAGATAGTCGTAGGGCTCGTTGACGACCTCGTCGGTGATGGTGCGGATGACGGCCGCCTTGGCCCGCAGGTCCAGGCCGATCACGCCGCCCGGCATGATCCGGGTGCGGTACTTCTTGCTGCGGCGCAGGGAGACGGCGATCGACTGCGGCGTGAGCACACCGGAGGCGACCTGGGGCAGCAGGGGGAGGTAGAGCTGGTAGGAGTGCGGCGTCACCAGCGTGACGTCGGCCTCGTCCGGGGCGAGTTTCCGCTCGAGGCGGCGGACGCACTCGACTCCGGCGAAGCCCGCCCCCACCACCAGGATCCTGGGTCGTGTCACGGTGTTCATCCCTTTCTGCGGCTCCAGGCCGGTCCGACTAGACGCCGTTCGCATGCCCTGGACCGTTGCCACCACATCGATCCCACCGTGCCCTGGGCCGTTGCGCCAGTCGGGTGCGGCAGGCAGACGAACGCGTGGGCACCAGCATGCCCCCACGAGGCCGGGTGTATCCGGATCTCGCACAGATACACATCGAACTCATGTGGCCCGGTCACCAGGGCAGGAACACGTGGATGTCCTTGCCGTGGTCCTCCACGACCACGCTGACCTGGTCGCACAGCGTGTGCAGCAGGTGCCAGCCGATCCCGCCGCCGCCCGTGGCCGGGTGGAACGGCCGTGGCTTCGGGCGGACGGTGCTGGTGTCGTGCAGGGTCACGTGCACCCCGTCGAAGGTGCGGCGCAGCACCAGCCCGAACGGCCCGGGCGCGTACTGGATCGCGTTGGCGGCCAGCTCGGTGACGACCAGCAGGATGTCGTCCCAGGAGTCGGGCGCGCCGGGCGGGGCGTCCCGGGCGAGGACGCCGAGGAACTCCTCCGCGGCGAGCCGCGCGCCCGTCACATTGCGCAGCTCACCGGGGAAGGAGAACGCACGCTCGTAGCGCTCCTCCGAAAGCGGTGCACCGTCCCACCGCGGTGGCTCTTTCGCCATCTCGCCTTCTCCGGCCCCGTCCGCCGGGCCGTCCCGGCCCCGGGGACGGGGCGATCGCCGCTGCCGCTCACCCCCGCACCGGGCGGGTTCCCACAGCCGGGCCGAGTACGCCCCCGACCGGGCCTCACCTACCGCACCGGCGGCACCTTTGGCCGCCACGAGCACCGCCACGGTGCGGGTCGACCGCCCACCGGGAGGTGCCGGCCACCGCTCGACGGCACCCTTTCGGTACACCGCCGCCGGTAGCGCGCCGCCGGTACCGCGCCGCGCGAGCGCCTACCGGAAGACGTCGTCCTGCTCGTCCCAGTCGGCAGGCTCCACCGGGACCCGCCGCAGCGCCGCGACGGAACGGGCCTCGTACATCGCGTCGATCTCGGCAGCGTAGCGCCGGGCTATGGCGTCCCGGCGCAGCTTCATGGACGGCGTGAGCAGCCCGTTGTCCGCGGCGAACGGCTCCTGCAGGATCCGGTGGACCCGGATGGACTCCGCACGGGACACCGTGCTGTTGGCCGCGGCGACCGCGCGGGCGATCTCCTCCCGCAGCGCGTTCTCCTCGCGCGCCTCCCGGCCCGGCACGTCGCCCGGGAGTGCCAGCGCGGCCCGCCAGTGCGCGAGGAACTCCGGGTCCAGGGTGATCAGCGCCCCCACGCAGGGCCGGTCGTCGCCGACGACCAGCGCCTGGTGCACCAGGGGATGCATGCGCAGCCGCCGCTCCAGCGGCGCCGGGGCCACGCTCTTGCCGCCGCTCGTGATGATCACGTCCTTCTTGCGGCCGGTGATCGTCAGATAACCCTCCGAGTCCAGCCGCCCGATGTCCCCGGTGGCCAGCCAGCCACCGCGCACCGCGGCCCGGGTCGTCGCCCGGTCGCCGACGTAGCCCTGGAACACCGACGGGCCGCGCACCAGGATCTCCCCGTCGTCGGCCACCTGGATGTCGGTGCCCGGCACCGGCCGGCCCACGGTCCCCGACTTCTCCCGGCCCAGCGGCTGCATCGTGACCCCGCCGGAGGTCTCCGTCAGCCCGTACCCGTCGTTGACGTACACGCCGATGCCCTCGAAGAAGAGGGACAGCTCCCGGTCGAGGCTGGAGCCGCCCGACGTGCCCCGCAGGATGCGCCCGCCGAGCGCGGACCGCAACCTGCGGTAGACGGTCCGTTCGTACAGGGCGTGCTGGAGCCGCAGGTCGAGGCCGGGCCCCGGACCGCTGCCCAGCCGCCGGCGCTCCTCGGCGTCGGCGAAGTCCCGCGCGGTCCGCGCCGCCCGCTCGAACAGCGCACCCCGGCCCGCCTGCTGGGCCGTCCGCAGGAACGTCTTGTACAGCTTCTCGAACACCGACGGCACGCCGTACAGATAGGTCGGCCGGAACGTGCGCAACGCCGAGCCGAGCGCCTCCCCGGACGTCTCCGGCTCGTACGCCATCAGGACCCCGCCCCGCAGACAGATCTGCTGGATCATGATCCCGTACACGTGCGAGAACGGCAGGAACGCCAGCACCGACGGCTGCTCGCCCGGCGGCGCCGCGGCGTGGCCCCAGCCCGCCAGCAGGGTGTCGCACGGGTAGGCCAGGTTGCCGTGGCTCAGTGCGCAGCCGAGCGGGCGGCCCGAGGTGCCGGAGGTGTAGGCGATGACCGCCGTCGCGTCCGGCAGCACGAGCCGGCGCAGCGACTCCACCGTGGTCAGCGGCACCGTCCTGCCCTGCTCGGCCAGCCGGGACAGCGCGCCCGCGTCCAGCTGCCACACGTGCCGCAGCCGGGACAGCCCCGCGCACACCGTACCGACAGTCATCACGCCCTGCTCGTCCTCGACCGCCACGGCCACGCACCCGGCGTCCCGCAGGATCCACTCGACCTGCTCCCGTGACGACGCCGGATGGATCGGCACGACCTCCGCGCCGACGGTCCACAGGGCGTGCGCCAGCACCGTCCACTCATAGCGGGTACGGACCATCAGGGCCACGCGGTGGCCCGGCGAGATCCCGGCGGCGACCAGTCCCTTGGCCAGGTCGACCACCGCGTCCCGCAGCTCGACCGCCGTGATCTCCTCCCACACGGCGGAGGCCGGATCGGCGCGCCGCGCGAGCACCGGCAGCGTCGGATCGGTCTCGGCGGTCTCGAAGACGGCGTCGGCGAGCCCGCCGGTGAGCGGCGGGACGAAGGCTGGAGCGGGTGCGACGTCGTGCACGAGCGGCTCCCGGGTGTGCGGAGGGTGACTCCGCCGACCGGCACTGTCGTCGGCGGTGCTCGAATGTAGCCCAGGCAACCGGTTTCGGTGCCAGGAAGGGGCAAGTCGTGATCGGCTGATGATCCGCGCGTGTCCGAAGTCGTTCTCTCAGTCCTGGGTGCGGCGCACGCACGCCGTGACGACGTCCCGCAGACTGCCGGTCCGGTCCAGGAGCGCCCGCTGCTCGCGGGCGCCGTCGCCCCGGCGCAGCAGCTCGGCGACGGCCTCCTCGACCAGAGCCGTGTCACCGCTGTCGGCGAGCGCCTCCCCGGTGTGTTCCAGCAGCGCGCGCAGCACCTCCGGGGCAGGCCGCGGCCGCATGGTCACGGGGTCGAGCAGGTCCTGGTCCAGGCCGGAGCGGGCGGCCTGCCAGGCGGCCATCCGCAGCATGCTCACGCTGTGGTCGAGGGGCGGCCGGCCCGCCCGCCACTCGCGCGCGGCCGTCTCCACCAGCGCACGGGCCAGCGTGGCGACGAGCACGGTGGTCCGCGCCCGCAGGCACACGTCCGCCACGCGTATCTCCACCGTCGGGTGGCGCACCGACAGACGGGCGTCGAAGTAGACCATTCCCCGGTCCAGGATGACCCGGCTGGCCACCATGTCCGCCACCTGCCGGTGGTACCGCGCGGCCGAGCCGAACAGCTCGGTCGGCCCCGCCGACGGAGCGCGCCCCCAGAGCCGGCTGCGGTAGCTGACGTAGCCCGTGTCCTGGCCCTGCCAGAACGGGGAGTTGGCACTGGCCGCGCGGAGCACCGCCAGCCACGGCCGGAGCCGGTCGAGGACCGCGACGCCCTCCTCGTCGGACTCCACCGACACATGCACATGGCAGCCGCACACGAACTGGTCGTGCGTGGCGGTCCCGAACTGTCCGGCCATCCACCGGTAGCGCTCGTGCCCGTTCAGAGCCGGGGTGACCGGCAGCGGACAGGTGGCGAGCGCGACGACCGCGCAGCCGGTCCCGCCGGCGAGCAGGGCCGCCTCCTTGCGGCAGTGCACGATCTCGGCGCCGAGGGACGCCATGTCCCACTGCGGACGGGTGGCGAACTCCAGCATCTGCCCGAACAGTTCCTGATGGAACACGTCCTGCCCGGGATCGCCCTCGGCGGCACGGGCGAGGACGGCGGCCGACAGCGCCTTCGGCTCCCCGCTGTCCGGGTCGACCAGGAGGAGTTCCTCCTCCACTCCGACAGTGCGCACGCGGTACCGCCCTTCTCTTCACGACACGAGGAGCAGTCGTTGGGTCTGTACGACCCTGACTGCCCCTCGTGGCGGCCCGCCGACACCTGCGGGTTCAGCGCATGGGCGTCAACCAGACAGTGGAGAGCGGCGGCAGCGTGAGCCGCAGGTGCCCGTCCTCGGCCTTGAGCGCACCGGGGGCGCCGACGGCGACACCGCCGCCGCCGTACTTCGCCGCATCGGTGTTCAGCGCCTCCTGCCAGGCAGGAACCTCCTGCGGGACCCACAGGCGGTAGTCGTCACGGACGACCGGGGAGAAGTTCGACACCGCGAGCAGTGGGGAGCCCTGGTGGTCGTAGCGCAGGAAGGCGAAGACATTGTCGTCCGCCGCGTCACACAGCACCCACCGGAACCCGGCCGGATCGGTGTCCCGCTGCCACAACGCCGGCGTTGCCCGGTACAGCGTGTTCAGGTCGCGCACCAGATCCTGTACGCCCCGGTGGTCGCCCGCGGAGTGGTAGTCCGCGTCCAGCAGCCACCACTCCGGGCCGTGTTCCTCCGACCACTCCGCTCCCTGGGCGAACTCCTGCCCCATGAAGAGGAGTTGCTTGCCGGGATGCGCCCACATGAAGCCCAGATACGCACGGTGGCCGGCACGCCGCTGCCACCAGTCGCCCGGCATCTTCGAGACGAGGGCCTGCTTGCCGTGCACGACCTCGTCGTGGGAGATGGGCAGCACGTAGTTCTCGCTGTACGCGTACACCATCGAGAACGTCATCTCGTTGTGGTGGTACTTGCGGTGCACGGGATCGTGCTGGATGTACTCCAGCGAGTCGTGCATCCAGCCCATGTTCCACTTCAGTCCGAACCCGAGCCCGCCGCTGTCCGTCGGCCGGGTCACCCCGTCCCACGCCGTGGACTCCTCGGCGATGGTCACCACCCCCGGGCAGCGCCGGTAGACGGTGGCGTTCATCTCCTGCAGGAAGGCGACGGCGTCCAGGTCCTCCCGGCCGCCGAAGGCGTTCGGCACCCACTGCCCGGAGTCACGGGAGTAGTCGAGGTAGAGCATCGAGGCGACGGCGTCCACCCGCAGCCCGTCGATGTGGAACTCCTGGCACCAGTAAACGGCGTTCGCCACCAGGAAGTTGCGCACCTCGGTCCGGCCGAAGTCGAACTCGTACGTCCCCCAGTCCGGGTGCTCCGCCCGCCGGGAGTCCCCGGGCTCGTACAGCGGATCCCCGTCGAACCGGCCCAGCGCCCAGTCGTCCTTGGGGAAGTGCGCCGGCACCCAGTCCATGATCACGCCGATCCCGGCCCGGTGCAGCGCGTCGACCAGGTGCTTGAAGTCGTCCGGCGAACCGAGGCGGGGGGTCGGCGCGTAGTAGGAGGTGACCTGGTAGCCCCAGGAGCCGCTGAAGGGATACCCGGCGACCGGCATCAACTCCACATGCGTGAAGCCCATCTCCTTGACGTACGCGGGCAGTTCGTCCGCCAATCGGCGATACGTCAAACCCGGTCGCCAGGACGGCAGATGCACCTCGTACACCGAGAACGGCGCCTCGTGCACGGGCGTGTCGCCGCGGTGGGCCATCCACTCCGCGTCGCCCCACGCGTACCGCGACACCGCCACGACGGACGCCGTCGCGGGCGGTACCTCCGTGCGGCGGGCCATCGGGTCCGCCTTCAGGAACCGGCCGCCGTAGCGGGAGGTGATCTCGAACTTGTACCGGGCGCCCTCGCCGACACCCGGCACGAACAGCTCCCACACACCGGACGCGCCGAGCGAGCGCATCGGGTACTGCGTGCCGTCCCAGTACGTGAAGTCTCCGGCGACCCGCACCCCCTGGGCGTTCGGCGCCCACACGGTGAAGCGGGTGCCGGCCACGCCCTGATGGGTCATCGGCTCGGCGCCCAGCGCCTGCCACAGCTGCTCGTGCCGGCCCTCGCGGATCAGGTGCAGGTCGAGTTCGCCGAGCGCGGGCAGGAAACGGTACGGATCCTCCACCTCCTGCCCGGTGTCGTCGTACGCCACCAGCAGCCGGTAGGAGGGGATCTCCGCGTACGGCAGCACCGCCGCGAAGAGCCCGTCGCCCTCGGAGGCGAGGGGGGCGTGCATCCCGTCGACCAGCACGCCGACGGCGCGGGCGTTCGGCCGCAACGCCCGGAACAGGATGCCTCCCGGCGCCGGATGAGCGCCGAGCAGGGCATGCGGATCGTGATGGGCGCCGCCGAGCAGGCGGGCGCGGTCGCCCGGATCGAGGGGCACGGCCAGGGGCCGCACGGGTCCCGCGGACTCGGGGAGCGAGGTGTCGCGCAGTGCCATTCCTCAGCCTCCCCACACCGCGAGCCGCTTGATCGCGGCCATCGGAACCGGAAGCCAGTCCGGCCGGTGTCTCGCCTCGTACAGCACCTCGTACACCGCCCTGTCCGTCTCGTGAGCGCGCAGCAGCGCGTGCTTCTTTCGTGGATCCCATCCGGCCCGCGCGGCATAGCCCGCGCAGAACGCCTCCCGGCAGCGGCGCGCCCATTCCGGTCGCCAGGGGCGGCGCTGCCGGGCCGCGTAGTCGAAGGAGCGCAGCATCCCGGCGATGTCCCGCACCGGGGAGTGCGCGGCCCGCCGCTCGGCGAGCGGACGGGAGGGCTCGCCCTCGAAGTCGATGACGAACCAGTCGCGTCCCGCCTGCAGCACCTGCCCGAGATGCAGGTCACCGTGGATGCGCTGGGCCGCCGGCCCGGTGTCGCAGGTGGCCAGGGCGCCGAATGCGGCCCGCAGGCCGGGGACGTACTGCCGCAGTCCGGGCACGGCGTGTGCGGCGGCGTCCAGTCGCGCGCACATCGCCTGTGCCGTCCGGCCGTTGTCGCCCTGCCCGCCCTGCGGGAACGCCTCGGCCAGCGCCAGGTGCACCTCGGCCATGGCCCGGCCCAGTTCGCGGGCCTCGGTGGTGAACTCGTCGCCCGCGGCCAGGGCGTCCAACGCCAGCGTCCAGCCGTCCGTCGCGTCGGGCAGGAACGGCTGGAGCACACCCAGTGTCGCCGGGCGCGGAGCCGTCGTGCTAAACCAGGCGACGGGCGCGGGCACCCGTCGGCAGCCCTGCGCGGCCAGCGCCCCCGGCACCTCCAGATCGGGGTTGACGCCCGGCTGGATACGGCGGAACAGCTTCAGGATGTACGCGTCGCCGTACACGATCGACGAGTTCGACTGCTCGGCGTCCAGCAGCCGCGGGGGCAGTCCGCCGGGCAGCCGGGCCTCGGGGGCCGCCTCGAAGCGCAGCGGACCCGCCGTGCCGGGCTGCCGCATCCGTTCCAGGAGCAGCTGGGCGGAGCGCGGGTCGTGCAGCGCGTCGTACACCGCGAGACCGGCCAGCGTGCCCTGCTCGGCGCGGCCGATGTACGCCCGTTCCAGGCGCGGCGCGAGCTGCTCGCGCAGGCCGAGGAGCAACTGGTAGCAGTCGCCGGGCGGGGGAGTGCCGCCGGGAGTGGGCAGCGGGGCGTGCGAGGCATGCACCAGAAGGTGCAGACAGCCCGGGTACAGCTCCGTCACGGACAGCACCGACAGATCGGTGACCGGCCGGTCCTTGCCGGCGAACCAGCGTTGCTTCGGCAGCCATTCGCGCAACAGCCCGCTCAGCGAGGCCAGGGGCCGTTCGGCGCCGGCCGCGGTCGTGGGCCGGAGCGTGATGGTCTTCGGCATGGTGAGGCGTCCTTTCCTCGGCGCCGGGCGCTCAGTGGCGGCGGCCGATGCGGGATGCGACCCGGGTGAGCCGGAACCAGTAGAAGCCGTGGCCCGCCAGCGTCAGCAGGTACGGCAGTTCCCCGATGGCCGGGAACCGCACTCCGCCGATCAGCTCGACCGGGTGCCTGCCGTCGAAGACCCGCAGATCGAGTTCGGTGGGCTGGGCGAAGCGGGAGAAGTTGTGCACGCACAGCACGAGGTCGTCCTCGTACTCCCGCAGGAAGGCCAGGACCGCCGGGTTGGAGGACGGCAGTTCGGTGAACGAGCCGAGGCCGAAGGCGGGGTTCTGCTTGCGGATCTCGATCATGCGGCGCGTCCAGTGCAGCAGGCTGGACGGGGAGGACATGGAGGCTTCCACGTTGGTGACCTGGTAGCCGTAGACCGGGTCCATGATCGTGGGGAGGTAGAGCCGTCCGGGGTCCGACGTCGAGAAGCCGGCGTTGCGGTCGGGGGTCCACTGCATGGGGGTGCGGACGGCGTCGCGGTCGCCGAGCCAGATGTTGTCGCCCATGCCGATCTCGT